>NZ_QODI01000003.1:0-482922 GCF_009935975.1 Pseudomonas sp. Q1 | reverse complement strand
GTAGGTCATCGTCAAGATTAAATTCCGAAACCCCATTTGCGAAAGCAGATGGGGTTTTGTTTTGGGCGATCGAAAATTCACCGGCACTCCCCGACAAATTTGCACAGTTATTTCTGAACCAGGCCACTAGAATAGGCACCTAACCATTTTTAGAGTCTGAGCCCTACTATGCCCGATCCGGTTGATACCCTTGAGGTGTCGGATTTACCGCTGGACGATCTGGTGGCATGCCATGAGTGCGACTTGCTGATGCGTAAACCGGTACTCGCCATCGGTGAGAAGGCCCAATGCCCACGCTGCGGATACGAGTTGTACGCTCATCGCCACAATGTCGTGGAGCGAAGCCTTGCCTTGGTAATTGCCGCGCTATTGCTTTACATCCCCGCGAACTTTTTACCTATCATGCAGCTCAATCTACTCGGGCAATCCTCCGAAGATACCGTCTGGACTGGCGTCGTCGGTTTGTTTGATACCGGCATGCAAGGCGTCGCGGTGGTGGTGTTCCTGTGCAGCATGGGCATTCCCCTGCTCAAATTGCTCTGCCAGTTGGCCGTGCTGCTCAGCATCCGCTGGAAGGTCGGCCGCAGCTATGGGTTGTTGCTCTACCGCATTTACCATCATCTGAAAGATTGGGGGATGTTGGAGGTCTACTTGATGGGCGTGCTTGTGGCGATCGTCAAACTCGCTGACATGGCCTCCATCACAGTCGGCCTGGGGCTCGTCTGTTTTGTCAGTCTATTAATCGTTCAAGTGCTGCTTGAGGTGGTGATGTCGCCCCATCAGATCTGGCAGGCGCTGTCTGGAGAGGATGATCATGCGAGCGATTGATGCAGGTATTCTGATCTGTACCGAATGCCACGAACTGAACAAGCAAGAGCTGGACACCGATGAGCAGCTGTGCACGCGTTGCGGTGCGCTTATCCATGCCCGTCGCCCCAACAGCCTGGCGCGCACATGGGCATTGCTGATGACTGCGGCGATCCTGTACATCCCCGCGAACCTATTGCCGATCATGACCATCAATACCCTCGGCCAGGGCGACCCCAGCACCATCATGGCCGGCGTGATCCAACTGGTGCAGCACGGTATGTACCCCATTGCGGCCGTGGTGTTCATCGCCAGTATCCTGGTGCCCACATTCAAGTTGGTGGGTATCGGTCTGCTACTGTTTTCGGTGCAGCGCCATCAACCGCTGTCCGCGCAACAACGCATTATCATGTACCGCTTCATCGAATTCATTGGCCGCTGGTCCATGTTGGATATCTTCGTGATCGCCATCCTGGTGGCGGTTGTAAACTTTGGCCGGCTTGCCAGTGTCGAGGCTGACCTCGGCGCTGCAGCGTTCGCCAGTGTGGTGATCTTGACGATGCTTGCCGCAGTAACTTTTGATCCCCGACTGATTTGGGATAACACGGAGTCGGACGACGACCATGAGTGATTTGCCTAAAGCTAAAACCCGCCCAGCCTCCAACTGGTCGGCCATTTGGGTGTTGCCCCTGATTGCCCTGATCATCGGTGGCTGGTTAGGATGGCGTGCCTATAACCAACAGGGCATCGAGATCCAAGTCCGTTTTGAAAGCGGCGAAGGTATTCAGGTCAACAAGACCGAAGTGGTCTACAAAGGCATGACCGTGGGTAAGGTCAAAGCCATGGCTCTGGATGACGAAGGCAGCAATCGCGGTGTGATCGCTACCATCGAAATGAACAAAGACGTTGAGCAGTATCTCAAGACCAACACGCGTTTCTGGCTGGTCAAACCCAGCGTCAGTCTTGCGGGTATCACCGGTCTTGAAACCCTGGTCTCAGGTAACTACATCGCTGCCAGTCCAGGTGATGGTGAACCCACTCGCAAATTCAAGGCGCTGTCTGAAGAGCCACCGTTATCTGACGCCAAGCCCGGTTTGCACTTGACCCTCAAGGCCGATCGACTCGGCTCGCTGAATCGTGGCAGCCCGGTGTTCTACAAGCAGATCCAAGTTGGCCAGGTCAAAAGCTACCTGCTCTCCGAAGACCAGAGCACCGTCGAGATCAAGGTCTATATCGAACCGACCTACGCCCACCTGGTGCGCAAACATACGCGGTTCTGGAACGCCAGTGGCATCAGCATCGACGCCAACCTCTCCGGCGTAAAGGTGCGCAGCGAATCCCTCTCCAGCATCGTTGCCGGCGGTATCGCCTTCGCCACGCCGGAGAATCGCAAGGACAGTCCGCCGACCGACCCGAGCCTGCCCTTCCGTCTGTATGAGGATTTTGATGCGGCCGCGGCCGGTATCAGGGTCAAGGTCAAACTGACCGATTTCGAAGGTTTGCAGGCTGGACGCACCCCCGTCATGTACAAAGGTATCCAGGTCGGTAGCCTGAAAACCCTGAAGATCGACCCAAGCCTCTCCAGTGCTAACGCTGAACTGACCCTCGATCCGCTCGCTGAGGAATACCTGGTGCAGGACACCCAGTTCTGGGTCGTCAAGCCGTCCATCTCACTGGCGGGCATCACTGGTCTGGAAGCCTTGGTCAAAGGTAACTACATCGCCATCCGACCTGGCGATAAAGGCGGCGCGCCACAGCGTGAGTTCACTGCTCGTGCCAAAGCTCCGCCGTTGGACCTGCGCTCCCCAGGCCTGCACATGGTGCTGCTCACCGATAGCCTCGGCTCCCTGGATGTGGGCAGTCCGATCCTCTACAAACAAGTCAAAGTCGGCTCGGTGCAGAGCTACCAGTTCTCCCGCAAGAACAAGCAGCTTGTGATCGGCGTTCACATCGAGAAGGAATACGAAAACCTGGTCAACGGTTCGACGCGTTTCTGGAATGCCAGCGGCGTCACCCTGACTGGCGGTCTGACCGGCGGCATCCAGGTCAAGAGTGAGTCGCTGGCCAGCCTGATGGCTGGCGGTATTGCTTTCGAGACCCCGGAGCCCAACGTACCCCTGAAAAGGCGCATTCCACGTTTCCGCCTGTTCGCTGACCGTGACGCGGCCAATCAGCATGGCACCCTGGTGACCATCAGGGTTGATCGCGCCGATGGACTGCGCCCGGGCACACCGGTACGTTTCAAGGGACTGGATGTGGGCAAGATCGAGAGCGTTGACCTGAGTGCCGACATGCAATCGGTATTGCTCAGCGCACGTATCACCCAAGTGGCCGATCGGATCGCGCGCGCAGGCAGCCAGTTCTGGGTGGTCAAGCCTGAGCTGGGCCTGATGAAAACGTCGAACCTGGAAACCCTGGTCACCGGCCAATACATCGAAGTGCAGCCGGCGGCGAAAAACGCCACTGCGCAGAAGAGTTTCGTCGCGCTGGACCAGCCTCCTGAAACCGCCCACCAGGAGACTGGCCTGAGCCTGACACTCAGCGCCGCACGCCGTGGTTCGTTGAAAGAAGGTGTGCCGGTCACCTATCGCGAAGTCACCGTCGGCAAGGTCACGGGTTACGAGTTGGGCCAGACTGCGGACCGTGTCCTGATCCATATCCTGATCGAGCCCAAGTACGCGCCTTTGGTACGGAGTGGCAGCCGCTTCTGGAACACCAGCGGCTTCGGGGTCGACTTCGGGCTGTTCAAAGGTGCAACAGTGCGCACCGAGTCCCTGGAAACCTTGGTTGCCGGTGGTATCGCCTTTGCCACGCCAGACGGCGAGCGCATGGGCAACGCCGCACGGCCACAGCAAACCTTTGCGCTGTTCGACAAGTTCGAAGACGAATGGCTGACCTGGGCGCCTAAGATTCCTCTCGGCAAATAGACCGAGGCGCTGCCTTTCGCGAGTAAGCCCGCTCCCACATTCGCCCGCATTCCTACAGCGAACACTCGGTCAACTGTGGGAGCGGGCTTGCTCGCGAAGAGGCCTCCAAGGGCTTCACGCTACTCAAAACCATAAAAAAGGCCGCGATCCATCAGATCGCGGCCTTTTGCGTTTCAGCGCAGTGGATTAAACCTCATCCAACTCCGGCTCGTCCGCCTGCACGTTCATCGTTGCCTTCACCACATCGTGACGACGGATGTACTTCCAGTCCGCCTCATCGATGTAGATGCCGTTCGGCCCGCTGCCGCCTTCAAGGTCAATCGCCACCTGGGCGGACACCTGCGGCTTCACACTCGCCAGGATCGGTACGAAGCCCAGCTGCAAGCTGGTTTCCAGCAGCGCGGCCTGGTTCTTCTCGTCGATGTCCGCCGCCTCGTCGAGGTAGTACGGCAAGCGCACGCGTCCGGCCTGGTCGCGGTCCATCAAGTGCAGCAACAAGTACATGTTGGTCAGCGCCTTGATGGTCATGGTGGTGCCGTTGGACGCCGCGCCGTCGATGTCGGTGTGAATCACCGGTTGGCCGTGCACCTTGGTGATCTCGAACGCCAGCTCGAACAAGTCCTTGAGGCCCAGCTGGTTATGGTTGGCGGCTACCAGGCGTGCCAGGTATTCCTTGGCCTCTTCGTTCTTGTTGTCCTGCTCGGCGCTCTGGCTGAGGTCGAACACCGACAAGGTTTCGCCTTCCTCATACTGACCGGCACTGTGGATGATCTGGTCGATATGCTTGAGCGCCTCCTTGTTCGGCGCCAACACGATGCGAAAGCTCTGCAGGTTGGACACCTGACGCTTGTTGATCTCGCGGTTGAACAAGGCCAACTGGTGTTCCAGGCTGTCGTAGTCACTACGGATATTGCGCAGGGTACGTGCGATATCGGTGACCGCCGCACGGCGCGCCTTGCCCAGTGTCAGGGCTTCGTCGGTACGGTGCGCATAGGCGTTGATCAACAGTTGCAGGCGGCGTTCTACGTCATCTTCGCTGTCGAACTTGGCCACGCCCTTGAGGCGTACCTGCGCATACAACGCTTCGATCTGGCCATCGGCGCGCAGCAAACCTTGCCAGCTGTCCTGGTAGTCATTGAGCAGTGGCAGCAGGTTGTCCATGGAGTCGTCGACCGGGTCCATGAACGGCGTGCCGAACGGCAAGTCCGCTGGCAGCAGTTGGCGACGGCGCAAGGCGTCATCCAGCGTACGCTGCTTGGCTTCCATATCCGCGATCTGACGGCCGACCAGTTGCAACTTGGCCGACAATTGCTGAACGCGCTCGGTGAAGGCATCGCTGGAGCGTTTCAACTCATCCTGGGCGGCTTCCATCTGCGCCAGGCTTTCCAGTTTTTCGCCTTCTTCGGCACTCAGGGTTTGCGTACGGCGGAAGTCTTCCAAGGCCTTTTGCGCATCCAGCACTTGCTGGTACAGCGCTTCGGTCTGGGTCTTGCTCGCCGCGCGGTCAGCAGCGACCGCCTGTTGCGTCTTGAGCTGCTTGAGTTCTTTTTCCAGGCGTTCTTTCTGGTCACGCAGTGCTGCGCGATCCGCTAAGGCTTGCAACGCCGGTGGCTCGATGTGGGAGATGTCGATGGACAGCCCCGGCACTTCGAAGCGCTCGCCCTTGAAGCCGTCGAGGATCTGCTCCAGGGATTTGACCCACTGGCCGTCCTCGTCCAGCGTGATGCCGTGCTCACCCAATGGCAGGCTGAACAGCGAACTGTTGAACAGGCGCATCAGACGTTCGACATCCTGCTGCGAGAACTCTTCACGCAGTTTGGCGTAGCTGTTGTTGTCCGCGTGGTCGAGCTGCTGCCTGACCGACTTCAAGCGTTTTTCCAGATCCCGCAGACGCTCGTCCAGATCCTCGGCGCTGAATTGTCGCGACTGCGCCAGGGCACCGGCCAATTCATCGTGGGCATCCTTGGCCGCCAGCAGTTGCTGCTCCAGCACCTTGACGTCATTGACCAAGGCAAAGCGATGCTTGAGCACCGACAACTCGCCCAACCAGCGCTGAATACCGCTGATCTCCCGCTCCAGGCGCATCAGCTCCTGGGTGCCGCCGCGCTGGTCGTTCTGCAGTGCGTCCTGCTCGTTGCGGTAGTGCTCGGCCTGGATCGTCAGTTCTTCCTTGCGCGCACTGGCGTAATCCGACCAAGTGCCCAGCAACGAATCCAGCAACGGCGACAGGCGATGCAGTTTGCCGCGCAGGATATCGCGCTGCTTCACACCATTGGACAGTGCCTCGACCAAAGGCCCGGCGGCCACCAGCGAGTTGTAGTCCTGTTCCATGCGTCGTACATCACGGAAGGCCTCTTCGCATGCAGCGATGTAATCGACACTGCCGGAACGCAGGCTGTGTTCGAACGCGTCGAGGAACAATTGCTTGAGCTTGGCCGCGGTGATTTCGCGCATGTGCAGCAGGTTGATAAACAGTGCCCGGAACGTCTTCAGGCTCTGCTCGCTGGTGGAGCGCAGCGGAATCAGGGTCAGGTCCAGTGGGATCGACGTATGGCCGCCCACCAGCAGGCGACGCAGTTCATCAGGCTTGAGTTCATAGGCTTTCAGGCCTTCGCGCTCAAGGTTGGTGAACAGCTCTTTCTGGCGCAGGCAGGTATCGTTTTTCTGGTAATGGGCCAGGTCCAGCTTGCCGGCATAGGCAAAGAACTGGTGGCCGAAACCGCCCCCCGGGCCACGCCCGACCACACCGATCACGTGGGGGCCATGAGGCAGGGAGACTTCCACGAGGATGTAGCTGGTGTCACTGGCGAAGTAGAAGCGCCGCGATTGTTCCAGGGTGTACTTGCCGAAACTCATGTCCGACATGCGCGCCAGGATCGGGAACTGCAAGGCGTTGATCGACGCGGATTTGCCCAGGTTGTTCGCGCCATAGACCGACAGCGGTTCTTCCAGTGGGAACAAGCCCAGGCTGTAACCCGCTGTGTTCAATAGGGCGAAGCGGCGGATGCCGTAGCGTTCCTTGCTCATGCGTCGGTCTCCTGTTCTTCTGCAATGGCACGCGCCAGGGCGTCTTCTTCGCTTTCCTCGGTGAAGTCACTGAGGTCCAGCGGGTCATCGGTTTCCAGCAGTTTTTCATCGCTGTCTTCGTCGATGATCACCGGTGCCGGCAATGGCAACACGCTGTGGATGCTGGCGGCGAGGTCGCGATCCTGCTGTACCGACAGGCACACATCCAGGAAACGGTGCATCGGCGGCAGGAAGCGGTACACGCCGTTGTCTTCGCTGGCAAAACCCAGTTGGGTCATGCGGCGCATGATTTTCTCTTCGAGTTCTTCCTGGGTCTGCACTTCGGCCTGGATAAACAGGTCGCGGTACTTCTCCAGCAACGACGGCAGCTCATCGCGGCCCAGGCTACCACCGTCCAGCACGGCGATCGGGTCGCGGCCCTGGTCGGCCAGATGTTCGACGATGATGAAGGTGAACAACGCCAGGCGCTGCGCGGTCTTGTTCACTTGCGCGGCGGCCACGGCGGTGTCCGGCACGAAATAGTAGAAACCCCGGGTGTCGCATACCAATTCAAAGCCCAGGGCCTTGAACAGCGTGCGGTACTGGTCCTGGAAGTTTGACAGTTGTGCATACAGTTCAGGGTCGCGGCGGCTGACGTGGTAACCCTTGAACAGCTCGCGAAAGATCGGCGCCAGCTGGGACAGTTCGGATAGATCAAGATGCATAAGGCGTGCTCGCAGAATTCTCGGCGGCGTCAGGCGTGGCCGGGAGCAGGGCGAATGAGCGCAGGCTGACCTGGTGCTCGTGTGTGTGGTAATCGCGGCGTTCCAGGCGTTCGCGCTTGAAACGTTTTTCCCGCGAGAGGCGCGAGAACCAGTACAGCAACTCGTCGGTGGCACCGTCCGGTTCCTGTTCCAGCAGCCAGGTCATCAGGTCTGGCATCGGCAGCGCGTCTTCGCAGCGTTCGAGCATTTCCTTGACCGTGCGCGGCGCGCGTTGGGCTTCGCCTCTGTGGGACTTGTGCGCCTTGGGGAAGCGTGCCGGTTTCGGCTCGAAATTCGCCAGGGCGTACACATAGGCTTCCACCTGGCTCGCACTGCCGAGAAAGGTGCTTTGCGGCCGGGTAAACATGGGCAACGCCGCTTGCGGCACTGCGTCCAGCCCTTTACGGCGAATCGCCGACAAGGCCAGCGCCGCGCCTCGGGTCACGGCGTTGTGCCGACGGGCTTCTTCACGCAGCGGCAACAGCAGTTCGCGCGCATGACGCAAGGTCAGCTGGGCACTGGTCTGCATTTCAAGAATGCGCGCGTGTGTGCGCAGCAGCATGTCGTCGTCCACCAGGTGACCCAGGCGCTGTTGCTCGGTGAGCAGGCGCAGCAGCACATTCTCGACCTTGCGCACGCCCTGTTCGAAGGCGCCATCGGCGTTCACCAGTTGGATCATCGGTTCGACGTATTCATCCCAGGTCGCCAATACCTCGGCGTAACGCTGGCGCAGCGGGATCTGCCGGTCACTGGTCTTGGCGCGGTCGGCCACTGCGGCGAGGGCCTGTTCGTCGTTGGCGAGCTTTTTCAGCACGTCACGGACACGCATGTCGAGCAGGCGCAGTTGACGGGCCAGGTCGTGGCCGTCACGGATATCGAACGCATCTTGGATGTAGCCTGCCAGGCGTTCCAGATGGCGCAGGTAGGCTTCGATTTCCAGGCACAGGCCAAGCCGGTGCTCCTTGCGAAGATAAGCCAGGAAGTCATGGATCTGCGCATTGAGCTCGAAACGGTTCGGGCTCTTGGCGACAGGCACCAGGATATCCAGGCGAATCCATACGTCCAGCAGGTTGGTGATGTCCTGGGGCGTGCTGTCCAGTTGTTGGGCGGCCAGTTGTGCGCGCAGCTCGCCCAGGCTCAAGGTGCCTTGGTCGAAGTGTTCACACAGTGGCTCCAGTAAGGCCCAGTGTTCGGCGAGGGCGCGTAGGACGCGCTTGGGTTCGATCATGGGAATGGCCGGCTGGTTGGCGATTAAAAGTCGCGATTGTACTGCATCAGGCGCGGGATTTATCCACAGCCGGTCAGTGCGCAGTGGGCGATTGTTGCCGAACAGCGGTAGAATCCCCGCTCTTTACTTATCCACAAGTGGCCGAGCTGTGCTTATCGAGTCCCGACGTCGCGCTTACTTGACCGCCATGCAGGTGGTCAACTGGCTGCCCCGCACCGAACTGCCGTTTGCCGCGCCGTCGCGGCCTGAGCTGTTGCAGGCGCTTGAACCCTATGAGGCGTTCGAGTCATCGGGCGAAGAGGCCGCAGCGCCCGTGGCGGTGGTCAACCCCGTAGCCCAATCGCGCCCTGTGGTCGAGCGAGCGAAGATCGAAGTACCGCGCCCATCGCCCGTGACCAAGCCGGTGGTGGCTGAAGAGACTGCGCCGGTGGTCAAGGCGCCGGTCGTGCCGCCGCCGCGCTTCGCCCTGCAATTACTGCGCGCCGGCCGTTGCCTGTTGCTGGTGGAACTGCCCACTGGCGAGCGTTTCCAGACCCGCGACCCGGCCTATATGCTGCTCAAGGACATGCTGCGCGCCGCCGGCCTGCCCGACAGCCCGCAAATCGTCGGCGACCCGGTGCGCTGGCCGCTGCTGGTACGCGGCACCATGGACCAGGGCCCGGAAGCGGCGCGGGATTTTGTGCAAGGCTTTGTGTCGGCGCGCCTGGAAGACGAACCCTGTGCATGCCTGTGGCTGATCGGCCTGCCCGCCGTGCGTTTCGCCGGCGAGGCCAATGCCGAAGCCTGGTACCGTGAACTGCAGGTCGAGGGCCTGGGCCTGGTCTGGGCCCTGCCGGGCCTGGAATTATTAATGGAAGAGCCACAGCGTAAGGCTGATGTCTGGCAAGCCATGCGCCGGCTGATGGCGCGCTGGAAAACGACTGATGAGTGAGGCTTTATCCTTCCGCCCGATGACCGAGGCTGACCTCGACGCGGTGCTGAAAATCGAATACGCGGCGTTCAGCCATCCGTGGACCCGCGGGATTTTCCTTGATGGCTTGGGCAAGTACCAGATCTGGCTGATGTTCGAAGGCGAGCAACAAGTCGGCCACGGCGTTGTACAGATCATCCTCGATGAAGCGCATTTGCTGAATATCACCGTCAAGCCGGAAAACCAGGGCCGCGGCCTGGGCTTGGCGTTGTTGGAACACCTGATGTCCCGCGCCTACGCCGCCAACGCTCGCGAGTGCTTCCTCGAAGTGCGGGACAGCAATACCAGCGCGTTTCGCTTGTATGAGCGCTACGGCTTCAACGAGATCGGGCGTCGGCGCGATTATTATCCCGCCGTGGGTGGCCGCGAAGATGCCGTCGTGATGGCCTGCACCCTCGTCGACTAGGGCGCAGGCCTCGTGTGGGAGCGGCTTGCTCCCACATTCAGCTCCGGCGGTGTGTCAGCGGCTACCGTCTACCGGGTCGATGTCGGCCAACTCGGCCTCATCCAATCCATTGCCGCCGCCAATCTCGTCTTCATCGACAATGCTCAGGTCATAATCGGCAGCGTCGCCATCGCCAGCTTCTCGAGCATCCCGCGCGCCGTCTTCACGGATCAGGGTTTCCGGGCTCATGTCGTCGTCGGTCGACTCATGAGCGGCCGTCGAAGCTCCGGTCATGCCGGCCTCCCGCGCCCGTTCAGCGGGTATCAGGTGCTCGCGCTCACGCGGGGGGATCTCTTCACCTATCTGCGCCGTCGGTTCCTCTTCGTCAAAATCCAGCTCGCGCATCGAGCCCATGCGATCTTCGTTGTCATCAATCGGTTCGGGCTGCGTGGCGCCGTAGGGGCGTCGTGATTCGGTCATGGCCAATCCTCATACTGTGGGGCTTATAGTGTGTGGACAGGCGCGGCAGCCTAAAGATTCAAGCTAATTAGCACTCAGCGTGACCCGGACGACGGGTTGTCAGTCACAAAACTGCGCACCATTCCTGAGGCTTTCCCTGATGAACGAACTACAAGACTTACTTGATAACAACGAACGCTGGGCGGACGCGATCAAACAGGAAGATCCCGAATTCTTCGCCAAGCTCGCCCGCCAGCAAACGCCGGAATACCTCTGGATCGGCTGCTCCGATGCCCGCGTACCGGCTAACGAGATCGTCGGCATGCTGCCGGGTGATCTGTTCGTGCACCGCAACGTGGCCAACGTGGTGCTGCACACCGACCTCAACTGCTTGTCGGTGATCCAGTACGCGGTCGACGTGCTCAAGGTCAAACATATCCTGGTGACCGGTCACTATGGCTGCGGCGGCGTGCGTGCCTCGATGCAAGACCGCCAGTTCGGCCTGATCGACGGCTGGCTGCGCACGATTCGCGACCTCTATTACGAGAACCGCGACCTGCTGGCCCAATTGCCCACCGAAGAAGAACGCGTCGACCGCCTCTGCGAGTTGAACGTGATTCAGCAGGTGGCCAATGTCGGCCACACCAGCATTGTGCAAAACGCCTGGCACCGTGGGCAGAGCCTGTCGATCCATGGCTGCATCTACGGCATCAAGGATGGGCGCTGGAAGAGCTTGAACACCACCATCAGTGGCTTTGAGCAGTTGCCGCCACAGTATCGCTTGCGCCCACTGGGTGAAGCCTAAGGGCTTTTGCGCATCCGCCACTGCTGCATGAACGCCTGGCCTTCGGCGTTCAGCGGCTCCTGGCTGCCGGTGATCCACCCCCGGCAGTTCAGCTCGCCACATTGGCAAGCGAACTGCCGGAACAACACGTCTTCGGTATTCGCGTAATCCATGCTCAGGATTGTGCCGGCGCGCAGGGGCTGCACGGTCCACACCTCCAGGTAGGTGGTGTCGAAAAACACGTTCGGGTTGCACGAGTGCATCAATAAGCCGGCGAACCAGCGGTCGTACAAGTGGATGCGTGACGACAACTGCAAGGTATGCAGGCGTCGCTCGCTGACCGCGTAGCCGGAGACTTTGGCGATGCGCACGCGGGCGTCGAAGGCCACGCGGGCCTTGACCCCGGCGCCGGCACCCTCAACGTCTTGCAAAACCTTGAATTGCTTGGTCGAAGGGTAACCCTGTTCGACAAGCAGTGTCTTGAAGGGGTAAAGGCAGTCATTTACAGACGCTTTGGCCTTATCCATGGCATGAGTTTTCATGACTCTCCTGGGTTAGGCTGCATCGACTTGCTGATGTTGTCTGACTACCAGTCTCGCAGCTGATGGGGGCTGCTCAAGAATCATCGAAGTTGGATCCGGTTTCTACTGTCAAATCTGACAGTAGAAACCCGGGTTTTTTGCGTGATTTACAACGCTGGGGCTGCGAGGGTGGGGATTGGAGCGGCGGTTTTCAGTTGTTTGAGCTGGGCCTTGATGACCGGCGTAGCGCATTTGGCATTGGCTTGCTCCGGTGTCAGGTTGCGCACCGAGGTGTAGAACAGCTCACAGGTCTGTTCCTTGCGCGTGACTTGCCAGGTGTTCATGCACGCTTTAAGCAACACATTGGGATCGCCGGCCGGTTTCTGCCCCATCCCCGCTTGCCAGCAGGCGGCGCTCAAATCCTGCCCCATGACTTTCAAGCCCGCTTCATCGGCTTTTTGCTCGTTACCGTCATAGGTGGCCGGGTCAGCCGCATACCAGATGTAACTGGGATGGTTGGAGCCCAGCACCGAGACTGTTTTGCCGGCGGCCGGGCTGATCTGCGCCAGGCCCAGCACACCGACGGTCTGGCCGTATTGCTGCTTGATCCAATTGCGCACCGGTGCGCCGAACGCGACCATCGGCAAGGAGCCACTTGGCGTCAGGCTCAGCTCCTGGACCATGCGTGTCTGGTAGCCGTTGAAATAGCTGTAGACGCCTTCCAGATCCTTGCCCGCGTTAGACGGTGCAGCGACGGGAGCGATATCGATGATCGTCTGGTACGCAGGCGTTTCTGTGGCCGGGATACCGTTGTCGGTGAGCAAGGTCGCCCAACGGTCGGTCGTGGCCGATTCCAGGTAGTCCTGGGCCTGGGTCAGTGAGTAGTCCGGCGGGAAGTGCAGCAGCTCAATGCTCTTGCGGTTTTCCAGGGCCATGCCCAACGGCAGGAACAGGTACCAGTTGTACGCCCACTTACCGTCGCTGTTGAGCTTGCTGGCGCCTTGGTAAGCCAGGTCGGCGGTGTCGAGCAATTTGCTCAAAGGCTGGCCGTAGTTGTCAGGCACGCCGCTGAAGGTCGCCGAGAGCTGACCCTCGTGGGTCTTCACGCTGACCTTGGCGCGGCTGTAGCCATCACGCTGCAGGCTCTGGTTCAAGTAGTGCTCGACGGTCTGTTCCAGCGACCAGGGCCGAAAGCAGATCACGTTGCAATTATTGGGGAAAGCGAACAACTGGGTGACGCGCTGCGTACTGCCTAGCGGCACTTCGATATCAGCCTGGACGGCCGCACTCCCCAAGAGTGCGGCCAGGGCAAAAGACAACCGGGTCGGTTTGAACATGCTTGATTCCTTGTCAGCGAAAGCCCGTCTGCGCGGGGTGAAAGCCCACCCCCACACAGTAGCGGCTGACCAGCAAAACTGCGTGTTAAATCGCCCGGTGTGTCGCTATTGGATAAGAAAACCTACACATTGAACTGCAATGCGTTGCTCAAGTCGCCCATGGGCTTCTGGCCACGGGCGATCATCGCGTCATCCCGTTGCTTGAGACCGTCCAGTTTCTCTAACTGGAACACCCGGGTGATCAAGCGCAGGATCGATGCTGTGTCGTACACCGTATGGTCAACCGTGCCTTTACGGGCAAATGGCGACACCACCAGCGCCGGCACCCGGCTGCCCGGGCCCCAACGGTCGCCCTTGGGCGGAGCAACGTGGTCCCACCAGCCGCCGTTTTCATCCACGGTGACCACCACGACCATGTTTTTCCACTGCGGGCTTTCCTGCAGGACTTTCAAGGCGCGGGCGATGTGGCGATCACCCGATGCCACGTCGGCGTAACCGGCGTGCATGTTCAGGTTGCCCTGGGGCTTGTAGAAGGTCACGGCGGGCAGCTTGCCGGCCTGGGCGTCGGCGAAGAATTTGTTGGTGCTGGCCTCATCGCCCAAGCCGCCGTCGCGCAGGCGTTTGTCGCGTTCAGCGCGATTTTCCGGACCTTGTTGCTTGAAATAGTTGAATGGCTGGTGGTGGTACTGGAAGTTCGGGATCTTCGGGATGCCGCCCGAATCCTTGAACTGGTCCAGGGTCGCTTGCCATGCGCCGGCATACCAGGCCCAGTCGACGTTCTTCTTCGACAACTTGTCGCCGATGTGTTCGTGGGTCTGCGGTACCAGTACGTTGGGCAGATCGGCCTTGGCGTAGTCCGGGTTTTGCGGGTCGCGAATCCAGGTCGGCCAGTAGGGCGGCGCCAAGGTATTCACGCCGTAACCATCCGGGGTCAGTGCGCTAGGACCGAACTGCGGCGGGCCGGTCATGGCGCTGGCGGGGGACTTGTCCAACGGCTTGAGACGAGTGTCGGTCGGGTCATCGCTTTGCAGCGTGGCGATCTGGGCCTTGGCGACCGATTGCGCAGCATTGGGATAAAACGGCGCGGTAGCGCTGATCAGATACTGGTGGTTAAGGAACGAGCCACCGAATGCTCCCTGGAAGAAGTTGTCGCACAGCACAAATTCCTTGGCCACGTCCCACAGGCGCAGGGAGTAACGGCTCTGGGCGTAATAACCCATTACCAGACCACCGGAATCGGCCCAGGCGACGAAGTTATCGTTCTTGCCGCCGTTGATCTGCATCTGGTTTTGATAGAACACGTGCCACAAATCACGGGTGACCAGGCTCAGCGGCAGGTCTTCGGCGTTCGGCCCCTTGAGGGCAAACGGTGCGTTGGGCAGGTTTTCCTGGAATTGCACTTCACTGGGATAGGTCACCCCATCCACCGTTTGTGGGCCGACTTGCAACACACCGCCCCAGGCCGGTGGCAATGTGCTCAGCAGGCTGCCGTCGCGGTCGCGTTGCTGGGTGTCTGCGGCCGACAGCGCCGACAAGGGTTTTTCTACGCCAGGGAAGTCCGCAAACAGATTGTTGAAGCTGCGGTTCTCGGCATAAATCACCACCACGGTTTTCACCTGCTCGTGCAGGGCCTTGTCCAGCTCTTGCGGCGTCAGTGGCCGCTCCACCGGTTTGCCCGGCGTCTGGTTGGCGTTGCCGCAGGCACTCAACGTCGCGCCCACCCCCAGCACCGCCGCGCCCCCCAGGAAGCGCCGGCGGCTGGTATCGACCGGCGGTTGGGCTACGGAATCGGGGGAAGGGCGTTCTTCGTGCTCGTCACTCATTGCTGGGAGTCCTTGCTGGCGAGATGTTGCAAGATATTTCGCAGGACGGTAGCAATGCAATGTGACGGAACGAAGACAGCTTCAAGTCGTAAGCTTCAAGCGACAAGCGTGACGCCGGTAACTTGAAGCTTGCGCTGCTTTTAAGGCATCACCGGCGGCAAATACTTCAACGTCGTCCCCAGCGCCCACAGCAGGAACAGCACCAACGGCGTGTGCACCAGCAGTTGCACGAACGAAAACCCGATCAGATCCCGTGCCTTCAACCCCAACACGCCCAGCAGCGGCAGCATGTAGAACGGGTTGATCAGGTTCGGCAGCGCTTCGGCGGCATTGTAGATCTGCACTGCCCAGCCCAGGTGATACTGCAAGTCATTGGCCACTTGCATCACATAAGGCGCTTCGATGATCCACTTGCCGCCGCCTGACGGAATAAAGAAGCCCAGGACCGCCGAGTACACGCCCATCAATAGTGCGTAGGTGTCGTGGGAGGCGATAGAGGTAAAGAAGGTCGAGATATGGTGCGCCAGGGTCTGGCCATCGCCGCCCTTGACCACGGTCATCAACGCAGCGATCGAGCCGTACAGCGGGAACTGGATCAGCACGCCGGTGGTAGTCGGCACGGCGCGAGCCACTGCATCGAGGAAGCTGCGCGGACGCCAGTGCAGCAGCGCGCCGACCATGATGAACAGGAAGTTGTAGGTGTTCAGCCCCGAGATCGCACTGATCGCCGGCTTGCTCGAAAACTCATGGAACAGCCAGCCGGCGGCCAGCAAGGCCAGCAGGATGGTCAGCAGCGGGCTGTGTTCCAGCCATTCGCCAGGGCGGCTCGGTGCTTGCGGCTTGGGCAGGTTGAAGGCTGGGTCGACGCCACACGCCTTGGCATCGCGGGCGCTGTTCGGCCCTGGTGCGGTGGCGTAGGCGATGATCAGCGAGACTACGATCAGCGCCAGCAACAGCACGCCGGATTGCCACAGGAAGATGGTGTCGGTGAACGGGATCATCCCGGTGATCGACAGGATCGAGGGCGGCAAGCTCGCCGGGTTGGCCTGCAACTGCGCGGCGGATGACGACAACCCCAGCGCCCACACCGCGCCCAGCCCCAAATAGGCAGCCGCACCGGCGGCGCGGTAGTCCATGCGCAAATCCGTGCGTCGGGCCAGTGCGCGTACCAGTAGCCCACCGAACACCAGGGACAGGCCCCAGTTGAGCAAGGAGGCGACCATGGAAATCAACGCCACCCAGGCCACGGCCGAGCGGCCGTTCTTCGGGATACGCGCCAGCCGGTCGATCAACTTCACCGCAGGTGGCGAGCTGGCCACCACATAACCACCGATCACCACGAAGGCCATCTGCATGGTGAACGGGATCAAACTCCAGAAACCGTCACCAAAAGCCTTGGCGGCTTCAGTGGGCGCGGCGCCCATGCCCAGGGTCGCCACGGCCACGATGATCACGGCGAGGGCGGCAAACACCCAGGAGTCAGGAAACCAGCGCTCGGCGAAATTGGAGCAGCGCAGGGCAAAGCGGGCATAGCGGCTTTCTTCGATAGCATCGGCCACGAGTCATTCCTCTTGTATTTATTATGAGGTTCGGCAGTTTTACGGCATGTTCCGCTACGGCTATTGATATGGGAATGCAGTTATCTTCATCGATCAATGAGGAAAACAAATATATCTGTCGTGATTGCCATCATTGGGCTCAGCTCATAACCTGCACGCCATTTTGTTTGTCTGCCGAGCTTTCACATGACTGCCACCTTCTCTTCACAGGCGCAGCGTTTTTCCCGCTCCGACTACAAAACCCTGGGCCTGGCCGCCCTCGGCGGCGCCCTGGAAATCTACGACTTCATCATCTTCGTATTCTTCGCGCTGACCCTCAGCCAACTGTTCTTCCCGCCGGAAATGCCGGAGTGGCTGCGCCTGCTGCAAAGCTTCGGCATCTTCGTCACCGGTTATCTCGCACGCCCGCTGGGCGGCATCCTGATGGCGCATTTCGCCGACCATCTGGGACGCAAGCGTGTGTTCAGCCTGAGTATTCTGATGATGGCCTTGCCGTGCCTGCTGATCGGGATCATGCCGACGTACGCGCAAATCGGCTATTTCGCACCGCTGATTCTGCTCGCCTTGCGCGTGCTGCAAGGGGCGGCGGTCGGCGGCGAAGTGCCCAGCGCCTGGACCTTTGTCGCCGAGCACGCCCCGATCCATCACCGCGGCTACGCCCTGGGTTTCCTGCAAGCCGGCCTGACCTTCGGCTACCTGCTTGGTGCCCTCACCGCGACGCTGCTGGCGCAACTCTTCAGCCCCGCCGAAATCCTCGATTACGCCTGGCGTTTCCCGTTCCTGCTCGGTGGTGTGTTCGGTGTGATCGGCGTCTGGCTGCGCCGCTGGCTCAGCGAAACCCCGGTGTTCCTCGAAATGCAGGCACGCCGCCAGGCCGCTGCCGAACTGCCGCTGCGCACCGTGCTGCGTGAGCATCGCGCCGTGTTGCTGCCGGCAATGATCCTCACGTGCGTACTGACATCGGCCGTGGTGGTACTGGTGGTCATCACCCCGACCATGATGCAGAAAACCTTCGGTATGAGCCCCAGCCACACCTTCGCCTTGAGCGCGTTGGGCATTGTTTTCCTGAACATCGGCTGCGTGCTCGCCGGCCTTTTGGTCGACCGCATCGGCGCCTGGCGTGCGGTGCTGGTCTACAGCCTGCTGCTGCCGGTAGGCATCGCGGTGTTGTACGCCAGCCTGATCGCCGGTGGCGTATGGCTGGGCGCGGCATACGCCTTGGCGGGCTTGAGTTGTGGCGTAGTCGGTGCGGTGCCGTCGGTGATGGTCGGGCTGTTTCCGGCGCAGGTGCGGGTGTCGGGGATTTCCTTTACCTACAACATTGCCTACGCGCTATGGGCGAGTACCACGCCGCTGTTGCTGATTGCGCTGATGCCGACCAGTCCGTGGATTTGTGTGGGTTACTGCGCGGTGATGGGGGCGGTGGGTGTGGCGAGTGTGGCGCTGTTTGGCAAGCGCCACACCTTGGCTGCCTGAGGCTCAGGTCAGAAAATGCCAGAGCAACAGCGTCCCGATCAAACCTACGACCGACACAATAGTCTGCAGTACCGACCACACCCAGATCGTCTGCTTGAGCTGTAAGCCGAAGTACTCACGCACCATCCAGAACCCGGCGTCGTTGACGTGGCAGAAGAACACCGAGCCTGCGCCAATCGCCAGGGCTACCAATGAGCTCTGCGTTGCCGCCAGCCCGGCCATCATCGGCGCGAGAATGCCGGCTGTGGTGGTCGTGGCGACGGTCGCTGAGCCGGTGGCCTGGCGCAAGGCCACGGCGATCAGCCAGGCGAGTAAGAGATAAGGCATGTGTGCGCCTTCGGCGACCTTGCTGATGGTCTGGCTGACACCGGCGTCGAGCAGGGTTTGCTTGAGGCCGCCGCCGGCGCCGATCGTCAGCAGCAGTACGGCGATGGGTGCGAGCGCTTTGCGCAGGGTGTTGCCGACATCGGCGCGGGGCATGCCGGCGGCCCAGCCCAGGCAGATCACAGCGGCGATCACGGCGAGGCCGAGGGCGATCAGTGGTTCACCGAGGAACTTCAAGGTCAGGCCGATGCTGCTTTCTGCCGGCAGCGCGACTTTGGCCAGGGTGCTGCCCAGCATCAGAATCACCGGCAACAGAATGATCAGCAACGACACCCCAAAGCTCGGCTGGCGCGGGGCCTTGGGCGGTGCGCTGAACAGCGCGCCGATATCGGCCGGTTCATCCACGTGCAGACGTTTAGACAGCCAGTTGCCATAGATCGGGCCAGCCAGCATCACGGCCGGTACCGCCAGGCAGAAGCCCAGCAACATGGTCAGGCCCAGGTCGGCGTGCAACGCGCCCACCGCAATCAGCGGCCCGGGGTGTGGTGGCATCAGGGCGTGCAGGGTGGTCATGCCCGCGAGCGCCGGGATGGCGATTTTAAGCAGAGGCTGGTTCGAACGCTTGGCCATCACGAAGATGATCGGCACCATCATCACCAGGCCCACTTCGAAGAACAGTGGCAGGCCGATGACCATCGCCACCAGGGCCATTACCCACGGCAATGACTTGCCCTTGCCCAGCCCGAGCAACGTGGTGGCGATGCGGTCGGCTGCGCCGGATTCGGCCATCAACGCGCCGAGCATCGAGCCCAGCGCAATGATGATGCCGGCCTCACCGAGGATCGCCCCGGCGCCTTTGCTGAAGGCTTTGGCAACTTCTTCCGGCGGTAGCCCGGCGCCGACACCGGCGATAAAGGTGCCGATCAGGATCGACAGGAACGGCGGTAATTTGGTCGCGCTGATCAGCACGATGATGCTGGCGATGGCCAGCAGGACGCAAAACATGAGGCGTGTGTCGTGAACCATCCACGCAGCAGTCGATAACTCCAAGAGGGAACTCCTTATCGAACAGGTTGGCTAATATGTTTCTTTTTGTTTCCTGCTCGAAAAGCATACCCGATAGAGCGGTTCCAGAGCGGTCATGAGCGATTTTGGTGCGGCCAATGTAACGGCGAGCTGGCGAGCGGATGACAAGTTTGCAATGCAGGTCCGAAGATCTGGCCTATAGCTCTATGATCGACGGACACCCTCACAGGAAGACATTTCATGAGTGCAGGACATAGCCACGCCCAAGTACGCGCCGGCCACGAAAGAAAACTCTGGTTTGCCCTGGGGTTGACCGGCAGCTTCATGATCGCCGAGGTGATCGGTGCCTTCATCACCGGCAGCCTGGCACTGTTGTCGGACGCCGCGCACATGATGACCGACGCCTTGGCTCTGGCGATTTCCCTGGTGGCGATCCAGGTCGCCAAGCGCCCCGCCGACCGCAAGCGCACCTTTGGCTACGCCCGTTTCGAAATCCTGGCGGCGGCGTTCAATGCGCTGCTGCTGTTCGCGGTGGCGTTCTACATCCTCTACGAAGCCTATCAACGGTTACAGGCGCCCGCCGAAATCCAGTCCACCGGCATGCTGGTGATCGCGGTGCTGGGGTTGGTCGTCAACCTGATCTCCATGCGCCTGCTCAGCGCCGCCAGCGGCGAGAGCCTGAACGTCAAAGGCGCGTACCTGGAGGTCTGGAGCGACATGCTCGGTTCCATCGGTGTGATCATCGCGGCGGTGGTGATCATGTTCACGGGGTGGGGCTGGATCGACTCCGTGGTCGCGGCGGCGATTGGTTTCTGGGTATTGCCACGCACCTGGACGCTGCTCAAGGAAAGCATGAACGTGCTGCTGCAAGGTGTTCCGCAGGGCCTGGATATCGATCAGATCGAGCAGGCCATTGGCAATGTACCCGGGGTCAAGGGCGTGCACGACCTGCATATCTGGGCCCTGACCAGCGGCAAAAATGTGCTGAGCACCCATTTGGTGGCGGACGCGTCGAAGGGCACCGAGCAACAAATCCTTAGTGCGGTCACGGAAATGCTGCATGAACAATTCGATATTTCCCACGCGACCATTCAGGTCGAAGGGGAGGGTTTTCAACATGACGAGCACGACGAGGTTCACGCCTGATCCCGGCTAACGGATTTGTAATGTTCCACCCACCGCTCTGATAAGTAACGAAAGTTACATTGCCCCCGCTGGGAACCTCAGCGACTTCATGGGCGTGGAACTTTCGTTATGGCAATTTCCGTAAGAGCATTTTTAGGCGCGATGACGTTGTGGATGGCCGCAAGTGTCGCCCAGGCGCAAACCCTCACCCTCGACTCAGCCTTGCAAGCCGCATTCGCCAACAACCCTGAACTGGCGGCTGCGCAATGGGAGATCGAGATTGCCCAGGGCGGTCGCCAACAGGCCGGCTTGATCCCCAACCCGGTGGCCTCCTGGGACGCGGAAGACACCCGCCGCAACAGCCGCACCACGACCGTCAAACTCAGCCAGACCCTGGAGCTGGGCGGCAAGCGCGGTGCGCGAATCGACGTGGCGACCCGCGCCCAGGACGCCGCCGCGCTGTCCTTGGAGCAGCGCCGCAACGGCCTTCGCGCCGAAGTGATCGACAGCTATTACAGCGCCCTGCGCGCCCAGGAACGCCTCGACCTCGCGCAGCGCTCAATGGCCTTGGCCGAACGCGGCCTGGTGGTCGCCAATGGGCGTGTCAACGCCGGTAAATCCTCACCGGTGGAAGCTACCCGCGCCCAGGTGCAACTGTCCGAGATTCGCCTGGAGTTGAACCGTGCGCAGGTCGGCCTCACCGATGCCTACCGCCGCTTGGCCGCTAGCACCGGCAGCGCCGCGCCTGACTTCCAGGCTGTCGCCACGCAAAGCCAATCCTCACCGCCCTTGCCGTCCTCTGCGCAATTGCTGTCACGCCTTGCGCAAACCACCGAATTGCGTCTGGCCGAGTTACAGATCCTGCAAAGCGAAGCCAGTGTGGGCCTGGAAAAAGCCCAACGCATTCCCGACCTCGACGTGTCGGTCGGCAGCCAATACGACGCCAGCGTGCGCGAGCGGGTGAATGTGGTCGGGGTGTCGATGCCGATCCCGCTGTTCAACCGTAACCAGGGCAATGTGCTCGCCGCCAGCCGCCGTGCGGACCAGGCTCGCGACCTGCGCAATGCCACCGAGCTGCGGCTGCGCACCGAAACCCGTCAGGCGCTGGACCTGTGGCAAACCGCAAACACCGAGGTGCAAGCGTTCAACCAGCAGATTCTGCCGGCGGCCCAGCGCGCGGTCGACAGTGCCACCCGTGGCTTCGAGATGGGCAAGTTCAACTTCCTCGACGTGCTCGATGCCCAGCGCACCTTGATCGCTGCAGGCACCCAATACCTCACGGCGACCGCCCAGGCCACCGACGCCTGGGTGCGTATCGAACGGATCTACGGCGACCTCGCCCGGTTTTGATTTTTTCTGGAGTCTTTTTGATGAACAAGAAACATGGCATGGCGCTCGCCGTCGCCCTGAGCCTGATGCTGTCGGGTTTTGCCTGCGCCGATGAAGAGGAAGGCAAACTCGAACTCACTGAGGCGCAGATCCAGGCCGCCGGTATTCAACTGGCGCAGGCACAGCCCCGTGCGCTCAGTACGCTGCTGACATTGCCGGGAGAAGTACGCTTCGACGAAGACCGCACCTCGCACATTGTTCCGCGTGCGGCGGGCGTCGTAGAGGCGGTCAAGGTCAACCTCGGGCAAGCGGTGAAGAAGGGCGAACTGTTGGCGGTTATCGCCAGCCAGCAGATCTCCGATCAACGTAGCGAGTTGGCCGCCAGCGAGCGCCGTGTCGAACTGGCGCGCACCACCTTCCAGCGTGAGCGCCAGCTGTGGAAGGACGAGATCTCCGCAGAGCAGGATTACCTGCTGGCACGCCAGACTTTGCAGGAGGCCGAAATTGCCCTGAACAACGCTCGGCAAAAGATGAACGCCCTGAGCGGCAGCGCGGTCTTGGCGGGCGGTAATCGCTACGAGTTGCGCGCGCCGTTCGCCGGTGTGGTGGTGGAAAAGCACCTTGGCGTCGGCGAAGTGGTCAGCGAAACCAGCAACGCCTTCACGCTCTCGGACCTGTCCCAGGTGTGGGTCACCTTCGGTGTATTTCCCAAAGACCTGAACAAGGTGCGCATCGGTAAACCGGTGAAAGTCAGCTCCACCGAAATGGGCACCGATGTGCTCGGCACGGTGGCTTATGTCGGCAACCTGCTCGGCGAGCAGACGCGCACTGCCAGCGTGCGCGTGAGCGTGCCCAACCCTGATGACGCCTGGCGTCCGGGCCTGTTTGTGACGGTGCAAGTAGCCACCGACACCTACCAGGCCAAGGTCACCGTGCCGCAAACCGCGATCCAGACCGTCGAGGACAAACCTTCGGTGTTTGTGCGCACCCCGGACGGTTTTATCACTCGCCATCTCGAACTGGGCGTGAGTGAAAACGGCTACGTCGAGGTCCGCAAAGGTCTCGATGCCGGGGCACAGGTGGCAACCGTCGGCAGCTTCATCCTCAAGTCCGAATTGGGCAAAGGCTCGGCCGAACACGCCCATTGATCCTGCGAGTGATTTCCCATGTTTGAGCGCCTTATCCAATTTGCCATCGAGCAGCGCATCATCGTGCTGCTGGCGGTGCTGCTGATGGCCGGTGTCGGCATTGCCAGCTATCAGAAGTTGCCCATCGACGCCGTGCCTGATATCACCAATGTGCAGGTGCAGATCAACTCGGCGGCGGCCGGGTTTTCGCCGCTGGAAACCGAACAACGCATCACCTTTCCGATCGAAACCGCGATGGCCGGGCTGCCGGGTTTGCAGCAGACGCGTTCGCTGTCGCGTTCGGGTTTGTCCCAGGTCACGGTGATTTTCAAGGACGGCACCGACCTGTTTTTCGCCCGTCAGTTGGTCAACGAGCGCCTGCAGGTGGCCCGCGAGCAGCTGCCCGAGGGTATCGAAACCGCCATGGGGCCGGTTTCAACCGGCCTCGGGGAAATCTTCCTGTGGACGGTCGAGGCCGAGGACGACGCACGCAAGGACGACGGTACCCCCTATACGCCGACCGATCTGCGTGTAATCCAGGATTGGATCATCAAGCCGCAATTGCGCAACGTGCCGGGCGTGGCCGAGATCAATACCATCGGCGGTTTCGCCAAGGAGTATCAGATCGCCCCGGACCCCAAACGCCTGGCCGCCTATAACCTGACGCTGGGGGATCTGGTCACGGCGTTGCAACGCAACAACGCCAACGTCGGTGCCGGTTACATCGAACGCAGCGGTGAGCAGTTGTTGATTCGGGCGCCGGGGCAAGTGGCGTCCATCGACGATATTGCCAACATCGTGATCACCACCTCGGACGGTACGCCGATCCGCGTGCGCAATGTGGCTCAGGTCGAGATCGGCCGCGAACTGCGCACCGGCGCGGCCACTGAAAACGGCCGTGAAGTGGTGCTGGGCACGGTGTTCATGTTGATCGGTGAAAACAGCCGTACCGTGTCCCAGGCGGTGGCGAAAAAACTCGAAGAGATCAACCGTTCGCTGCCCGAGGGGGTGGTGGCCGTTACCGTCTACGACCGCACCAACCTGGTGGAAAAAGCCATCGCCACGGTGAAGAAGAACCTCTTTGAAGGCGCGCTGCTGGTGGTTGCGGTGTTGTTTCTGTTCCTGGGCAATATCCGTGCGGCGCTGATTACGGCCATGGTGATTCCCCTGGCGATGCTCTTCACCTTTACCGGCATGTTCACCAATAAAGTCAGCGCCAACTTGATGAGTCTCGGCGCGCTGGATTTCGGCATTATCGTCGATGGTGCGGTGGTGATCGTCGAGAACGCCATCCGCCGTCTGGCCCACGCGCAGCAGCGTCATGGGCGTTTGTTGACCCGCAGCGAGCGCCTGCATGAGGTGTTCGCGGCGGCCAAGGAGGCGCGGCGTGCACTGATCTTCGGGCAACTGATCATCATGGTGGTGTACCTGCCGATCTTCGCCCTGACGGGTGTAGCCGGCAAGATGTTCCACCCCATGGCGTTCACCGTGGTGATCGCCCTGCTTGGCGCGATGATCTTGTCGGTGACCTTTGTGCCGGCGGCGATTGCGCTGTTCGTTACCGGCAAGGTCCAGGAAGACGAAAACCTGGTAATGCGCAGTGCGCGCCGGGCCTATGCCCCGGTGCTGGATTGGGTGATGGCTCGTCGCTCGCTGGTGTTCGGCCTGGCGGTGCTGACCATCATCGCCTCCGGGGCGGTCGCCAGCCGCATGGGCAGCGAGTTTATCCCCAGCCTCAGTGAAGGCGACTTCGCCCAGCAGGCCTTGCGCGTACCCGGCACCAGCCTGACGCAGTCGGTGCAGATGCAGCAGCAACTGGAAAAAACCTTGCTGGCCCAGGTACCGGAAATCGAGCGGGTGTTTGCCCGCACCGGCACGGCGGAAATCGCCTCCGACCCGATGCCGCCGAATATTTCTGACAGCTATGTGATGCTCAAGCCGAAGGAGCAATGGCCCGATCCGAAGAAGTCCCGCGAGGCGCTGATTGCCGATATCCAGCGTGCCAGTGCGATTGTGCCGGGCAGCGCGTATGAACTGTCGCAACCGATCCAGTTGCGATTCAACGAACTGATTTCCGGGGTGCGCAGTGATGTGGCGGTGAAGGTGTTTGGTGACGACATGGCCGTGCTGAACAAGACCGCCGAGGAAATTGCCGAAACATTGAAAAAGCTCACGGGCGCCTCGGAAGTGAAGGTGGAACAGACCTCCGGCCTGCCGGTGCTGACTATCAATATCGACCGCGACAAGGCCGCGCGTTTTGGCCTGAACGTGGGCGATGTGCAGGACACCATTGCCGTCGCAGTGGGTGGGCGCCAGGCCGGGACCTTGTACGAAGGCGATCGTCGTTTCGATATGGTTGTGCGTTTGTCCGATGCGTTGCGCACCGATATCGAGGGGCTTGCGCGACTGCTGATCCCGGTGCCGGCAATGGCCGGCAGCGGAGCGGGGCCATTGGGCTTTATTGCCTTGTCCCAGGTCGCCAGCCTGGACCTGGTGCTCGGCCCGAACCAGATCAGCCGCGAGAACGGCAAGCGCCTGGTGATCGTCAGTGCCAACGTACGGGGGCGGGATATCGGTTCATTCGTCGAAGAGGCCGAAACGGCGATCAGCCGCCAGGTGAAGGTGCCCGCCGGTTACTGGACCACCTGGGGCGGCCAGTTCGAACAATTGAAGGAAGCCTCCGAGCGTTTGCGTATCGTGGTGCCGGTGGCGTTGCTGCTGGTGTTCGGGCTGTTATTCATGATGTTCAACAACCTCAAGGATGGTCTGCTGGTGTTTACCGGAATTCCGTTTGCGCTGACCGGCGGAATCATGGCCCTGTGGTTACGGGATATTCCGTTGTCGATCTCGGCAGGCGTGGGCTTCATCGCATTGTCCGGGGTGGCGGTGCTCAACGGGCTGGTCATGATTGCCTTCATCCGCAACCTGCGGGAGGAAGGGCGTTCATTATCAAACGCGGTCAATGAAGGTGCGCTGACGCGCTTGCGTCCGGTACTGATGACTGCGTTGGTGGCCTCCCTCGGGTTTATTCCCATGGCACTCGCCACCGGCACCGGCGCAGAGGTGCAGCGGCCGTTGGCGACGGTGGTGATCGGCGGGATTATTTCATCGACGCTGCTGACCTTGCTGGTGCTGCCGGCGCTGTATCAATGGGCGCACCGCAAGGAAGAATGACCTTGTAGTGAGCGGGCTCGCCCCGCGCTGGGTGGCGCAGCCGCCCCAAACCCAGGCGCCTCGGTCTTCCTGAAACACCGTGGCGTCCTTGTTGGGGCGGCTATGCCACCCAGCGCGGGGCAAGCCCGCTCACTACATTTAGGTGTCTGAGGTCAGATGAACTCATACGAGTGGGAAGACCAGGCGAAACAGCGTGAAACCACCGGGCAGGCTGCGTACGTCGGCCTGCCCCTGGTGCAAGGTCATGATCGACCGCACGATGGCCAGCCCCAGGCCGGTGCCGCCCTCGTTGCGGGCGCGGCTGCTGTCGACGCGGTAGAAACGTTCGAACAGGTGCGGCAGGTGCTGGGCTTCGATGCCTGGGCCGGGGTTGCTCACCGATACCGACACCTGGTTGCCATAGGTTTCCACCAGCAACGAAATATGCGAGCCCGCCGGGCTGTGGCGGATGGCATTGGACAGCAGATTGGACAGCGCACGCTGGATCATCAGGCGGTCCCCGAGTACCTGGGCGTCGCCGCTCAAGGTCAGGGTCAATTGTTTGTCTTCGGCACTCAGCGCAAACAACTCCATGACCCGATGGGCTTCAGCAGCCAAGGGGACCGCCGTAAATGAGGCGCGTGCCGCCGGGTGGCTGACCTGGGCCAGAAACAGCATGTCGTTGACGATGCGTCCCAGGCGTTCCAGTTCTTCGGTGCTGGATTCCAGCACGGCCTTGTATTCCTCCGGCGGGCGTTGGCGTGACAAGGTCAGTTGGGCCTTGCCCATCAAGTTGGTCAGGGGCGCACGCAGTTCGTGGGCGAGGTCATCGGAAAATTGCGAGAGCTGCTGCACCCCGGCGTCCAGGCGATTGAGCATCACATTGAAGCCTTGGGCCAGCTCGCCCAGTTCCTTGGGCAGGTTATCGATGGACAGCCGATGGGTGAGGTCCTGGGTGGTGACTTGGGCTGCCACATGACTGAACTGCTTCAATGGCGCGAGCCCGCGTTGCACCAGCCACCAGGCACCCATGCCGATCAGGATCAGCAACATGGGCAGCGCGATGATAGTGGCTCGCAGGTAGGCGCTGAGCAGTGCCTGGTCGTCCATGCGGTCCAGCGACAGCAGCACCCGTACGCGTTCGCCGCTGGCCAGGCGCATCAGGCTGGAGGCGCTGAGTACCTGGTTGCCATAGCTGTCCGTCCAGTTCAGGTAACCGAGGGTTTCCCGAGGCTTGAAGTCGGTCAGCAGCGGTTCTTGCGGCTTGGCACCGACGCTCAGCAGTACGCTGTTGTTGGGCGCGGTGCCGACGATGGTCAGGTAGAAGTTGTCGTGGCCCATTACCAGGTCCATCAGCGAATGTGGCCGGGCACGAATGGCATGGGTATCGAGGCCCAGGGCGAGGCTGTGCTGGATCTGTTCCATCTTGCTTTCCAGGCCCTTGCGCGCCAGTTTTTCCAGCTCATGGGTCAGGGCCAGGTAGGCCAGGGTCGCCAGCAGCACGACCAGGCCCGCGCCCATCAGGCTGACGGTCAGGCCCAGGCGCATCGACAGACTGCCGGTTTTCATGGGCGCGCCTCCAACACGTAGCCCACACCGCGGATGGTGTGGATCAGCTTGACCTCGCTCTGGTCATCGACCTTGGCACGCAGGCGGCTGATGGAGACTTCCACCACGTTGGTATCGCAGTCGAAGTTCATGTCCCACACCAGGGAAATGATCTGCGTGCGGGTCAGTACTTCGCCGGTCTGGCGCATCAGCACCTGCAGCAGGGCAAACTCCTTGGTGGTCAGGTCAATGCGCCGGTTGCCGCGATAGGCACGATGGCGGCGAGGGTCCAACTCAAGGTCCGACACGCGAAACACTTCGGGCTGTTGAATATGTTCGCTGCGCCGCAGCAGCGTGCGCACCCGCGCCAGTAACTCGGGAAATTCGAAGGGCTTGACCAGGTAATCATCGGCGCCCATGTCCAGGCCCTTGATCTTGTCCGCCAGTCGGCCACGGGCGGTCAGCATCATCACGCGCTGGGTGCCGTTGCGGCGTAATTGCTCCAACACTTCCCAGCCATCTTTGCCGGGCAGGTTGACGTCGAGAATCACCAGTTCATACGCGTGTTGCCCGGCCAGGTGCAGGCCGTCAATGCCATTGCTGGCGCAGTCCACCACATAGCCGCTTTCGTTCAAGCCTTGCTGCAGGTAGTCGGCGGTTTTTTGTTCGTCCTCAACCACAAGGATACGCATGGGGGGTTACCTATCACGAAGAGAAAAGAAGGCCATTTCCTTATGGGCTGTGCGTTGGGGGAGTAGGAAAAGTCTGAACCGTGAAGTAGCTTCAGGGTCAACTGCGACCATCGGCCGCACAAAGCCGGGCTCAAAAAAAACGCCCCAGGCGGGGCGTTAAAAATCCATCTCTTTCCAAAGGAGCTACACAAAAGCTTCAGAGATGAATGTGCTCGGTGAATAAGTTGAGGCCAGTATAGGAAGATCAACTTAACGAGAAGGTGAGGCCAATATTACAGTTTTGATAACTGGGAATTTGTGAACAGATGTTGGTCAACGGCGAACGAATGTAATCACTTACAGCGCTACCAGTGGATATTCGGCAATCAAGCGAACTTCCTCCAGGTCCGACTCAAATGCACTGGAGCGCACGCTGGCCTGGCGCAGGCGCAATGACAGGTCTTTCAAGGTGCCACTTTGCACCACATATTTGGCCTCGATATCCCGCTCCCAGCGACGCTGGTCGGTCAGCGGGTTACCCGCTGCATCGCGGCGCATGTAGACGGCGTTGGCGTTGCTGTAGTCGGCACCCGTGCCTTTACCGTAGCGGGTCATGAACGACAGGCCGGGGATACCGAACGGCTGCATGTCCAGGTCATAGCGCAGCATCCAGGAGCGTTCCTTGGGCGCGTTGAAGTCGCTGTACTGGATCGAGTTATTGAGGAAGATCGAGTCTGATTGGCGTAGATAATCAAAGTCGTCATCGCCGTTGTTGCGCTGATGCGAGACGGCTACGCTGTGGGCGCCGATCTTGACCCCGAGCCTGGCACTCCAGATGTTGTTATCGAACTCACCCAGGCGTTTTTTGCCTTCGTCCACCGCTTTGTAATAGTTGAAGTCGCCGAACAATGAGACGTCATCGTTCATCGGGTAACTGGCGGCGCTGCCGAAATAATATTGATCCCAGGCGTCCTTCAAGCGGCTGCTGTACAGGCTCACACTCAAGTGTTTGTTGAGCTGGTAATCACCGCCGAAGTAGCCGATCCAGGGCGAGTCCACCTTGCCTGCATAGAAGGTCGCGAAACCGTTGTTCATGCCGCTTTCGTTGGGTTGGCTCATGCCGCTCAAGCGCCCGCCTTGCAGGCTCAAACCCTCGATGGAGGTGTTTTGCGCGGTCACGCCACGAAAGCTTTGCGGCAGTAAACGCGAGTCGCCGTACGCCACCACGGGGGTGAGCGGGAACACATCACCGGCCTTGATCACGGTGTCGAGCACGCGCAATTTCACCGCGCCGCCAACTTTGCTGTAGCTGTTTTCAGGGTGGTTGTCGCTATCCACCGGCAGCACGCCGAACGAGCCCTTGCCGCCGCTGCGGCCCCTGCCCGAGTCGAGTTGCAGGCCGTACATGGCGAACGCATCCAGGCCGAACCCCACCGTGCCTTGGGTAAAACCGGATTCGAATTTGCCGATCAACCCCTGCGCCCAGGCCGCGGAATAACCGTTACCGGTGGGGCTGGATTGGCCCTTGCGATCATCTCGGTTGAAGTAAAAATTGCGCGCTAGCACGTTGACACTGCTGCCTTCGATAAACCCTTCGGGCTTGTCCTCAGCAGCCACGGCGGTCAGGGGCAATGCGGCGATCAACGAAAAGGGAAGGGTGTAGTGGCGGATATTCATGGTTCGCTCCTGGGGCTTGGCAGTTATCGGCTTCTTATGGGGGCGGGCGTTCTTATTGATCTGGCCCAAGCTGATAGTTGCAAACCTCAGATAACGGGAAAGTGGCTCGAACATTACAATTCTGGAAAGTCATGGCCACCTAACAAATAAGTAATGTTGTCGTGAACATGGCGTCAGGGTTGGCTGGTTAATCTCGGCACTGAACTTTCAGACGAGGAACCGGTAATGAACTTTTATAAAATTGGCCTGGGTGTATTAACGGCTATCCTGTCTTTTGGCGCATTGGCCGAAGGCGGCGGGGATCGTACGTTCGCTCTGATGATGGAGCGCAATGAAAAGGCTATGGCCGATTACGCGGCCAGGGTCGGCAAGCCGGCACCCGAGGTACAGGCGTATCGCTACGGCATGAAGCTGGACATCGCCAACGTGGTCAACGTGACGCCGCCCATCCGCTCGTGCAACCCGGTGCCGTCACGCATGACCTATGAGGACTCCACGGGCAAGCTCAATACCCTGGAGTATCAAGTGATGGGGGTATGCCGGAACAATGGCGGCTGACCGGCCAGGAATATAGTTGGATCTGAGGTGAAACCCTCTTCAGAAAACGCCGGCCGCGCCGATGCAGACAATACCCTGTCATCATTTGATCATTGGTGCCCCATGTTCACGACCCGTTTGAAGCAGGAGCTGTCGGCTCTTCGCGAAGAGTTGTCCAGCTTGCAACAGGTTAAAGAGAGCCTGGAAAGCGAAATGATCGCGATCACCCTGGACCCGCAAGGGCGTATCGCATCGGTCAACGCCCTCTTTCTTCAGGAGATGGCTTATCAAGGTACGCAACTGTCGGGGCGCTTGATTGACGAGTTGTTTCCGGCACATGTACGCGACAACGAATTCCAGCAGCGTTTCAAGAACGCACTGGTACGCGGTGAACACTATGCCGGCACCGTGCGCCTGATGCGCGGCAATGGCAAGGAAGCATGGCTGCGCTCGATCGTGCAGCCGGTGCGCAGTTCGGACGGGCGCATCAAATATTTCTCGATCGTCTCCAGCGACCTGACCCGTACCATCGAGGCCTCGCGTGAGCATGAAAACCTGATCACGGCGCTGGTGCGCTCCACTGCGGTCATCGAGTTTGACCTCGACGGTCATGTGCTGACCGCCAACGACCGTTTTCTCAATGGCATGGGCTACAGCCTGGCGCAGATTCAGGGCAAGCATCACCGCATATTCTGCGAGCCGGAGGAATACAACAGCGCCGAATACCAGCATTTCTGGACGCGCTTGAAGGCCGGAGAATTCATCGCGGCGCGCTTCAAGCGTGTCGACAGCCAGGGTCGTCTGGTGTGGCTGGAAGCGACCTACAACCCGGTGCTGGATGCCAATGATCGAGTGTACAAAGTGGTCAAGTTCGCCACGGTGATCACCGACCAGGTCAACCGGGAGCAGGCCGTGGCCGAGGCCGCCAACATTGCCTACAGCACCTCGCAGCAAACCGACAGCAGCGCTCAGCGCGGCACCACTGTCGTGACGCAGGCGGTGGGGGTGATGCGTGACCTGGCCAAGCACATGCAGCAGGCCGGCGAAGGCATTGAAGCGCTGAACGAGCAGTCCCAGGTGATCGGCAGCATCGTCAAGACCATCAGCGGTATTGCCGAGCAGACCAACCTGCTGGCGCTCAATGCGGCCATCGAGGCGGCCCGTGCCGGTGAGCAAGGCCGTGGTTTTGCGGTGGTGGCGGATGAAGTTCGTCAGCTGGCATCACGTACCAGCAAAGCCACTGAGGAGATTGTCGGTGTGGTGCGTCAGAACCAGGATATGGCCCGCGATGCGGTCGCCCTGATGACCGATGGCCGCGTGCAAGCCGAACAGGGGCTGGCGCTGGCGTCCGAGGCGGGTACGGTGATTGTGGAAATCCAGGACGGCGCGCAGAAAGTGGTCAGCGCGGTCGGGCAGTTCGCCAATCAGCTGTCGAGCTGAGCATAGGGCTCAGGTATCGTAGGTTCTTTCTTGCATGAAGAGCCGACCTTCCATGAGTCCTACCCATCGTCGCCCCGTTCCTCTGTCCAAAGCTTATCGTTTGCTTAACCACGGGCCGACCGTACTGGTGAGCGCAGCCTTTGAGGGCAAGCGCAATATCATGGCTGCAGCCTGGGCCATGCCCTTGGATTTCGAACCGCCGAAAGTCGCGGTGGTCCTGGACAAATCCACCTGGACCCGCCAATTGCTCGAAAGCGCCGGCACCTTCGTGCTCCAGGTGCCCTGTGTGGCCCAGGCTGACCTGGTGCAGACGGTCGGTAATACGACCGGCGCTGAAACCGACAAGTTTGCCGCCTACGGCCTGCAAACCTTTAGCGGGGAGCACACCGAAGCGCCGCTGCTGGAAGGCTGCGTGGCCTGGTTGGAATGCCGCTTGTTACCCGAACCCCACAACCAGCAGACCTACGACCTGTTTCTGGGCGAAGTGGTTGCCGCCTACGCCGATGTGCGGGTGTTCAGCGAGGGGCATTGGCATTTTGAAGGGCATGATGAGCTACGCACCTTGCACCACATTGCCGGCGGGAATTTCCTGAGCATCGGCGCACCGGTTGTCGGGCGTCAACTGGTGCCCTGAACCCACCCTCTGTAGGAGCGAACTTGCTCGCGAAAAACGTCAACGATAACGCGTGCTGCCTGGATGAGCGCGGTGCCTGTGAGTTTTTCGCGAGCAAGCTCGCTCCTACACATAAAGCGAGCCAGTTTTTTCAGCGCCCGAGCATCTTCACCCAGCGCGACGGCGGCATGCCGTAGGTGCTGCGAAATTGCCGGGTCATATGGCTCTGGTCGGTGAAGCCGGCGGTCAGTGCCGCGTCTACCAACGATTGCCCCTGGGCCAGCAGGCTGCGTACCAGGTCCAGCCGCCGCATGGTCAAGTAGCGATAAGGGCTGGTACCGAACAACAAGCGAAAGTCCCGCGACAAGGCCCAGCGATCACGCCCGCAGTGGTCGGCCATTTCATCCAGGGTAATGCTGCGGCCCAGCGCGCTGTGGATAAATTCCCGAGCGCGCTCGGCGGCGACGTAGTCGAACGACTTGCGGCTGACAATCACCCCCGAGGCGGCGTTCAGTGCCTGGGCCAGGTCGTACAGTGCGTCCTGCTCCTGCATCGGGTCGATCGGGCAATCGAGGCTTTGCAGCAACACTTCGCTGGCGCGAAATAACCGTGGGTCTGTCGACAGGCCCTTGTGGATAAACGGTAAAGGCCGGCCTCCGAGAATCTGCTGGATCAACGCCGGTTCCACATAAATCATGCGGTACTTGAAGCCTTCCACGCTGCTGGCGCGGCCGTCATGGGTTTCATCCGGGTGAATCACCATGGTCGTGCCGGGCAGGCTGTGGGTCATGCAGCCCCGGTAGTGATAGCTCTGCACGCCAAACAACGTGCGCCCGATCGCATAGGTGTCATGGCGATGGGGATCGAATGCAAAGCCCGCAAAGTACGCCTCGATACGGTCCAGGCCGCTGGCGTGCGGGGCGCGGTGCAGCCAGTCGAGGGTGGAGGTGGGTTGGCCCATGGTGACTTGTCACAAATAGAGGTGGAAACACGTTAACCCAGTCTGTGCAGGTTGTGGGGCGTGGTCTTGAACGATTGTGCAGGTTTTTTTGGGAAGGATGAGCGGTTTTAATCGTTTATCGGTAAATTATTATTGTTTTACGATAATAAATTCGCTATTTTGCCTCGACATTAATTCAACGAGGTTGTTTATGAACACTCAACGTCTTGCCCTGCTTAGCCAACGAATGTCAGTGATCACATTGTTGCTGATTGTCGGCATGCTGGTCCTGAACGCGGCTGTGTGGTTGTTTCCAACCTTGAGCTCCTCTACTGGTGGGCGAGGCTTCAGTTTTGCGCTGAGCGATCGCCTGATCCAGGGGCGCATGGACCAGGTAGCCCTGTTCCCGCTATGGCAAACCCTGGGCGCCATTGTGCTGTCGAGTATTCCGCTGATGGCCTTGGCGAGTGGCTTGAATCATCTGCGCAAGCTGTTCCAGCGCTATTCGCGGGGTGAGTACTTTTCCAGCACGGCCGCTTCGCACTTGGGCAAGGTTGGGAAAGCCGTCGCGATCTGGGTCTTGCTGGACTTCCTATGCGAACCATTGCTGAGCGCCTGGATAACGATGACCTTGCCGGTCGGCGAGCGATTGATCACCCTGAGCGTGACGGCGCCCAGCGTTGTGGCACTGTTTCTGGCCGGTTGTATCGCAGTGATTGCGCGTATTCTGTGGCAGGCCAGTGAAGTCGATTCCGAAAACCGCACCTTTGTCTGAGATTGAAATGCCCATTGTGATTGAGCTGGACGTCATGCTTGCCCGGCGCAAGGTCAAATCCAAGGACCTGGCGGCCGCCATCGGGATTACCGAACAGAACCTGTCGTTGCTCAAACAAGGCAAGGTCAAGGGTATACGGCTGGGAACGCTGGATGCCATCTGCGCCTATCTGCAGTGCCAGCCCGGTGATCTGTTGGTGCATATGCCGGAACCTCCGGTCGAGCGGTAGCGGCTAACTATTTTTCGAACAGGGATCGGCTTATGCTGCTTTCACACGGATTGGCGATTTTTTCGAGCAGGGGTCAGTTTATGGAGCTTTCACACTGGGTCTATACCGCGCCATTGCTCTCGTTAGCGTTGCTCTGGATAGTTGCTGTCGTCACCCCGGGGCCGAATTTTTTCAACATCGCCCAGTTAGCCGCCAATGCCTCGCGCCGCCATGGTGTGGCGGCCTCGGCAGGTGTCGCCTCGGGTACGGTGCTGTGGGGAGTGGCCGGTGGCCTGGGCATCAAGTCGTTGTTTACGGCGGCGCCCATGTTGTACCTGGCGTTCAAGATTATCGGTGGCTGCTACCTGATTTACCTGGGGCTCAGGCTGTTCAAACGTTCGGTACCGGTCGCGGGCCGGAACCCGCTGGCGGATGGGCAGCGACGCTCGCTGTTGTCGGCTTGGCGGCTGGGTTTGCTCGGTAATTTGTCCAACCCGAAGTCCGCCTTGTTTGTCGCGACGATCTTCGCCTCGACCATGCCTCCTTCGCCCTCGCCGTTGCTGCTGACGCTGGCTGTGGTCGTCATGGCCAGCTTGTCGTTCAGTTGGTATTGCGCCGTTGCACTGGTGTTTTCCAGTGAGCGCATGGCCAACCTCTACAGTCGTTCGCGCAAGTGGCTCGACCGTTTTGCCGGTGGTTGCTACGTACTGTTCGGTGCACATCTGGTGGCGAATCGCTGACCGCCCGTGTTAAGAAGCCTTACTTTCAACTGTGAGGCCGGGTCATGAGCAAGGTGCGGGTGGGTATTATTTTTGGTGGCCGTTCGGCCGAGCACGAAGTTTCTTTGCAATCGGCGCGCAATATCGTCGACGCCTTGGACCGTACGCGCTTCGAGCCCGTCCTGATCGGCATCGACAAGGCCGGCCACTGGCACCTCAACGACACGTCGAACTTCCTGATCAACCAGGAGAACCCGGCGCTGATCGCCCTCAACCAGTCCAACCGCGAACTGGCGGTGGTGCCAGGCAAGGGCAGCCGGCAAGTCGTGGAAACCTCCGGGCAGGGTATGCTGGAACACATCGACGTAATCTTCCCCATCGTCCACGGCACCCTGGGTGAAGATGGCTGCCTGCAAGGTTTGCTGCGCATGGCCGATATGCCTTTCGTTGGCTCCGATGTGCTCGGCTCGGCGGTGTGCATGGACAAGGACATCAGCAAGCGCCTGCTACGCGATGCCGGTATTGGCGTTACCCCGTTCATCACCCTGACCCGTGGCAATGCGGCGCGCACATCCTTTGAAACGGCCGTCAACAAACTGGGCTTGCCGATGTTCGTCAAACCCGCGAACCAGGGGTCTTCGGTGGGTGTGAGCAAGGTTGCCAGCGAAGCCGAGTACCACGCAGCCGTCGAGCTGGCTTTGGGTTTTGATGAAAAAGTGCTGGTGGAATCCGCCGTTCAAGGCCGCGAAATCGAATGCGCCGTATTGGGCAACGACAACCCCATCGCCAGCGGTTGTGGCGAGATCGTGGTGAGCAACGGCTTCTATTCCTACGACAGTAAATACATCGACGAGCAGGCCGCCCAAGTGGTGGTGCCGGCCGCTATCAGCCATGACGCCAGTGAGCGTATCCGCCAGTTGGCCATCGAGGCATTCGGTGTGCTGGGCTGCTCCGGGCTGGCCCGGGTCGATGTGTTCCTCACCGACGACGGCGAAGTGCTGATCAACGAAATCAACTCACTGCCCGGCTTCACCCGCATCAGCATGTACCCCAAGCTGTGGCAGGCAGCGGGGATGAGCTACAGCGAGCTGGTGAGCCGCTTGATCGAGCTGGCACTGGAGCGCCATGCCGGGCGCAAGGGGCTCAAGATCAGTCGGTAGTCATCGACCGACAGCTCAGTAGCGTCATCAGGCGTTACTGAGTACTTCCCGGAAAACGTCTGGCCGTATGGCTGCTATGTGCAGCAGTGAGCGTGCGGCCCCGGAAGGAGAGCGACGCCCTTGTTCCCACTCTTGAAGTGTTCTTACCGAAACCCCTAAAAGCTCGGCAAACTTGGGTTGTGACAATCCGGTTTTACTCCTGGCTTCTGCGGCTTGAGTGATTTCAACCTGATGCACAGCGCCGTAATGTCCCGCTTTAACATCCTGTATGGCGGCCAGTAACTCTTCGCCAATATTACGTTTGGCGTCACGTTCCTTCAGTTGCTTCTCAGTGAGTGGCATGGTTCATGTCCTTTGCGATTTTGTGCAGGATATGCGCTGGAATATTCTCGGTATCCTTTGTAGGTTCTCTCTCACCGGTCTCGGCGAGCAATCCACGAATAGATCAACGTCTTCGGTTCCTGCGGGTGATGAGTTCTTCGGCGGTAGCTGGCGAAGGTGGGCGATGTGCAATAAGTGCACACCTCACTGACTTCAATCTGCTCACGTTTGAGTCCCGCCGCTTGCAGAAGCATCACCCCATACCCGCTCAAATCGAACCAGGCACTTCCCGCTTGCCTGGCATACGGCGGTGCAATCTCGGGTGGCAGCAATGGGGTCGGTTGCGCAAAGCTCCATGGCGCCAGGCCATTCCACCACAAGTGGCCTTGATCGATCTGGAACTGCCCGATAAACCCCTCGCTCACTTCATAACAGCACGGCTTGATCGACGGTCCGATGGCCACTCGCAATTGGTCCACGGGAATGCCTTGGTCGGCAAAGCGTTGCACCGCGTTGGCGATGATCCCGCCTTGCAGTCCCTTCCAACCGCCATGCACGGCGGCAACCATTGCGCCGTTTTCCGAGGCGACAAGCACCGGCAGGCAGTCGGCTGTAATCACCGCAATCGCCTGATGCTCGCGGGTGAACACGCCGTCCGCCTCAAGGGTGTTGGCCACCTGATCGGCCTGCCATTCAATCACCGAGGCGCTGTGCACCTGCTTGCAGATGAACACGGTTTCTGGCCGTAGCGGATCATTGATCGAGCAAAAGCCATGGTCGACGCCGGGGACGGCGCCGAGATTGTCTGCCTGCTGCACAGGATGTCTCCGCTGAAAAAATTAGTCGCCGACCGCTTCGCCTTCACGCCGAGGGTCGGCGCCGCCGCTCAGCGACACCTTGCCCTGGGCATCCCGCGTGCGCACGATGGCCTGGATGCCGCTGGTCATCTCAATCTCGCTCAACGTATGGCCTTTGTCCTGCAACGACTGTTTCAACCCTGGGCTGAACAGGCCGGCCTCCAGTTCGGTCGCGCCGTTGCGGCTGCCGAAGTTCGGCAGGCTGATGGCGGCTTGCGGGTCGAGGTTCCAGTCGAGCATAGCCACCAAGGATTTGCTCACATACTCGATGATCTGTGAGCCGCCCGGCGAGCCTACCGTGGCCAGCAATTCACCGCTCTTGCGGTCGAACACCAGGGTCGGTGCCATGGCCGAGCGTGGGCGTTTTCCCGGCTCGACGCGGTTGGCCACCGGCTGGCCGTTTTCTTCGGGGATGAACGAAAAATCGGTCATCTGGTTGTTCAGCAGAAAGCCCTGGACCATCACGTGCGAGCCGAACGCCGCTTCCACCGTGGTGGTCATCGATACGGCGCCGCCCTGGTCGTCCACGGCCACCACTTGTGAGGTGGAGATACGCAGCGGCGAACGGTCCGGCGCGTACGCCACCTGGATGCCCGCAGGTCGGCCCGGTTTGGCGATGCCCATGCTGCGCTCGCCGATCAGCGTGGCGCGTTGGGCCAGGTAGTCCGGTGCGACGAGGCCCGCGACGGGGACGGGGGTGAAGTCTGAATCGGCCACATACAATGCGCGGTCGGCGAAGGCCAGGCGACCGGCCTCGGCGATCAGGTGCACGGCTTCGGGGCTGGGCTCAAGACCGGCGGGCGAGGCACTTTTCACGGGTGCCATCGGCGCGATGGCCAGGCGCGGGTCGCGAGCCTCCACGGCCTGCAACGTGCCGAGGATTTGCGCAACGGCAATCCCGCCCGAGGAGGGGGGCGGCATGCCGCACACGCGGTACTGTCTGTAGTCGGTGCAAAGCGGTGTGCGCTCCTTGGCGACATAGCCCTTGAGGTCGGCCTGCGACAGGCTGCCCGCATTGCGATTGCCCTGGACCTTGCGTGCGATCTCGTCGGCGATCGGGCCGTGGTACAGCGCGTCGGGTCCTTCCTTGGCAATGCGCTTGAATACACTCGCCAGTGCCGGGTTTTTCAACAGCGTGCCGGTGGCTTTAGGCGTGCCATCGGCGTTCAGAAAGTAGGCCGCCATGTCAGGCGACTGCGCGATGTAGCGGTCGGCGGCAATCAGCGCGTGCAAGCGGGGGGATATCGCGAAGCCCTGCTCCGACAAACGAATGGCGGGCTCGAACAACTTGGCCCATTGCAGGTGGCCGGTTTGCTTGTGGGCCATTTCCAGCGCACGCAAGACGCCCGGCGTGCCGACCGAACGCCCGCCGATCTGCGCCTCGGGAAACGCCATGGGAGTGCCGTCGGCCTTCAAGAACAAGCGCTCGGTCGCACCGGCCGGCGCCGTTTCGCGACCGTCGTACGCGTGTACGGTTTGCCCATCCCAGAGCATGATGAACGCACCGCCGCCGATGCCGGACGACTGCGGTTCCACCAGGGTCAGCACTGCCTGCATGGCGATCGCCGCATCAATGGCCGAGCCTCCTTGGCGCAACATCTCACGCCCGGCTTCGGCCGCCAACGGGTTGGCGGCGGCAGCCATATGGCGCTCGGCGTGTTGCGTCACAAGATCGCTGCGGTAGCCCGAACCCAGCTCCGGTGCTGGAGGTTGTTCAGTGACGGGGGTGTGACAGCCGGCGAGGGCGAAGGCTGCGGCAACCATTGACAGTTGACGGCGGAAAATCGAAAGCACGCGCTGAACTCCGTTCATTGTGAGAATGATCTGTTGTCCTTGGGTGGCTCCTTTTTACAGGTAAATCGTGCCCTTGAGGTAGAGCACTGCGTGCCCGGCGATAATCACGCGGTCGCCCTTGAGTTCGCAACGCAGTTGTCCACGACGGTTGCCTCCCTGTTCGGCGGTCAATTGCGACTTGCCCAGGCGCTCGGCCCAGAATGGCGTCAGCGAGGTGTGCGCAGAGCCGGTGACAGGGTCTTCATTGATACCGACATTCGGGCCGAACCAGCGAGAAATGAAATCAAACCGCGTGCTTTTGGCCGTCACCGCAATTCCGCGTTTAGGCAGGCCCTTGAGGCGAACGAAATCCGGCGTCAGGGCGGCGACCTGGGCTTCGTCTTCCAGCAGCACGATGTAGTCATCGGTGGCATACACCTCGGCGTGCTCAACCCCCAAGGCGTTCAACAGGCCGGCGGGCGGCTCACAACGCTCGGGCTGCTTGGCCGGGAAATCCATCGCCAGTTCGTCGCCGTTGCGCGTTACGCGCAACTCACCGCTGCGGGTGGCGAAGCGCAACACATCCGGTGCAGCCGGCAACTGGTGAATCAAGACCCATGCCGCCGCGAGCGTGGCGTGGCCGCACAGGTCTACCTCGACTTCCGGGGTTAGCCAGCGCAACTCATAAAAGCCATCACGGGGCACGAAGAACGCGGTTTCCGAGAGGTTGTTCTCGGCGGCGATGTTGTGCAGTTGCTCATCGGTCAGCCATTCGGTCAGCGGGCAGACCGCCGCCGCGTTACCGCCAAAGGGATGTTGGCTGAAAGCATCGACCTGGTAGATATCCAATTTCATCAGGAGCACTCCGTGTAGGGGAGGCCGGACACTAACAGTGGGTCCCCAGAGCGTCAAAATACAGATACGAAGTTTTTTTGAGCGCAAACGCTGTTCAGCCCAGGCGCAATACCATCGCCCCGCCGGCAATGATGCAGGCGGCGAGGAGGCGAGCCCGCGTCAGATGCTCTTTGAGTACCCATGCACAGATCACCACGCCAAACAGGATGGAGGTTTCCCGTAGCGCAGAAACCGTGGCGATCGGTGCCGCAGTCATCGCCCACAGGGCCAGGCCATAGGAAGCCAGTGTGCCGAAGCCGCCCACCACGCCAAGGTGCCAGTGGCGCCTGACGTATTCAATGAAGACGCCGCGCCGCGTGGCCAGGGCCCATGCGCAAAGCGGGATGCCGGTCAGCAGGAATATCCACAGGGTGTACGCCGCCGGCGCGCCGGATTTACGCACACCCACGCCGTCGATCAGGGTGTAGCCCGCGATCACGCCGGCGTTGATCAAGGCCAGCACCACGCCCTTTCGCGAACCTGCCGAAGGGACGGCGGCCATGCTCAAGATGCCGAGGGAGATGATTGCGATGCCGAGCCAGGCGAATGCCGACAATGCCTCGGACAACAGCAGCACGCTCACCGTCGCCACCAGCAGTGGCGCGGTACCGCGCATGATCGGATAGGTCTGGCTCATGTCGGCCACGCGGTAGGTCGAGGCGATGAGGGCGAAATACAGCACCTGGAAAACCACTGATGCCCCTATGAACGGCCAACTGCCTCGCGCCGGGGGCTCCAGGAACGGGACAGTCGTCAACGCGATCAGCGAAGCGACTGAGGCGATCATGCAGGTGGTCAGGAGCTTGTCGGCCCCCCCTTTGACTACGGCATTCCAGGTGGCGTGAAGTGCGGCGCCCAGCAGGATGATGGCGAATACGTCGAGGCTCATAAAGGGCGTTCCTGCTGCGCTCAAGGGTATGTCAGACAGGCAAGAGTGTGATGAAGTAGCTCACAAAGAGGAAGACCCGTTACGGGCTGCATCCTTGCAGCCCGTAACGGGTCGGTGTCGCAGTGAGCCGGGCGGGATACTCGATCCTATCCACAACGGGCTCTTTATCGAATTCGAGCCCGCTGCCCAAGCACCCGTTGTCGCTATTATTGGAGTGCTACATCGAGCATCGGCGGGATGTAACCGTAGTCATACTCGGCCACCACGAACGTCTGCTGTCCTTTGATCTTGATCCCCACCGTCGGTGCTTCGGTACCGCCGATACGAATCTGTTTGCCGGTTTCGTCGGTCGGCACGCTGTCGATAAACGAGGTCACCAGGCCGTTGGGCATCACACAGTGCGAGTAGGTCTGGAACGGCTGGGAGGACGGGTTGCCCAGCACCAGGCCGGAACCGTTCAACGGCACGTAAGGGCCGAACAGCGAATCGGCGACGAAACCGTACACCCCGTCCGGCCCGGTCACGCCGTCGGCATAGGTAAAGGTGTGGCTGATGGTGAACAGGTAGTACTTGCCGTCCTGGAACACGAAGTGTGGGCGTTCGGTCTGGTCGTTGACGCCGACCGCGGTCAGCAGCGGCGGCAGCATTTCCCAGTCGTCCCCGTCTTCGTCACGGGCCACGGCGATACCGACACAGGCGGTCTGGAAACGCGAGTTGCCGACGTCTTCATAACCCGGCGGCACATCGCCGATTTCGGCTTTCCCGACCTTGTGCGAACCGCGCTCGCCGGCCACGTTGCCTTCAAACAGCATGTACAGCTTGCCGTCGTTGGGGTCACGGAACGGCCAAGGATCGCGAAAGCCCCAGAAGGCGTTCTGCGCTTCGGTTTGATACATGTGGCCGTCGGCTTCGAACAGCGGCTTGACCTTTTCAAAGCCGACCATGCTGACACCATGCTCGGTCGTCACCACTCGACCACGCACCTTGACGATGGTCGCGCCTGGCGTGACGGCGGTGTAGTACAGGTCAATGTCCCCCTTTTCGTTCAACAGGATTGGCGTGCCGGCCCATTCGCGAGCGGTCGGCGAGACCCCTTCGGCCATCACCCGGCCACCGAGTTTCCAATCCTTGCCGGTACGGGAAAACCAGTAGTACATCTTTGCCCGGCCATGGCGGTCGTTCCAGTCGCGGGTGATGTCGTAGTTACCGTTCTCGTCGATGTACTCCGGGTCGTTAGGATGGCGATCCGCGGTCAGGGTGAAGATCACCGACCAGCCATCGACGGAGGTCACGTTTCCGTCCAGGTCGCGCAGCGGCATGGTGTCCCAGATGAACACCTCATTGCTCAATACCGGGAAATCCGCACTGACCAGTGGCTGGGTCGTAGTGGGATCGTCCGCGTGGACTTTCAGCGCATCGGCCCGAGTCCAGAGGCTGGGTTGATGGGGGATCTTGCCGAATTTTTCGGTGTTGCTTTTCATGGGTAATACCTCGTCCGTGAAGGAAGTTATAAAAAATACTGTATGTGCATACAGTGATTTCATCTTAGGCAAACCGGTTTTTGGGGTCAAGCGTAAATTTGCATTTGTGCATAATTTGACTTTTTACACAGGCTGATACGTTTCAGCTTGATGCGTTTCTAGAAGTTAGCTTTAAGCCTGATCGGCGACGATGCCTGCATGATATTCGCGGCAGAGAACTGTGGTGCGTTGGTCTGGACGTGGGCGGGCATCTTCAAAGCCTGGAGTACAGGCATGATCAAGCAGCCAGGTTGGCGAGTGTCGTATTGGAGAGGGGGGAGTTTGACTTCGCTGGACCCGCATGGATGTCCAGAAACAAGAAAGCCCGCACGAGGCGGGCTTCTTGAGGTGATTCACAGACTGCTGTAGACATCTATGGATCGGTACTTGGTGGCTACACAGGGACTTGAACCCCGGACCCCAGCATTATGAATGCTATGCTCTAACCAACTGAGCTATGTAGCCAAGTGGCGCGCATTATTCGCGTAGAACGGGAATGCGTCAAGCGTTTTTGTTGAAAATTTTTCTACGCTTTCAACTGTTTAACGAAAATCGGGCTAAACAGCGACGAGTGGCGGGTTGGGCGTCAGGTTTCGGCGGGATGGGCACGGCCTTGCTGTCGCGCATGAAAAGGCTAGATCGAGTTGGGCTGATATCCCTGTCGCCCAACGATGGCCAGCTAGTCTGGCTTAAGGTCGCAACGGCGTATGGGTGACGCGCTTGAGTTGTTCACGTGCCCGTGACAGGCGCGAGCGAACAGTGCCGATGGGGATGTCCAGTGCATCGGCGGTGTCCTGATAGCTGCCATCCGTCTCCAGCGAGGCATACAGGGTTTTGCGCATTTCCTGCGGCAGGTCCTTGATGGCTATCAGGGTTTTTTCCAGCCGGCGATTGACCTCGAACTCCCAGTCCAGATTACGGCTGTCCTCCTGGCCATGCCACAGCGCCTCGTCGAATTCGCAATGCACCGGTTTGGCATACAGGCGCCGGAAGTGGTTGCGAATCAGGTTCTGCGCGATTCCGCACATCCAGGTGCTGAGTGTCGCCTGGCCGCTGTAGCGCTCGCGGTTACGCCAGGCTTCCAGGTAGGTGAGTTGCAGAAGATCGTCCGCATCTTCCGGGTTGAGCACGCGCTTATGAATGAAGCGCCGGAGTTTTTTTTGTTGGTCGTCCGTCAGGTGGAGCATGAATTGAGGCGAGCTGCCAACAAGATGAGCGAGGGCACCAATAGGGATATCCATGATTTTTTCCTCTGGGTGGACACGGTCGAAGTGGTTTCGACGTGACCCCTTTTGCACTGGCTGTGCCAAAGGAAAAAAAGTTTTAATTCATTGATTTATAAGTAGATATTTATTTTTTGTGCTGAGTTTTGTGCAGTCGTTTGCAAAAAGCGGGGATGCTGTTGTGCGGGTATTTTCAAAAACGCCGCAGGGGTAGTTTCGATGGAACCGTATGGCGCGCGCCTGCCACATAGGGACACAAACTCCCTGTCCTGGCCCGCCCATGAAAGTCGAACCGTTCAACGATGTGCAACCGATCCTGAGCCCGGATCAACCCCGCATCGGCGTTACCCAAACGCAGGCCGGTGCCACGGCTATCGACGACATTGCCCAGATATTCAACGAAGAAATGGCGCTCAACGGCATAGCGCTGGGCCGCCGGTCGATTGGGCGGCAAATCGCACCGATCGAGCAGATCACCCAGCTCTATGAACAACTGGGCCATCCTGGCCAGGCGACATTGGCAACCGTTGCCCGTCAGGTCCGCATGCAGCTGTTGCAGCGCCTTGGTATCGACACCTTGCTCGAAACGACCGGGCGTGATCCAGCGCGCACCTTCGTGGTACTTCAGCGGGTGGCGGCCGAGGCGCAAGCCGAAGCGCGCAAAGTCGAGGCGGCCCTGGCGCGAGATGCACTCGCAAAGTTGGAAATCCGCTTCAAGCGGGAAATCCAGGCCGGGCTGAATATCGCACTGACGCTGCAGCAGGCCAGTGGTGACCCACAGGAACGCCAAGCGGTGCGTGCGTTGTATTACGCCAGTGTGGTCATGCGCCAATCCCTGGCGTTCATGATGCAATCGCTGCTCGGGGTGTACGGTGGCGAGCAGTTTGGCGCCGGGCTCAACCTGATGCGTCGTGCTTTGGCCGACGATATCGCCGCCCACACGCCTTCGGTACCCACGGCACAACTGCGTACGTTGCTGCTGGGTTTGCAGAGCTGCAGCCAGCTGGGCGGGGCGTTATCCAATTGCCAGGCGTTGATCCAGCGCCTGGATGCGGAACTGGATGCGGTAGGCCTGCTGCAACGGCTTCTGGGTTATGCCGGCACCGGTATCGAATCGGCGGAAGTCCAGCGGCTAGCTTGCGATTTTGGCGGCGCGCTACCGGCTGCCCAACTGGTGTCTCTCAACGGCTTGTACCCGGTGATGCAACGTTTGCCCCTGGCTCTGTGGCGTGACAGCCGTGGGCGTGAAGAGGCCCTGCATAACATCTTGCTGGTGATGGACGAATTCACCCGTGCCGAGCGCGGTCATCTGCACTTCGACGGTGAGTCGAGGAGCCTCCCGTGACGGTGCTGGCCGCCATCAACGCTGTGCTGCTCAAAGTGGCGCAGCGTGCTGAAGTGTTAGGCGCGGTGGTGGTCATGGCCATCGTGTTCATCTTTATTGTGCCGTTGCCCACCTGGTTGGTGGATATCCTGATCGCACTCAATATCTGCATTTCCTGTCTGCTGATCGTGCTCGCGCTGTACCTGCCCGGGCCGTTGGCGTTCTCGTCGTTCCCGTCGATTTTGCTGCTGACCACAATGTTTCGCCTGGCATTGTCGATCGCCACTACGCGTTTGATCCTGCTGGAGCAGGACGCGGGTGACATTGTCGAAGCCTTCGGCAATTTTGTGGTGGGCGGTAACCTCGCGGTGGGCCTGGTGATTTTCATGATCCTGACCCTGGTCAACTTCCTGGTGATTACCAAGGGCTCCGAACGGGTCGCCGAAGTCGCCGCGCGCTTCAGCCTGGATGCCATGCCGGGCAAGCAGATGTCGATCGACAGCGATTTGCGCGCCGGGCTGATCGACGGTGGGCAAGCTCGCGACAAGCGCGAGCAGTTGTCCCGCGAAAGCCAGCTGTTCGGGGCCATGGACGGGGCCATGAAGTTCGTCAAAGGCGACGCCATTGCCGGCTTGATCATCGTGCTCATCAACCTGCTGGGTGGCTTCTCCACCGGGATGTTCCAGCATGGGATGAGTGCGGGAGATTCGATGGCGTTGTATTCGGTGCTGACCATTGGCGATGGCCTGATCGCACAGATTCCGGCGCTGCTGATCTCCCTGACCGCCGGCATGATCATTACCCGTGTGGCACCGGATGGGCGCAAGGGCGCCAATAACATGGGCGCCGAAATTGCCCGGCAGATGACCAGTGAGCCCAAGAGCTGGATGATCGCCTCGGTAGGCATGCTCGCCTTCGCCGCGCTGCCGGGCATGCCCACGGTGGTGTTTATTCTGATCTCGCTGATGACCGGCAGCCTGGGCTACTACCTGGCGCGCCAGCGCCAGCGCGAGGCTGCCCCGCCGCCGCAGGCTGAAAAAGTGGTGCGGCCCGAGGAAAACGGCGACGAAGACTTGCGCGGTTTTGATCCGTCACGCCCCTATCTGTTGCAGTTCCACCCGACGTTGTACGCAACGCCGCAGGTCATCGATATCGTTCATAAGATTCGCCAGGCCCGGAACGGGCTGGTCACAAGCATCGGCCTGACGCTGCCGCCGTTTGAAGCCGAATTCGATGACTTGCTGGCGCCTGACGAGATGCGCTTCTGCGTGCACGAAGTGCCGGTGATGGCGGCGACCCTGAGTGATCGCATCGCCGTTGAATACGCATCGCTGACGCCACCCTTGGAGCGAGGCGAGAGAGGGCTTCCTGAGCGCGATGAGCAGGACTGGTTATGGCTTGCTCCCGATGACCCTTTATTGGACGACCCCCAGGTCGAGCGTTTCACTGCCCCGAGCCTGATCATCGAGCGCATGACGCGAGCGATGATGCTTAGCGGGCCGCGGTTTCTCGGTATCCAGGAGAGCAAGGCGATTCTCAGTTGGCTGGAACACAACCAGCCGGAACTGGTGCAGGAACTGCAACGCATCATGCCGCTTTCGCGGTTTTCGTCAGTGCTGCAGCGCCTGGCCAGCGAAGGCGTGCCGTTGCGTGCGGTGCGCTTGATTGTCGAGTCGTTGATCGAGTACGGCCAGCATGAGCGCGAACCGGATGCCTTGGCCGATTACGCGCGCATTGCCCTCAAGTCGCAGATCTACCACCAATACAGCGAGCCCGATGGCCTGCATGCCTGGCTGCTGTCGCCCCAGACTGAAAACATCCTGCGCGAAGCGTTGCGCCAGACCCAGAGCGGCGTGTTCTTTGCCCTCGACAACGAGAGCAGTGCAGCCCTGATCAACCTGCTCAACCAGGCATTTTCGGCGCGGCCCAAAAGCAAGAGCGTGATGCTGGTGGCACAGGATCTGCGCAGTCCCTTGCGCACCTTGTTGCTGGACGAATTCAGCCATGTACCGGTGCTGTCCTTTGCCGAGCTGGGAAGTACTTCCAAGGTCAGGGTGCTGGGGCGTTTTGACCTGGGCCAGGACGAGTTGATGCGCGGAGCAGTGGCATGACACCGCCGTTAATGCTGACACCACAGGTGCGATGATGTTCGAGCTGCGGGTACTCGATGGACTGCAAAAAGGCGCCGCTTTGCCGTTGTTTGGTGAGCAGTGGAGCCTTGGCGCCCACGCGGATGCCGACCTGTTGTTGAGGGACCCGGGTATCACCGAGCACCACGCCCGTTTGCAACTGGTCGACGGACATTGGACGGTGCAGGCCGAAGCGGGGCTGTTGCAAGACAGCGACGGGCAAGTGCTGGCGCAGATCGGCGACCTGGCACTCGATACGCCTTTTGTGATCGGTGCCGTGCGCTTGTGTGTGGTGCCGGCTGATCAGCCTTGGCCGCAGGCGCCGCCTGACCGGCCAACACCGTTGGCGCCGCCGCCTGAACCCGCCCAGCGGCTGGTGCTGTCGTCGATCTCCCCGTTGCAACAGAAACGTTTGATCAGCCTGGTGTTGCTGTGTGCCGTGGTCATCGTCGCGATCGGTATCGTCTCGACGCCAGGGCGCGGGGCACAGGCGTCGCTGATGCCCGCCGTGGAGCAAAAGCAGGAGCTGATCTCGCCCTTCGAGGTGCGGCAGCAGTTGTTGAAGATGCTCAGCGAACGTGAGTTGGCCCAGCGGGTCAGCTTGCAGGTGATCAATGCCCAGATTGTCCTCAACGGCGATGTTTCCCAGGAGGAGGTCGAGCTGGTCGCCCGCATGCTCAGTCGTTTCGCCGAGCAGTTCGACACCGCCGTGCCGGTGATCAGCCGCGTGCAGGTACGCGATAACACACTCCCTTTCAAGATCCTCCAAATCGTCGGCGGCGTCAGCGGCCACGTGGTGCTGGAGCATGGCGTCCGGTTGTTCGTGGGCGACGAACTGGATGGCCTGCGGTTGGTGTTGATCGACAACAACAAAGTGATTTTTGACGGTACGCAACGGTATGAGGTGCGCTGGTGAACAACTCGATACAGGCGCGCCTGGAAGCGTGGCGGCTGAACCAGTCACACGCGTTGACCCGCTTTGCGCCCGTTTCGATGCGCGGTCGCATACAGCGCGTGAACGGCATGCTGTTGCAATGCCGGTTGCCTGACGCACGTATTGGTGACTTGTGCCAGGTGGAGAAAAAACCGGGTGATTGCATGCTGGCCGAAATCATCGGGTTCGATCAGCAGGACGCGGTGCTCAGCGCCCTGGGTAACCTGGAAGGTGTACGCGTAGGCGCCAGTGTTGAGCGCCTGGGCGTGCCACACCGAGTGCAAGTCAGCGAGGCGCTGCTGGGGCAGGTGCTGGATGGCTTTGGTCGGCCTATTGCGGGGGACGGCCCCAGTGCGTTTGTCGTGACCGACACGCTCGATGCCAGCACCGTATTGTGCGAGGCGCCGCTGCCGACCGAGCGACCGAGGATCAATCGGGCGCTTGCCACCGGGGTGCGTTCGATCGATGGCCTGTTGACCTTGGGCGAGGGCCAGCGCGTGGGCCTGTTTGCAGGGGCCGGTTGTGGCAAGACCACCTTGTTGGCCGAGATTGCCCGCAACGTGGACTGCGATGTGATTGTGTTCGGCCTGATTGGTGAGCGAGGCCGCGAGCTGCGTGAGTTTCTCGACCATGAGCTGGATGACGCATTACGCGCCAAGGCGGTATTGGTCTGTGCCACCTCCGACCGTTCCAGCATGGAGCGCGCCCGCGCCGCTTTCACCGCAACGGCGCTGGCCGAAGGGTTTCGGCGCAAAGGCCAGCGGGTGTTGTTGCTGATCGATTCCCTGACCCGCTTCGCCAGAGCCCAGCGCGAGATCGGCCTGGCGGCCGGCGAACCCCTGGGGCGCGGGGGCTTGCCGCCGTCGGTGTATAGCTTGCTGCCGCGGTTGGTGGAGCGGGCCGGGCTGACGCGAGACGGTGTGATCACCGCCATCTACACGGTGCTGATCGAACAGGACTCCATGAGCGATCCGGTGGCCGATGAGGTTCGCTCCCTGCTTGATGGTCACATCGTGCTGTCGCGCAAGCTGGCCGAGCGTGGTCACTATCCGGCGGTGGATGTACTGGCCAGCTTATCGAGGATTTTGAGCAATGTGGCCGAGCCCGCACATATCCGGGCCGGCACCGCGCTGCGACGCTTGTTGTCGGCGTATCAGCAGATCGAGCTGATGCTCAAGCTGGGTGAGTATCAGCCCGGCAGTGATGCCTTGACCGATATGGCCGTGGACAGCCGTCAGTCCGTCGATGGTTTTCTGCGCCAGGACTTGCGAGAGCCATCACCTATCACGACGACCCTGGAGCAACTGACGGAGCTGACAGCGTATGTCCCCTTCTGAGTCACTGAGCGTTGAAGTCGAGACACTGCGGCGCTTGCGTCGGCATCGCGCGGATCGTGTCGAGCGAGCGTTGAGTGCCGCCCAGCGAGCCCAGCGAACCCTGCTGGAACAGATCGCGCAGGCGCAGCAGGCGCTTGAACACACACGCCTTGAAGAGGCGCGGCAATGCGCGCAACTGCTGAGTCAGCACCAGGGGCAGGTCATGACCTTCAAGGCGTTGAAAGATTGGAGCGCCCAAGAGCGCAACCTGTCGGCCGGCACCCAGCGTGAAGAAGACCAGCTACACGCCTTGCATGAGCAAAAGGCGCAGCAGGCCGAGCACATCAGCAGCGTGCAGAAGCAGGTCAGCCAATGTTTGCGTGAGGTCGAAAAGCTTCAGGAACTGGCCAGTTTATTGATTCAGGAGGAGGCGTGACTCAGGTGCCGGCAGACAAGGTCGAGCGTCCGCGCCTGCGGGAGCTTCGTGAGGCGCGTGAGGCCGGGGCCGGCGTGGCTATCCCTGAAGAACAAGGGCAGTTGTTCCGCCGGCTATTCGCTGATGAAGGTGAGCCCACGGGCTATGGCAGCCACGCTGCGGCGGGACGAAGCGCAGCCGCAGAGATCGCCATGATCGAGACATTGACCGAACAGTTGGCCCCTCGGTTACACATCGCTTCGCAGTGGCCGCTGGAAGCGATGCTGTACGTGCCTCGGCTGGGGCGGATTCAGACCCGTATCCGCCGAGAGCAGGGCGCCTGGAGCGTTGAGTTGGAGGCCGAGCAGGACACGACGACGCGTTGGCTCAGTGGTGTGCGACAGCGCTGTGAAGATCGGATTGCCCAGGCCGTTGGCCAGCCGGTCAGCCTGCATCTGGCGCATCTGGAGCGCACGTGATGATGCCGCCTCTGGCCTTGCGCCCGGTGCAGGGTGACGTGGTCGCTGCGCTGCGTCGGTTGGGGGGCGGGTTGCGCCTGCCCTTTGAGGTCGACGGCCAGCGCGGGGAGTTGCGGCTTGAGCCCGCGCGCGCACCGGAAGGCGTAACGCCGTTGTGTTTTGAAACGGCCTGCGGGGTGCTGGCGTTCGGTGAGCCTTCGCCGCAGCTCAGCCTGTTGGGCGAGTGCCCGGTGACACTGGCCCAGGCCGGCAATGATCCGGACTCCTGGTTCTGGGCCCTGTTTGAACAACATCTGAGCCCACAGGTTCGCGCGTTGTTCGGCTACCTGCGTTTATCCCCCGCGGTGCCGGTGTTGGACTTCGGTTGTCGGCTGTGGGTGTGCCTTGGCGCATCCAGGGTCGAGGGTTTTCTGTGGATGTCTACGCATAGCTTCCTGGCACTGTGCGAGGCCGGGCCTTGGCAGCCGACAGCCGCGCCGATGCCGGACCGATTCCAACTGACGCTCGCGGTCACGCTGGGGCATTTGCGTTTGTCGATCGCGCAGCTGTGCAGCGTCCGCGAAGGCGACGTCGTGGTGCTCGAACACACCTATTTTCAAGTGCAGGGCACCGGTTACTTGCCCGTCGGCAAGCATCGCCTGCACGGGTGCATTGACGATGCAAGCGGGTCGCTGTGCCTGACCGTGACTTCAATAGAGGAAACACCTGTGGATGAAGATTTGGTTGCTCATCACGCTCCGCAAGGCGGGGACGATCGACCGGTGACGGATGTGTTCGGTCATGAGCCATTTGATGAGTTGAGCATGGCGCTCAATGTACGCTGCGGCACGCTGAACCTGAGCCTCGGCGAGTTGCGCAACCTCGCCCCCGGCGCCGTGTTGGGGATAACCGGATACGCTCCCGGCATGGCCGGGCTTTACTATGGCGACCGGCCCATCGGCCAGGGCCAGTTGGTTGAGGTGGATGGGCGGCTCGGCTTGCAGTTGTCCCGTGTGGTGTTCTCCCGATGACCTTTCAAGGCGTGGACCCGCTCGTTCTCGCGCTGTTTCTGGGTTCATTGTCGCTGATGCCGATGTTGTTGATCGTCTGCACGGCGTTCTTGAAGATCGTCATCGTGCTGATGATTACCCGCAACGCCATCGGCGTGCAGCAGGTACCCCCGAGCATGGCGATCAATGGCATCGCCCTGGCGGCGACGCTGTTTATCATGGCGCCCGTCGGCTATGAGGTGGCGCAGACGCTCAAGGTGTCACCGCTGGACTTGAGCAGCGTGCAGACGATGCAAGAGACTGGCCTGGTGGCCATCCAGCCGTTGCGCACGTTCATGCAGCGCAATACCGATCCGGATGTCCTGACCCACCTGAAGGAAAACAGTGCGCGCATGTGGCCGCCGGAAATGGCGCAGCAGGTTCAGCGCGAAGACTTGATCCTGTTGATGCCGGCCTTTGTTCTCTCGCAGTTGCAGGCGGGTTTCGAGATCGGCTTCCTGATCTACATCCCGTTTATCGTCATCGATTTGATCGTCTCCAATCTGCTCCTGGCATTGGGCATGCAAATGGTCTCGCCCATGACCATCTCACTGCCGCTCAAGCTGCTCCTGTTCGTCCTGGTGTCCGGATGGTCGCGTCTGCTCGACAGCCTGTTCCTTTCTTATCTGTGAGTGGCCTATGGAACCGATCGTGCTGTTCAAGCAAGGCATGCTGCTGGTGGTGGTCCTGTCGGCGCCCCCGTTGATCGTGGCAGTGGTGGTCGGTGTGCTGACATCGCTGGTGCAGGCGTTGATGCAAATACAGGATCAGACCCTGCCCTTTGGCATCAAGTTGGTCGCGGTAGGCGTCACGCTGATATTGACCGGGCGCTGGATTGGAGTGGAGTTGATCCAACTGATCAACCTGACGTTCGACATGATTGCCCGTTCGGCACTGAACTGAGGTTACCGGCTTGCTGCTTCTCGTTGATTACCTGCCCAGCCTGCTGGTCGCCATGGCGCGCATCTATCCCTGTGCTTTTCTGGTGCCTGCATTCTGCTTCCAGCACCTTAGGGGGATGCCTCGACACATCATCGTCATGGTCCTCGCGCTGATTCCGGCACCCGGCATCTACAGCGTGCTCAACGGCCAGGACTACTCGGCCTTGATGATCGCTGGGTTGGTGTTCAAGGAGCTGGTGCTGGGGTTCCTGCTCGGGATCTTGCTGGCCATGCCGTTCTGGATGTTCGAGTCAGTGGGCGCCTTGCTGGACAACCAGCGTGGCGCCCTGGCCGGTGGTCAGCTCAACCCTTCATTGGGGCCGGATGCTACGCCCGTGGGCCACCTGTTCAAGCAGTTGGCGATCTACCTGTTGATCGCGACCCTCGGGCTTGGCGTATTGACCCAGGTGATCTGGGACAGCTACCTGGTGTGGCCGCCGACGGCGTGGCTGCCGTCGGTGGCGGTGAATGGCTTCAGCGTATTCCTCGGGCTGCTTGGCGATACGTTCATGCACATGATGCTGTATGCCGCACCGTTTATTGGCGTGTTGCTGTTGCTGGAATTCGGCGTCGCCTTGCTCGGGTTGTATAGCCCGCAACTGCAAGTGTCGACCCTGGCGCCGCCGCTCAAAAGCCTGGCCGGGTTGATGATCCTGATTCTGTACTTTCCCCTGTTGCAGGATTTGATCGTCGGTCGCATGAGCCTGCTGGGTGATCTCAAACACGCCCTGGGCCTATTGCTTCAGGGCTCGACGCCATGAGTGACTCCGGTGAGAAAAAGCACGCGGCGACGCCGAAGAAGTTGCGTGACCAACGTCAAAAAGGCCAGGTCGCGCAGAGCCAGGATGTCGGTAAATTGCTGGTGTTGACCGCCTTGAGCGAGATCGCCTTGTTCACGGCCGAACCCAGCATGCAACGCTTCCAGCAGCTGATGGTGCTGCCCATGTCGCGAATGGGCCAACCCTTCGCACGCGCTTTGGAAGAGGTGTTGCTGGAAAGCCTGATCGTGTTTTTTGCGTTTGCCCTGATGATGGCCGGCGTGGCGATCAGCGTGAAGTTGATCAGCAGCTGGATGCAGTTCGGGTTGCTGTTTGCGCCACAGAGCCTGCAGCTCAACTTCAGTCGCCTGAACCCTCTGAGTCAACTCAAGCAGATGTTCTCGGCCCAGCAGGTCATGAACCTGTTGATGAGCCTGGCCAAGGCCCTGCTATTGGGCGTGATCCTGTATGCCGTGATCGGTCCGTCCTTGGGAACCCTGATCAAGCTGGCCGGTAGCGACCTGCAAACCTATGTCCAGGCGCTGATTGTAGTGTTCCGCCATCTACTGCATGCCTGTCTGGGCTTGCTGTTGGTCTTGGCGTTGATTGACCTGGCGTTGCAGAAGCATTTTTTTGCCAAGCGCATGCGCATGACCCAAGTGGAGGTACTCAAGGAATACAAGGATATGGAAGGCGACCCGCACGTGAAGGGGCAGCGTCGCTCCCTGGCTTATCAACTGGCCCAGGAAGAACCCAAGGTCAAGCTGCCCAAGCTGGAGGAATCCGACATGCTGGTGGTCAACCCGACGCACTTTGCCGTCGCCTTGTATTACAGCCCAGGCAAGACGCCGCTGCCGTTACTGGTGGACAAGGGCACGGATGCGCAGGCACGCGCGTTGATCGACCGGGCGAAAGCCGCCGATGTCCCGGTGGTCCAATGCGTCTGGCTGGCCCGTACGCTGTACGAGAAAAAGCTGGGGATGGGGATTCCTCGTGAAACCTTGCAGGCGGTCGCCTTGATCTACCGGACCTTGCGTGAGCTTGACGCTGAAGCCAAGCGCGAAACCCTGGAATTGCCGGGACTGGAGCGGCGTTGATTCAGCGAGCGGCGCGCCGGTCCAGCGTCTCGAGATTGGCCAGCGAGAGCAGGCGGCTGATGGTTGCGTCGAGCGCCTGGCGCTGTGTCGGCAGTGCATGCCAGATCACCAGGTTGCCCCCGGCGTCCAGGTAGACAAAGCAGCCACTGAAGGCCACTGCTTGTTCAAACCGGCGCTCAAGTGCCCGCTGCAATTGTCGGGGTTGCAAGACGTCGCGGTTCACCTGCAGGGCCAATCCCGGACCGGCAGCCGTATCCATGGCGTAGATGGCAATGCCGGGGCCGACTGGCAGGTGGGCGCCAGGGCCGCCCACCCATGCGTCGCTGAATGCCTTGCGACGCTGCTGGTTATCGGCAAGTGCGTGGGGCGTCATCGTTCCAGCGATATCGTCTGGTAATCCGAACGCTCGCCTGACGGGCCCGACTCGGCCCGCATCTGCGGTGGCCACCAGACCACCAGCGTGTGCTTGCCTGACTGCGGACGTGAGCACGAGTCGCCTTGGCAGGTCGGCGTGCAGCCGGCGACGAGCAGTGCCGCACCGATGAGTGTGGAGCACAACAGTAAAGGCTTCATTGCGGTTGGTTCCGGGTTGGGGTGAGCAGGGAAGGGCGGGAGACGCCGATGTGTTCGTCTTTCACCACTGGACGCATGGCAATAAAGACCTCGGCTTCTTCACCCGGCTTGAGCCAGGCTCGCGGCCAGACGCTGACGGCCAGGGTGTGTGAGTTACTGCACTCCTTTTCATCAATGCGTACATTGCGGTTGAACTGGTTGCGCAGCACGACGACGGCCACGTTGAAGTCCGGGCCGCTGTACCACTGGCTGCGGTCGGTATTGAGCGCCAGCAGATCGCGCGTGACGCATAGGGTATTGAGCCCCAAGGGCAAGGGGGCCGTCTTGAAAGGCTTGGGTACCTGGCCGCTCACCAGATGCGCCAGGGTGCTGGTGATATCGCTGCGCTTGATCACCGGTTGGTGAGGGGCATCGCGCCTGGCCAAGGGTTTGAGGGCGGCTTGCAACTCGGCCTGATCGTCTTGTGGCAGGTAGCGCGAAGGGTCGGCCTGATCGCCGATGACCCGGGGGGTCAGGATGAACAGCCTTTCGCGGCGATTGTTCTGGCGTTCAGTGGAAGAAAACAAAGCCTTGCCCAGCAGGGGAATATCCCCCAGTAATGGGACTTTGTTGTGCTTGTCGGTGCTTTCGCTGACGTGGAAGCCACCGATCACCAGTGAGCGTTTCTCCGCCATCACCGCCTGGGTACTGACTTTGCCACGGCTCACATCCGGTGTTGTGCTCAGGGGGTTGGACTCATTGAAGTTACCGTCTTCGATGTCCACCAGCAGGTGGATCTGATGCTTGCCCCGGGACGTGATGACCCTGGGCACGACCTGGAAGCTGGTGCCGACCGTGACGGGCAAAATGGTTGCGTTCTCGGTGCCGCCGACCAGGTATTGAGTGCGGTTGAAATCGATCACCGCGGGGTGGTTTTCCAGGGTCAGGACCGACGGATTCGAGACCAGGGTCGCCAGGCCGCGGCTTTCCAGGGCCCGTATGTCTGCGTAAAACCGGTCGCGATTTTCAAATGAAAGTTGTGATGACGTACCGGGGCTCGTGTTCACGCCGCCTCGGAAGCGGCTGTTCTGAAACCCCCAATTAACCCCGAATTCACGCAGTTGAGTGCGCTCGATATCCAGGATGATTGCGTCGATTTCCACCAGCTTGCGCGCTACGTCGAGTTGGGCAATCAGGTCGCGATACATGGCCTGGCGTTCGGGCAGGTCATAGATCAGTACCGCGTTGTTGCGCACGTCCGCCTCGACGCGGATTTTGCCGCTGCCGACGGGCGCACGCGGCGTGACCATGGGGCCAGTGCCTGGGGGCTCCGAAGGTGCCGTGGTGCCCAGCATCTGCCCCAGCAACGGGTTGCTCAAGCGAGCGCCGCTCGCCGCGAGCGGTGCGGGTGCGGAAGGGGGCGTGGCACGGGATGACAAGGCTGACGCTGGGCGCGTTTCCAATAGCCCGCGCAGCATATTGGCGACGCCGGGGACGTTGTATTTTTCGCCACGATAATCAATCTGCCGGTCTGCGGCATTGGCAAACTTCAGAGGGAACGTCAGTACGCTCTGTTTTTCATCGGGCGACCGGCGCTGGCTGGCGAACTGTTTAATCTGCTCGATGTAGCGTCTGGGGCCGGAAACCAATATCACACCGTCCTCGGGGAGCTCGCCCCAGCCGAAGCGGCTTTCCAGCAAGCCGATATCAGTCAATGCCTGCTTCAAGTCCGCGATGGTTTCCGAGGAGACCTCGAGGCGTGCGGATTCCTGTTGGTCCAGGGTGCTGATGTACAAAGTGTTGTTGTACAAGTACCACTGGAAACGATGCTCAACGCCCAACCTGTCGAGCAGCGACTGGGGGGTATTGGCGCGGATCTTTCCATTGACGACACCCTCCAGCAGGCCCTCGATCTGCAACTGCGTGCCGAAGGTCTGGGCGAAGTCTTCAAGTACCTCGCGCAAAGGCTTGTGTTCGGCTTCATAGGCATACGCGGTATTTTTCCATTCGCTGGGAATGGCGGCCTGCGCGCTTTGCCAAGGGATCAGCAACCATGGCAGAACGAGCAGGCCGCGCCAGCCGGAGCGCTTTGCAGTTAACCGGGGCGAGGGGGCATGCAAGCCATCAGGCTTGTCGGAGGTATTGTTCATAAGGCGTTCTCTGATTAAGGCGAAAGCGGATGTCGCGAGGCGGGGCGCGGCGCACGGGCAGGGCGTGCAAGGCGGGCCATGACTGCCCGCCAGGTGTCACGCTGATTGAGCAGCGCCTCGAGGCTTTTCTGCACCTGCGTCGGGTTTGGCGCGTCGTGCAGGCACTCGAGCAACCACAGCGCGCCATGGACCGGGTCTTGGGCGAGCGCCCCTGGAAAATGATGCAAGCTGGCGGCGCCCGGACGCATCCAGTTCTCCAACTGGGCATTGGTGGGCACGTGCTGAGTGAGTTCAACGCCCAGTACCAGCGCGCCGCTGTCACGTTGCAGGACGATACGGCTATCGCCTTCAGTCAAGGTGATCTGCGGATCGGAACCGCTCAACCAGCGCGCCAGGTCATCCTCACCTTCAAGGGATTCCATCAAAGACGATCTTCCCTTTATCGGCCATGTGATTGGTCATCGCGAAGGTTGAGGTCATCAGTTGGTTGGCATCCATCTTGAGCTCAAAGGCCTGTTCCAGTAAGGCCGCGAACGTTTCGTTATCGAGCGGCTCTTCTGAGGCTTTCTTCATCTGTTCGAGGTGGCGGTTGACGGTATCCAGTTCCCTGTATTGCCGTTGTTGCTGGCGGTAATCAAAACTCATGGTCGGCTCTCCGGTGGCTTTGCCGCTATAAGTGGCTAAAGGCTGGTAACGGTTCCACGCCAAGAGTTTTGAAAGGCAATGTAATCAGCGTTGCCGGAAATTCCTTACCTGCCGCGGGACACGGGCTCAAGCAATAGCAGGCCATCAACGGTAGAGCGCCACTCGATGTGGAAGCTGCCTTCGTCGGTTTCCAGTATGAGTGTCTCGGCCGCCAGGGAGTCATCAAGGCGCAGGCACCAGGGGGCCTCAGTGTGAAGCTGCAGCCATTGCTCGACCTGCACGTGGTCCTGTGGGTGGCAGACCAGGTTGGCTGCGATTGCCGGGACTTGCGTGTTCAGCAGTTTTTTAAGCAAGGCGTTGAGGCGCTCGGCGGGAGGTGTCAGCTCCAGCAGGCTGATCAGCGCCTGATTGGTGACGGAGGTGGCAATCTGCTCGAGGCGCTCGCAAATGGCCTGGCGTTCTACTTCCCAGCGTTCGAGCTGGCGATTGGCACGCTGCCAGAACTCGACCTGGGCCTGTTCAAGCAATTGCTCGCTGTGTGCCTGAGCCTGGCGCAGCAGCGCGTCGGCTTGGGCCTGGGCGTTTTCGAGCAACTGCTCGGCCTGTCGGCTGTCGGCAAGGACAGCTCGGGGAATCAAGGCATGCGGCAGGCTTGCGGTGGGCATCGACAGTTCAATCTTGCGTCGGCATAACATGGTGCGGGGGCACTCCGGAGGGGGCAGCGTGAAAGTCGTCTTCCGCCGCAGCGGTGGCACGCCAGATGACCGCCTGCCAGACAGTGTCCAGTTTGCTTCCCACTTGCGGTAGGTATTGGCTTTCGAGTTCCAGTACCCGACGGCGCGCAAAACTGAGGCGCAAGCGTTGCCACACGGTGTGATCGACCCAGGCGCGCAGATGATGCAGAGGGTCTTCACTGGGTTGTCGGGACGAGGAGGGCAGGGCCATGGATAGGCGGGCGCACCACTGGCGCTGGTCATGATTCAAAGCGGTATCGCGCTGTGGGTGGTAAATGCCGTCGACCAGGGTCAGCATCAACGCTTGTTGTTCAGGCGGTGCCAGTACCATCCGCAATAGCGCTGCAGAGGGCTGGATCGGCAGGCAGGGCGTGATGCCCAATGCGCGACTGATCAGCTCATGCCGGCCGCGGCATAACGCCAGGCTGACGGGTGAGTTGAGATCGAAGGCGACCCATGGATGCTGCGAACGGCTCCAGGGGCAGGCCCACCAATGCACCCAGTCACGGATATCAGGCATGTGGTGGCGAGCTCGAAGGTGATGCGGTTCGCGTCTTGCGAAGCCATAGAGCAGCGGCAACGAGTGACACTATCAAGAGGATCAGCAAGACCGTCACACAGATCTGCCAAAAGGCCAGGTCAGCCTCGGGTACTAGAAACGCGCCGAAGTAGACCAGTCGTTCGCGCTCGATATAGGTCGCGGCCGGCACGAACGTAACGGTGAGTTTTTGCGGGTTGTCCGCCGTGGTGCTCATGCCGGGGATGCTGCTGGCAACCATCCTGCGCACGCGTGGCCTGATGTTGTCCGGCTCCAGCCTTGGATCGTGCTTGATAAAGACCGAGGCTGAAGCCGGTTGTACGGGTTCGCCCGGCGCTACACGCTCGGGCAGCACAACATGGACGCGGGCAACGATGACCCCATCTATGTTGGATAGCGTCGCCTCCAGCTCCTGGGACAAGGCATAGATATAGCGCGCACGCTCTTCCAGCGGGGTGGAGATGACCCCTTCCTTGCGAAAAATTTCACCGAGTGTGGTGCGCGCGGTTTTTGGCAGCCCTGCCGCCTCCAGCGTTCGAACCGCACGGGCGATATCGCTTGTGCGAACCCGTACCACGACACCGTCTTTCTCCAGCGCTTTCTGGGCACGGATATGCTTGTCCGCCAGTTCGGCGATCACATCGTTGGCTTCCTGCTCGGACAGTTGGCGGTGAAGGTCAATGCGTTCACCACAGCCGCTCAGCATGAACATCAGCGCAAGTAATAAATAAATGAAACGCGTGCGCATAAGCGGCCTACTGCAAGTTGGTGGTTTTTTCTACCATCGAAACGCAGTGCTTAATGATTTTCACCGACACGGTCAGGACCTCTTTGCTTTCAGCCAGCGCCTGGGGGACTTGAACTGATTTTATCGAGTTCTTGTTTTTCACCAGGTCGCTCAAACCCTTGGAGACATCGTTGGCACGCGTTCTCAGATAGTTGGATTGCTCGGCCAGAAAGTGCGTGCCGATGGTGGGGGGTGGTGTTTTCACGCTGTCATTGGTTGCCAGGGCTGACGCAAAAAAGTGGCTGTCGATGGTGCTGTCAGCTCCCGTCGTGGCTTCGGCGATTGGAAGCGGTGTGGAAGGCGGCGAGGCCCACTCGTTTTTTAAAAGCATGTAATCTCCACCCATTGCACGAGATTGATAACGAAGAGAGTTGCCTCCCTTGCAAACCAGGCAAAGGAGGCAATAGGGTCAGGGCCTGTTCGCGCCTATTTGCTGCATTATTTTGGTGAGTTTTTCGACAAGAATACTGGTGCGGGTGAGCTCGACGTTTTCCGCATTCTTAGTTTCTTGCAGTTCCTTTGTCTGGAGTATTGCCTGTTCGTTTGTGAGACGTCCGAGTGAGGAAACATTGTTAATAGACATATGCAGTACCTTTTTAAGATTGGATCTTGCTAAGTGCTCAGCACTGTGTGTTTAAAAGCTAGCGAGCTAGTGCTCATGTTATGGGTGGCGGAAGAGGCTTCAACGGTTCCTGATGAGTATTGTTTAGTTATTTCTGGATATTTCGTCGGTGTTGTCTGTTAACGGCCTAGTTGAATATGTTCAGGTGTTTCAAACGGTAGTAAAGCGTGCGCTTCGGGATTCCCAGTTCCACCGCCACACTTTCCACACAATCGGCATGACGTTTCAGGGAGGCCTCAATCAGTGATTTCTCGATTTGTTGCAGTTTTTCCTTGAACGGTTGCACCCTCTGCTCCACCAGCGGTTCGCACAGGGGCGGCAAGCCCAACACAAAGCGCTTTGCCGCTGAACGCAGCTCCCGGATGTTGCCGAGCCAGCCGTGACACAGCAATTGTTGGAACAACGTAGGGGAAGGCGTCGGTGCGGCGCATTTGAAGTGCTCGGCTTCCTGTTGAACCATGCTCAAGAACAACGGAATGATTTGCTCCTGGCGAGTACGCAGCGGTGCGAGGCGGATGCTGACAACATTGAGCCGGAAGAACAGATCGCGCCTGAAGGTACCTTGTTCAACCATGTCATGCAGCGATTGCTGGGCAGAGGCGATCACACGCATGTCTACCGGGATGAAACGGGTCGACCCCAGACGTTCCACTCCGCGAGACTCCAGTGCACGCAATAGCTTGGCTTGCAGCGCGAGGGGCATGCTATCGATTTCATCCAGATACAACGTGCCTAAATGCGCGGCTTCAATAAACCCGGCACGTGACTGCACCGCGCCGGTATAAGCGCCGCTGTTCACACCGAACAATTGGCTTTCCGCCAGGCTTTCCGGAATCGCCGCGCAGTTCACGGCGACGAAGTTTCCTCGACGCCCGGATAAACGATGAACGCGTTGGGCCAGTGTGTCTTTGCCAGTCCCCGTTTCTCCTAATAACAGAATGTCAACATTGAGTGTTGCAGTGCTATTGATTGTATGCTCGATATCGGAACTTTCATTGAGTGGATGGTCTGTTTCGTGTTCTTCTTGAAAGACGGCCGACATAGTGTGGATGCTCTACTCTCACGTTTAATTCACTGTGGGTGGCGCAAATGATAAAGGCCACTCAGTAGAGCTTAAATTGCGAAGAATGTCATGAGTTCTTCAATGGATAATCGCAGGAAGTAGAGTGGGAAAAGTTGGATTGAGTGAGCGGTTAAGTTGTGCAAGTGCTTTTTTGTTTTTAACGCCGCACAGCAAGTAAGAATAATCTTAAAGTAGTGATGAGTGGAGGCAAGTAACAGCTTGTTTGTGGTTTTAAATCCAACGCCCACAAAAAAGCCGATGCATTGCATCGGCTTGATGTTGTAGCGAAGTCTTGCGGTAATGCTTACACGTTAAAACGGAAGTGCATCACGTCGCCATCCTTGACGATGTATTCCTTGCCTTCCAGGCGCCACTTACCGGCTTCCTTGGCACCGGCTTCACCCTTGTACTGGATAAAGTCGTTGTAGGCGATCACCTCGGCGCGGATGAAGCCTTTTTCAAAGTCGGTGTGGATCACACCCGCAGCCTGTGGCGCGGTGGCACCGACCTTGACGGTCCAGGCACGGACTTCTTCAACACCGGCCGTGAAGTAGGTCTGCAGGTTGAGCATTTCGTAACCGGCACGAATCACGCGGTTCAGACCCGGCTCTTCCAGGCCCAGGGCCTCAAGGAACATGTCTTTCTCTTCGCCGTCTTCAAGCTCGGCGATTTCCGCTTCGATCTTGTTGCACACAGGCACAACCACTGCGCCTTCTTCCTCGGCGATGGCCTTGACCACGTCGAGCAGCGGGTTGTTCTCGAAGCCATCTTCGGCGACGTTGGCGATGTACATCACAGGCTTGGTGGTCAGCAGGTGGAAGCCTTTGATCACGGCCTTCTCATCCGCGCCCATGTTCTTCATCAGGCTGCGTGCCGGCTTGCCTTCGGTGAAGTGAGCGATCAGTTGCTCCAGCAGGCCCTTCTGGACCACGGCGTCCTTGTCACCGCCTTTGGCGTTGCGTGCGACTTTCTGCAGTTGTTTCTCGCAGCTGTCTAGGTCAGCGAAGATCAGTTCCAGATCGATGATCTCGATGTCGCGTTTCGGGTCGACGCTGTTGGAGACGTGAATCACGTTCTCGTCTTCGAAGCAGCGGACCACATGGGCGATAGCATCGGTTTCACGGATGTTGGCCAGGAACTTGTTGCCCAGGCCCTCACCTTTCGAGGCACCGGCCACCAGGCCGGCGATGTCGACGAATTCCATGGTGGTCGGCAGGATGCGCTTCGGATTGACGATAGCCGCCAGTGCGTCCAGGCGAGGGTCCGGCATCGGCACGATGCCGCTGTTGGGCTCGATGGTGCAGAAGGGGAAGTTCTCCGCCGCAATACCGGACTTGGTCAGGGCGTTGAACAGGGTGGATTTGCCGACGTTGGGCAGGCCGACGATGCCGCAATTGAATCCCATGGTGTTTTCCCCTCGGTAAGAGTCAGGCCTTCTGGCTGTGCAGGTTTTTCATCGCACGGTTCCATTCACCGGCGAAGATATCCGGCAGCACGCCGAGGGCAAAGTCGATGCTGGCATCGAGTTTTTCCTGTTCGGCGCGTGGCGCACGACCCAGGACGAAATTTGAAACCATACTGGCGACGCCTGGGTGGCCAATGCCGAGCCGCAAGCGGTAGAAATTATTCTGATTACCCAACTGCGCAATGATGTCGCGCAGACCATTATGCCCACCATGCCCGCCGCCCAGCTTGAGCTTGGCGACACCGGGAGGCAGGTCCAGTTCGTCATGGGCCACCAGGATTTCTTCGGGTTTGATCCGAAAGAAGCCCGCAAGCGCCGCGACGGCCTGGCCACTGCGGTTCATGTAGGTGGTGGGAATCAGCAGACGAACATCCTGACCTTGATGCGAGAAGCGTCCGGTCAGGCCAAAATATTTGCGATCGGCCGCAAGGTTCACACCTTGTGCGTGGGCGATACGCTCAACAAAAAGGGCCCCTGCGTTATGCCGGGTCTGTTCGTATTCGGCGCCTGGATTTCCCAGGCCAACGATCAGTTTAATGGCAGTCACGACAGGGGCCCTTCTTTTGGAGTTGTGGATAAGATCGCCAGACCTGAGTGCGGCGAAAGTGGACGACATTACATCATTTACTCAAGAGTAAACGCCGCGTTATCGCCCGCTTTCTCGCTACGTCTCGGTCCGCGATGTTTCCTCAAACTCCGGCAATACAGAGTAATTACTCTGCAGCGCCTTCTTCAGCTTCTGGAGCAACGCGTGGAGCGTGAACGTTGGCAACAGCTTTGTCATCACCGTGAGCCAGTGCAACGAACTCAACGCCTTTTGGCGCCTTGATGTCGGACAGGTGAACGATGGCGCCGATTTCCAGAGCCGACAGGTCGACTTCGATGAACTCAGGCAGGTCTTTCGGCAAGCAGGTCACTTCGATTTCGTTCAGAACGTGCGAGATCTCGCCGCCTTTCTTGACCGGAGCTTCTTCACCAACAAAGTGCACAGGCACGATCGCGGTCAGTTTCTGGCCGGCAACAACGCGAACGAAGTCAGCGTGCATGATGAATTGCTTGGACGGGTGACGCTGCATCGCTTTAACGATGACGTTCTGCTTGGCGCCATCGACGTTCAGCTCGATCACGTGGCTGTAGGCAGCTTCGTTTTCGAACAGCTTGGCGATTTCTTTGGCCAGGATGGTTACGGATTCAGCTGGCTTGTTGCCACCGTAAACAACAGCAGGGATGTTGGCGGCGTGACGCAGGCGGCGGCTCGCACCTTTCCCCAGGTCAGTACGCGCTTGGGCGTTCAGAGTAAAGTCAGTCATTTTGTATCTCCAAAATAGCCATTATCGAGGGGCGTTTGCGACCAGCGCCGTACTCGATATGGGCAAAAAAGCCCCGCCCCGACAGGATGCCGGGGCGGGGCGCTTTTCGTCAGTGAGGTGTTCCGAAGGTTTGACCCTTAACGGAACATCGCGCTGATCGATTCTTCATTGCTGATGCGGCGAACCGCCTCGGCAACGACCGGTGCGATATCCAGTTGGCGGATACGCGCACAGGCTTGAGCGGCGGCGGACAACGGGATGGTGTTGGTCACCACCAGTTCGTCCAGCACGGAATTCTCGATGTTCTCGATCGCTCGGCCCGACAGCACAGGGTGTGTGCAGTAGGCGAAGACTTTAGCCGCACCGTGCTCTTTCAAGGCTTTCGCCGCGTGGCACAGGGTGCCGGCGGTGTCGACCATGTCATCAACCAGAATACAGGTACGCCCTTCGACATCACCGATGATATGCATCACTTCAGAGTGATTGGCTTTTTCACGGCGTTTGTCGATGATCCCGAGGTCCACGCCCAGGGATTTGGCAACAGCCCGTGCACGCACGACGCCACCAATGTCCGGGGACACGATCATCAGGTTTTCAAAGCGCTGATCTTCGATGTCATCCACCAATACTGGGGAGCCGTAGATGTTATCTACCGGAATATCGAAGAACCCCTGGATTTGGTCAGCGTGCAGGTCAACCGTGAGAACACGGTCGATGCCTACCACGGTCAGCATGTCAGCAACGACTTTCGCGCTGATAGCCACACGTGCGGAACGCGGACGGCGATCCTGACGGGCATAACCAAAGTAAGGGATTACAGCTGTGATTCGAGTCGCTGAGGAGCGGCGGAAGGCATCAGCCATCACGACGAGTTCCATCAGGTTATCGTTGGTCGGAGCGCAGGTCGGCTGAATAATGAAGACGTCTTTACCGCGAACGTTTTCATTGATCTCGGCTGTAATTTCGCCGTCGGAAAACTTGCCGACAGAGATGTCACCGAGAGGGATATGCAGCTGACGTACGACACGTCGAGCCAGATCGGGGTTAGCGTTCCCCGTAAAGACCATCATCTTGGACACGCGCAGTACCTAGAGGCTGAGGGTAACCTGGATGAGTATTAGAAAATGGCAGGGGCGGCTGGATTCGAACCAACGCATGGCAGGATCAAAACCTGCTGCCTTACCGCTTGGCGACGCCCCTGTATCTGTTGCAACGAGTGCCTAACACTCGATTCCTTTTAGAGCAGACTTTGCAGCTTGCGATGCAACATCGAAACGTTGCTTCCCTTTGCTACAAACCCTGTAAGGGTCTCTGTAAGAAGGGCCGAGACTTTATCAGCTTCAGCTTTGTTTGGGAAGCCCCCAAACACACAACTTCCAGTTCCGGTTAATTTTGCTTCGGTAAAATTACCTAACAAATTCAGAGCGTTACGTACCTCTGGATAACGCCTTGCTACAACCGGTAAGCAGTCATTTCGACTGTTTCCCTTGGGAACGGGGCGCACTTTAATGGGAGAAGAGTTACGTGTCAACAACGGATCTGAAAAAATTTCTGCTGTACTTACAGATACTTGCGGAACAAGCACGACGTACCACGGCTCTTCGGGGTATTCCGGCGTGAGTTTCTCCCCCACGCCCTCAGCGAAAGCGGCCCGTCCGTGCACGAAAACCGGGACGTCGGCGCCTAGCGTCAGGCCCAGCGCGGCCAGGCGATCAAGGTCCCAGCCCAGTTGCCACAAGTGATTCAGACCCAGCAGTGTGGTCGCGGCATTCGAGCTGCCACCACCGATTCCGCCGCCCATGGGTAGAATTTTATCGATCCATATATCGATGCCCAGTGAGCAACCGGATTGTTCCTGAAGTTTTTTAGCCGCCTTCACAATCAGGTTGCTGTCGTGGGGCACGCCTTCGAATTCGGTGTGCAAGCGGATCACGCCATCGTCGCGCACGGCGAAGGTGAGTTCATCGCCGTAGTCGAGAAATTGAAATAGTGTCTGCAATTCGTGATAGCCGTCTTCACGGCGACCGAGAATGTGCAGCATCAGATTGAGTTTGGCAGGCGAGGGTAGGGTCAACTTTTCTACGGTCACGTTATTGCCCCAGCTTGCGCGGTTGCCAGTCCTTGATCACCAGGGTGACGTCCAGGTCGGTGCCATGCAGCTTGATACGCTCCGGCAGCCAGTAGCCGCCCTGTTCTACATAGCTGAGGTACTCGACCTGCCAGCCATCCTGCTCCAGTGATGCGAGGCGGCTGTCGCCATTGAGGCTCAGACGGCTCTTGCTGTCCGGTGCGGGCAAGCCGCGCACCCACCATACAAGGTGCGACACGGGCAGTTTCCAGCCAATCTGTTCTTCCAGCAGCGCTTCCGGCGATGCCGCTTCATAGCGCCCCTGGTTGGCCACTTCGAGGCTCACCTGGCCGGGTCGACCGGTCAGGCGAGCTGCGCCGCGACCGAGCGGGCCGGACAGGCGAATATCGTAGTAGTCCTGGCGTTGCAGCCAGAACAGCGTGCCGCTGCCCGAGTCTTTCGGCGCGCGCACTCCGACCTTGCCCTCTATCTGCCAGCCATCAATGCTGCTGAGCTGGTTTTTGTGCTGTTTCCATTGCCCTGGGTTGCCCTGGCCTTCAACGGATTCGCGGCTACCGACACCCGCGCAACCGGCGAGCAGGGCAATAAGACTGAACACTACAATGTGGCGCAAGAACATAAGCTTAAAGGGTCTCGGATCCGGTCAGGCGCTTGATGGTGCCGCGCAGAATGGGGCTTTCGGGTTGTTCCTTGAGGAATTTTTCCCAGATTTGTCGCGCTTCGCGCTGCTTGCCGTTGGCCCACAGCACTTCACCCAGGTGGGCGGCGACTTCCTGGTCGGGGAAGCGTTCCAGTGCCTGGCGCAGCAGGCGTTCCGCTTCGTCCAGGTTACCCAGGCGGTAATTCACCCAGCCCAGGCTGTCGAGTACGGCTGGGTCTTCCGGGTTGATCTTGTGCGCTTGCTCGATCAGCGCCTTGGCTTCGTCGTAGCGCGTGGTGCGATCAGACAAGGTGTAACCCAAGGCGTTGAGTGCCATGGCGTTCTCGGGGTCGCGCTTGATGATCAGGCGCAGGTCTTTTTCCATCTGCGCCAGGTCATTGCGTTTTTCCGCCTGCATGGCGCGGGTATATAGCAGGTTCAGATCATCGGGGTATTGCAGCAAGGCTTGTTGCAGCAATTTCCAGGCGCGCTCGCCCTGCTTGTTGGCGGACAAGGTTTCGGCCTGGATCAAGTACAGCTGGATCGCGTAGTCCGGTTCGGCATCGCGGGCCGCAGCCAGGCGTTTTTCCGCTTCATCGGTACGGCCGTTGCTCATCAGGATATCGGCCTGGCGCAACTGGGCGGGCAGGTAGTCGTTACCTGGGCCGACCTGGGCGTACTCCAGCAGGGCGGCCTGGGGATCATTACGCTCTTCAGCAATACGGCCAAGGTTCAGGTGCGCCGAATCCACGTGGCTTTCCCGCGCAATCAGCTCCTCCAGGTAACCCTTGGCTTCGTCCCAGGCCTTGGCTTCCAGGCATACCAGCGCCAGGGAATAGCGCAGCTCGTCATCGTCCGGGTACTGCTGGACCAGGTTGGCGAACTGTACTTTGGCGTCCTCCATGCGGTCCTGCTCGACCAGCATTCGCGCGTAGGTCAGGCGCAGGCGCTTGTCGTCCGGGTATTTCTTGATGCTTTTTTCCAGCAGTGGAATCGCTTCCTTGCCGCGATTGAGGTTCTGCAGCAGGCGTGCGCGCAGCAGGATCGGAGCGATCTCGCCCTCTTCCGGCGGGTTCTGTTCCAACAGCTTCAGGGCTGCGTCGGCTTCGTCATCCTGTTGCAACAGCAACGCCTTGCCGAAAATCAGCTGGCTGTTCTTCGGATGCTTTTGCAGCAGGCGGTCGAAACCCTTCATCAGGCCATTACGCGTGTCCTGGTCGGTATCGGCGGCCGACAGCGCGAGGAAGTCGAAATGGGTGTCACCCTTGCCTTGCAGGACTTTCTCCATATAAACCATGGAGTCGTCATAGCGCCCGGCGCGTGCCAGTTGAACGGCCGCGGCCCGCTGGGCCTCCAGGTCGTCCGGGGCGTTTTTTGCCCAGATCAGCGAGCTGTCCAGCGCAGCCTGGTCGGCGCCCAGGTATTCGGCGATGCGAAACGCCCGCTCGGAAATGCCGGGGTCCTGGGTGTTGATCGCCTGGGTCACATAGTTATCCAGCGCAATATCGAAACGATTTCGCTGGCCGGCCAGTTCCGCCGTCAGCAGGCTGTAGACCGTATCTTCACTGAACGAGGAGTAAACCTTGGGCTTTTCAGGGGCGGGAGTGCTGTCTTCCACCGGTGGCGTACCGTCCGGCGATACGGGTGCCATGGCCTGGCAGCCGCTGAGGAAGACAAAAGCAAGGAGCAACGCGGAGGATCTATTCATATAGGAAGAGGACGACTAACCTGCGGTCGGATCATCATGACACAAGCCTTCGGCCAAACATAACCGAGTCTCAGTTGATGCCTTTATAGACACAAGGCATTAGGACAATAGCCTACGGTGGTTGTTCTGAATCATTCGAAGTAGGACAATTGTCGGCTTCCCGACATCATCAGCGATATTGAATGGCCTTCCTCGCACTCGGTATTAACCACAAGACTGCTACCGTAGACGTGCGCGAGCGCGTGGCGTTTACGCCAGAGCAGTTGGTTGAGGCCTTGCAGCAGCTCTGCCGGCTCACCGACAGCCGCGAAGCTGCAATCCTTTCGACCTGCAATCGCAGCGAGCTTTATATAGAGCAGGAGCATCTTTCAGCGGATGGGGTACTGCGCTGGCTGGCCGATTACCACCATTTAAGCCTCGACGACCTGCGCGCCAGCGCTTATGTGCACGAAGAAGATGCGGCAGTTCGTCACATGATGCGCGTCGCCGCAGGGCTCGACTCGCTGGTGTTGGGCGAACCGCAAATCCTCGGCCAGATGAAGTCCGCCTATGCCGTGGCCCGCGAGGCCGGCACCGTGGGGCCGCTGCTGGGCCGCCTGTTCCAGGCCACTTTCAATTCGGCCAAGCAAGTGCGCACCGACACGGCCATCGGCGAAAACCCGGTATCCGTGGCGTTTGCCGCCGTCAGCCTGGCCAAGCAGATTTTCAGTGACCTGCAGCGCAGCCAGGCGCTGCTGATCGGCGCCGGTGAGACCATCACGCTCGTCGCCCGGCACCTGCACGACCTGGGCGTCAAACGTATCGTGGTGGCCAACCGTACGCTTGAGCGCGCGAGCATCCTGGCCGAGCAGTTCGGTGCGCACGCTGTTCTGCTCTCGGACATTCCGGCCGAACTGGTGCGCAGCGATATCGTGATCAGCTCAACCGCCAGCCAGTTGCCGATCCTGGGCAAGGGCGCGGTGGAAAGCGCACTGAAACTGCGCAAGCACAAGCCGATCTTCATGGTCGATATCGCTGTTCCCCGCGATATCGAACCCGAAGTCGGCGAGTTGGACGACGTTTACCTCTATAGCGTCGACGACTTGCATGAAGTGGTCGCCGAAAACCTCAAGAGCCGCCAGGGCGCTGCCCAGGCCGCAGAGGAAATGGTCAGCGTCGGCGCCGAAGATTTCATGGTGCGCCTGCGTGAACTGGCAGCGGTGGATGTACTCAAGGCGTATCGTCAGCAGAGCGAACGCCTGCGCGACGAGGAGTTGGCCAAGGCCCAGCGGTTGCTGGCCAACGGCAGCAGTGCCGAAGAGGTGTTGATGCAACTGGCCCGTGGCCTGACCAACAAGTTGCTGCATGCACCCAGTGTGCAGTTGAAAAAGCTTACCGCCGAAGGCCGCCTTGATGCGCTGGCCATGGCCCAGGAACTCTTTGCCCTCGGTGAGGGCGCGTCAGATAGCTCTTCGGATAAAAAACCGCAATGAAAGCGTCACTGCTCAATAAACTGGATGTGCTCCAGGACCGTTTCGAAGAACTGACCGCCTTGCTCGGCGATGGTGAGGTCATCTCCGATCAGACCAAATTCCGCGCCTATTCCAAGGAATACGCCGAAGTCGAGCCGGTGGTCGCCACCTATAAGAACTTGCTGAAGGTGCAGGCCGACCTCGAAGGCGCCCAGGCGCTGCTCAAGGACAGCGACCCGGACATGCGTGAAATGGCCGTGGAAGAAGTCCGCGAGGCCAAGGAAAAGCTGGCCGAGCTGGAAGGCGACCTGCAACGCATGTTGCTGCCCAAAGATCCGAACGATGGCCGCAACGTGTTTCTCGAAATTCGCGCCGGCACCGGTGGTGACGAGGCGGCGATCTTCTCCGGCGACCTGTTTCGCATGTACTCGCGTTATGCCGAACGTCGTGGCTGGCGCGTGGAGATCCTGTCCGAGAACGAGGGCGAACACGGTGGCTATAAAGAAGTCATCGCCCGGGTTGAAGGCGACAACGTCTACGGCAAGCTCAAGTTCGAGTCCGGCGCGCACCGTGTACAGCGGGTTCCTGCGACTGAGTCCCAGGGCCGCATCCACACCTCGGCGTGTACCGTGGCGGTGTTGCCCGAGCCGGACGAGCAGGAAGCCATCGAGATCAACCCGGCGGACTTGCGCATTGACACCTACCGTTCGTCGGGTGCCGGCGGCCAGCATGTGAACAAGACCGACTCGGCGATCCGGATCACCCACTTGCCGTCGGGGATCGTGGTGGAGTGCCAGGAAGAGCGTTCCCAGCACAAGAACCGTGCGCGGGCCATGTCCTGGCTGTCGGCCAAACTCAACGACCAGCAGACCAGCGCTGCCGCCAACGCGATTGCCAGCGAGCGTAAATTGCTGGTCGGGTCGGGTGACCGTTCCGAACGCATTCGTACCTACAACTTTGCCCAGGGCCGGGTCACCGACCACCGCGTCAACCTGACCCTTTATTCCCTCGACGAAATTCTTGCCGGCGGCGTTGAAGCGGTGATCGAGCCGTTGCTCGCTGAGTACCAGGCTGATCAATTAGCGGCGATCGGTGAATAAATGACCATCATCGCCAGCCTGCTGCGCGCCGCCGACCTGCCCGACTCGCCCACTGCGCGCCTGGATGTGGAACTCTTGCTGGCGGCTGCCCTGGGCAAATCGCGCAGTTACCTGCACACCTGGCCGGAGAAAATCGTCAGCAGTGAAGACGCGCTGACCTTCGCCGGTTACCTGCAGCGCCGCCGCAGCGGCGAGCCGGTAGCGTATATCCTCGGCCAGCAGGGCTTCTGGAAGCTGGACCTGGAGGTCGCGCCCCACACGCTGATCCCGCGTCCTGAAACCGAACTGCTGGTGGAAGCCGCCCTGGAACTGTTGCCCGCATCGCCCGCCAAGGTCCTCGACCTGGGCACCGGCAGCGGCGCCATTGCCCTGGCCCTGGCCAGCGAGCGGCCGGCCTGGCAAGTCACCGCCGTCGACCGGGTATTGGAAGCCGTGGCCCTGGCCGAGCGCAATCGCCAGCGCCTGCACCTGAAGAACGCCAGGGTGTTGAACAGCCATTGGTTCAGCGCCCTGCTAGGCGAGCGCTTTGATCTGATCATCAGCAACCCGCCGTATATCGCCGACAACGATCCGCATCTGGTCGCCGGCGATGTGCGTTTTGAGCCGGCCAGCGCACTGGTGGCGGGCCACGATGGCCTGGATGATTTGCGGTTGATCAGCCAAGCGGCGCCTGCTCATCTGAATGCCGGTGGTTGGCTGTTGCTCGAGCATGGTTACGACCAGGCGGCCGCCGTGCGTGATCTGTTGCTGAGCCAGGGGTTCGAACAGGTGCACAGCCGCATCGACCTTGGCGAGCACGAACGCATCACCCTGGGGCGCCGGCCATGCTGACCGACCAGGAGCTGTTGCGCTACAGCCGACAGATTCTGTTGCAGCATGTCGACATCGAAGGTCAGTTGCGCCTGAAAAACGGCCGGGCACTGATCATCGGCCTCGGCGGGCTGGGCGCGCCGGTCGCGTTGTACCTGGCGGCTGCGGGTGTGGGCCAATTGCACCTGGCGGATTTCGACACGGTCGACCTGACCAATCTGCAACGCCAGATCATCCACGACACCGACAGCGTTGGGCAGACCAAGGTCGATTCAGCCATGCGCCGCCTGACGGCCATCAACCCTGATATCACCTTGCTTGCCCACCGTGTGGCGCTGGATGCCGATTCCCTGGCGGCGGCGGTGGCGAATGTGGATGTGGTGCTCGATTGCAGCGACAACTTCTCCACCCGTGAGGCCGTTAACGCAGCCTGCGTCGCCGCTGCCAAGCCATTGATCAGCGGCGCGGCGATTCGGCTTGAGGGGCAGTTGTCGGTGTTCGATCCGCGTCGCGCCGACAGCCCGTGCTACCACTGTTTATATGGGCACGGCAGCGATACCGAACTGACTTGCAGCGAGGCCGGCGTCGTCGGGCCTCTGGTGGGGCTGGTCGGTAGCCTGCAAGCGCTGGAGGCGTTGAAGCTGCTCGCCGGTTTTGGTGAACCGTTGGTGGGCCGCTTGTTGCTGGTCGATGCCTTGACCACACGGTTTCGCGAACTGCGGGTCAAGCGCGACCCGGGCTGCAGCGTGTGCGGGACTCAGCGTGGATAAGGGCGCGCCTATCGGTGTGTTCGACTCCGGCGTCGGCGGCTTGACGGTGCTGGATGAAATTCAACGGTTGTTGCCCCATGAGTCGCTGCTGTATGTCGCGGACTGTGGGCATATTCCCTACGGCGAGAAAAGCCCGGCGTTCATTCTCGAGCGCTCCCGCACAGTCGCCGAGTTTTTCCGCAAGCGCGGCGCCAAGGCGTTTGTGATCGCCTGCAACACCGCGACTGTCGCCGCCGTCGCTGACTTGCGCCAGGACTACCCCAACTGGCCTCTGGTGGGAATGGAGCCCGCGGTCAAGCCAGCGGCTGCCGCTACGCGCAGCGGCGTCGTCGGTGTACTTGCCACTACCGGTACCTTGCAAAGTGCCAAGTTCGCCGCCTTGCTCGACCGCTTCGCTACCGACGTGCGGGTGATTACCCAGCCTTGCCCGGGGCTGGTGGAGTTGATTGAAACCGGCGACCTCGTCAGCCCTGCGCTGCGCACTATGTTGCAGGGTTATGTCGAACCGCTGCTCAACGCCGGCTGCGACACCATTATTCTGGGCTGCACCCACTACCCATTCCTCAAGCCGTTGCTGGAGCAGATGCTCCCGCCGAGCATCATTCTGATCGACACCGGCGCCGCCGTGGCACGTCAGCTCAAGCGATTATTGGGCGAGCGTGACCTGATAAGCACTGATAAGCCTGAACATGCGCAGTTCTGGACCAGTGGTGATGTCGATCATTTAAGAAATATCTTACCGACACTATGGAAATATCCTTGCGTTGTGAGTAGTTTTGGCTCGTGAAAAATTCGTGAAAAAACCTCGGTTAGAAGCTGAACTTCTGACACTACGCAGGCTTCTATACCGAGTTAGCCCTTACATATCACTCTAACTCCGTTCTTAAAGGACTGTTTCTTATGAAGCGTTTGTTCGCTTTGGCTACGATTGTGGCCGCTGTGGTGGGACACTCTGTTTCGGCCCAGGCCGCCGGCCTGGAATTCGGGGTGGGGGGCACGAGTGATTCGACGATGACCTATCGCCTGGGTCTGACTTCCGACTGGGATAAAAGCTGGTGGCAGAGCGATACCGGCCGACTGACCGGCTATTGGAGCGGCGCCTATACCTATTGGGACGGTGACAAGCGCGCCAGTGTAAGCAGCGTGTCGTTCTCACCGGTGTTTGTGTATGAGTTTGCCGGAGAGTCGGTCAAACCCTACATCGAGGCTGGGGTCGGTGTGGCGCTGTTCTCGCGCACGCGGGTCGAGGACAATAACATCGGCCAGTCCTTCCAGTTCGAAGACCGGTTGGGCTTTGGCCTGCGCTTTGCGGGTGGGCATGAAGTGGGTATCCGTGCCACGCACTATTCCAACGCGGGCATCAGCAGCAACAACGACGGGGTGGAAAGCTACTCGCTGCACTACACCCTACCGTTGTAATTCTTCAGAGCACTGCCAAACCCCTGTGGGAGGGGGCTTGCCCTAATGCCTGTCAGTTAAGAGAACCTGCCGCGACCAAACTCTGTAGTGAGCGGGCTTGCCCCGCGCTGGGTGGCGCAGCCGCCCCAACGAAGACGCCGCGGTATTTCAGGAAGACCGAGGTGCCTGGGTTTGGGGCGGCTGCGCCACCCAGCGCGGGGCAAGCCCGCTCACTACAGATGATGTGTTCTACATCCCACCCTTTAACTGACTGGCATCAGGGCTTGCCCCCGATAGCGCGGGTTCAGTCAATGCATCTGCAACTGACACCACGCAATCGACCGCAAGCCCTTCCCGCATTCTGCTCTGCGCTCATCTCAACATCAGCGATACGCGGTCGCAATCCCTTCACGCTCGGTCAGGCACTCCGGCGCTCCCATCTCGAACTCCCGGCAAATCAGCGGTCGTCTGTCGTAAATGGTGCACATCATCGTGTCCCGATCCAGCGCCGCACACCAGCCGTCGTCAAGGCGCAGCATGACTTCACCGCCCCATTCATCGGTATCGATATAGCGCTCCGGCACACCGGTATCGGTGATCAGCATGACTTCCAGCTGGCAACAGCAGGCTGCGCATGTCGTGCAGGTGACGGCGGGTTCGGTGATCTGGGTATGGGGGATGTGGGTCATAGGTGCGCAGTGTAAGGCAAGCGCATGATGTGCGTATGAATGCTCTGACAGACGTCACTGCTCCAGTTGCCGTGCGATCCAGTGCAGCAGTGGGAACAGCGCCGCCCACAGCAGCGCCAGGCCGATGAGGGTAAGTGTCGTGCCGTAACCGAAACGCACGCCCGCCAATTGGCTGCCGGCGTAATAAGACAACGGCCCGCCGATCGCCCCCAACAGGCTCGCCCGCCACCACGGCTGAGCGCTCCAGGCCAGGCAATGCCGCAGGGTGGTTGCCAGCAACGCCCACAGCAGCATCAGCCAAAAGGGAATCAGCGGCCCTGGAAAGCTGAAATGAAACACCCCAAATGTACGCAGGAAAGTATCGATCACGATGCCCAGCAAGGCCACGGCAAGAATCACCTGGCCTTCCTGGGACCATGAACTGGTCCATAACAAGTGGATGGCCAGCACTGCGCTGCCCACCAGTAACCAGCGACTGTCACCGCCGAGCACACAGGCAAACCAGCCGCACTGGAATAGCACGGCGTTTGCCAAGGGTTTAAGCACTGAAGCGGCCGAGCAAGGGCGGAGTGATCGCCGCGGGTTTGGCCAGCAGTAACTGCGCGGTGCCAATGGTTCGTTCCATGAAGCCTCCTTCGCAGTAGCACAAGTAGAACTCCCACAAGCGCAGGAAGTACTCATCGTAGCCCAGCTCGGAGAGCCGCGCGTGAGCGCGGCGCAGGTTCTCATGCCACAGGCGCAGGGTGCGTGCGTAATGCAGGCCGAAGTCTTCCATGTGCAGCAGGTTCATGTCGGTGTCGCGGCAGACGATCTGCAGCATGTTTTGCACGCACGGCAGGGCGCCACCGGGGAAAATGTAGCGTTGGATAAAGTCGACGCTGCGCTTGGCCTGTTCGAAGCGTTGCTCGCGAATGGTGATGGCTTGCAGCAACATCAGGCCCTGCGGCTTGAGCAGGTGGGCGCATTGCTTGAAGTAGGTGGGCAGGAAACGATGGCCGACCGCTTCAATCATTTCGATGGACACCAGCTTGTCGTACTGGCCGCTCAGGTCGCGGTAATCCTGCAGCAACAGGGTGACCTGGCCCTGCAATCCCAGCGCCTCGATGCGCTTCTCGGTGTAGGCGAACTGCTCTTTGGACAGCGTCGTGGTGGTGACCTTGCAACCGTAGTGCTGCGCCGCGTACAGCGCCATGCTGCCCCAGCCGGTGCCGATCTCCAGCAAGTGGTCGGTGGGCTTGAGTGCCAGTTTCTGGCAGATGCGTGCAAGCTTGTTCAGTTGCGCCTGTTCCAGGGTGTCATCGGGCGTGAGGAATTGGGCTGCCGAATACATCATGGTCGGGTCGAGGAATGCTTCGAACAGGTCATTGCCCAGGTCGTAATGGGCCGCGATATTCTTCTGCGAGCCCTTGCGGGTATTGCGGTTGAGCCAGTGCAACGCCTGGGTGAACGGGCGGGCCAGGCGCGCCAGGCCGCCCTCCATGGCGTCGAGCACCTCCAGGTTGCTGACCATCACCCGCACCACGGCGGTCAGGTCCGGACTGCTCCAGTAACCATGAATGAACGCCTCACCGGCACCGATAGAGCCGTTGGCCGCCACCAGGCCCCATACCGCCGAATCGAGGATGTGGATTTCCCCAAGCAAATGCGCTTCCCGTGCGCCGAATACCTGCCGTTCGCCATCCTCGATCACCACCAGTTGGCCGTGGCGCAGTTGGCTGAGTTGACGCAGCACGCCTTTGCGCAGCAGGGCGCCGGTCATGCCGTTGACGTTCATGCGGTGGGGCTTGACCGATAAGCTAGGGGATTTCATGGCGGTGATCCTTGGTATACCCGACTGCAGTGCGAGAGGCGCCATCGGCGGCCTGATGGGAAAAAATCGGTGTGCGTTTGAGCAGCAGGCGCAGCGCCTGCCAGTAAATCGCCAGGCAGGTCTTGGCGGTCATCCAGGGAAAGCGCCACAGGTAGCGATGCAGGCTGGCGCGATCCAGTGCTTGGCGTTGCAGGCTCAAGGTGGCGTCGAAGACCTTTTGCGCGCCCTGCCAATCAGCCATATGCACGCCCAGCCTGGCGCCGGGAGGGCTGAAACTCATGCGATATTCCAGGTCGCGGGGCAAAAACGGCGACACATGAAACGCCTTGGCTACGGCGAAGTGCTGGTGCTCACCGGCATCGAGGGCCTGGGCCGGCAGCACGTAGTGGTAGCGTTCGCGCCACGGGGTGTTGGTCACCTCACACAGGATGGCGGCCAGTGATCCATCGGCCTCGTAGCAATAGAAGAAGCTCACCGGGTTGAACGCCAGGCCCCAACTGCGGGCCTGGGTCAGCAGGCAGATAGCGCCTTGGGGTGTGCGCCCCAGCGCCTGGCCGACTTGCTGGCGCACGGCGTCGCTCAAACTCATGCCATGGCGAGTGAACTCACGCAGGTAATCCTGCTGACGAAAACCGAAGGGGGCCAGCCGGCCGGCGCCGGCCAAGGGGGACAGCCCGAGTACCTGGTGTTCTTCGTTCAAATCCAGGTACAGCAGGCCGATGCGGTAGCGAAAGGCATGGCCTCTGGGCGCAAACCGGCGATGGGCGATCCAGCCGCTGTACAAGGCGCTGTTCACAGGCTTTCTCCAAAGGCTTGCGCCACGCGCAGCGCGCTGACCACGCCGTCTTCGTGAAAACCGTTGGCCCAGTAGGCGCCGCAATAAAAGGTGTGGCGCGCGCCGTGCAATTCTTCCCAGCGTGCTTGTGCGGCCACTGCCGCCAGGCTGTATTGCGGATGGGCATAGGTGTAGCGCCCGAGGATCTTCAGTGGGTTGATCATCGGCGTCTGGTTGAGGCTGACGCAGAAGGTCGTCTCGCTGTCGATGCCTTGCAGGATGTTCATGTCATAGGTCACGGCCGCCTGCGTCTGCGCATCGCCGGCCAGCCGGTAGTTCCAACTGGCCCAGGCCAGCTTGCGCTCAGGCAACAGGCGCGTATCGGTGTGCAGCACCACATCGTTGTTGGCGTAGGGCAGGGCGCCAAGGATCTCCTGTTCGGCCTGGCTCGGGTCGGCGAGCAACGCCAGGGCTTGATCGCTGTGGCAGGCCAACACTACCCGGTCAAAGGCCTCGCTGCCGGCAGGGCTGTGGATAACCACGCCCTCAGGCGTGCGCTCGACCTTATGCACAGGGCAATTGAGGCGGATCCGCTCGCGAAAGCCTTGGGTCAACGGTTCTATGTAACGGCTGGAGCCACCTTCGATCACGCACCACTGTGGCCGGTTGTTCACCGACAGCAAACCGTGGTTCTTGAAGAAACGCACAAAGAACTGCAAGGGAAACCCGAGCATATCCGCCAGGGACATCGACCAGATCGCCGCGCCCATCGGCACGATGTAGTGCTGGATAAACCGTGGGCCGTAGCCGCCCGCTGCCAGGTAATCCCCCAGGGTCATCTCGGCGCTGATGCGCTGCTGTTGCAGGTCCAGCGGCGCCTGATGGTTGAAGCGCAGGATATCGCGCAGCATGCCCCAGAATCCCGGCGACAGGATGTTGCGGCGCTGGGCAAAGAGACTGTTGAGGTTATTGCCGTTGTACTCGAAACCGCTGCTCTGGTCGCACACCGAGAAACTCATCTCAGTGGGTTTGAATTTCACCCCAAGCTGCTCCAGCAGGCGAATGAAGTGGGGGTAGGTCCAGTTGTTGAACACGATGAAACCGGTGTCCACCGCATATTGCTTGCCCTCGACCGTCACGTTGGCGGTGTGGGTATGTCCGCCAATACGGTCGCCAGCCTCGAACAGGGTAATGTCGTGGCGACGGTTGAGCAGGTAGGCGCTGGTCAGCCCGGCGATGCCGCTGCCGATAATGGCGATCTTCACAGGTCGTCCTTCTGCGGTGGCGGGCTGCGCAGCATGCGTTTGCCGATGATCAGTTGCGCGCGGTTGGGCAGTTTCGACAACGGCCACAACGTGGCGATGAATAGCGCGGGAAAGGCGATTTCCAAAGGCCGTTTGGCAAGCTGGCCGAAGATATGCTTCGCCGCCTTGTCGGCGGACCAACTCAAGGGCATCGGGAAATCATTGCGTTCGGTCAGTGGCGTGTCGACAAATCCCGGGCTGATCACCGTCACGTCGATATTCTCCGGCGACAGGCTGATGCGCAGCGCTTCGAACAGGTAACGCAGCCCGGCCTTGGACGCACCATAGGCTTCGGCACGTGGCATCGGCAGGTACGTCACCGCGCTGGCTACCCCCACCAGATGCGGACTCTGCCCTTTGCGCAAGAGCGGCAAGGCGGCCTCGATGCAGTAACTGCTGGCCAGCAGGTTGGTGCGTATCACGTACTCGATGATCGATGAGTCGAACTGTTTGGCATCGACATATTCACAGGTGCCGGCGTTGAGGATCACCGTGTCCAGCGAACCCCAGGCCGCCTCGATCCGCTCGCCGATCTCGCGTACGGTCTGGCTGTTGGTCAGGTCGCCGGCCACTACCAGCACCTGCCCCGAATAACGTTGGGCGAGTGCTTCCAGCGGGCCTTTGGTGCGCGCGCTCAGTGCCACGTGGGCACCGCTGTTGAGCAATTCCACGGCGAGCGCGGCACCGATGCCACTGCTGGCGCCGGTCAGCCAATAACGGCGGGGCGGTGTAGGGCTCATCCCAGTCTCCTCTTCAGCCAACGGATCAATCGGCCGAATAGCGGCAAGTGTTCATAGAGCAGTGCGCCTGCATCAAAATAGTCGCGATGGCGGTAGACCTTTTCGTGCCACAGCAGGTGTGAGCAGCCTTGTACCCTCACTTCATCACCGTGGTTCAGGCGTGGGTGGCGAAAACTCATGTTCCAGCGCAGGTAGCCTTCGCCTTCCGCCACTTGGTCAAACCCCTGGAAGTCAAAGCGCAACTGGTTGACATGGCTGTACAGCTGGGTGAAGTAACGGTGCATTGCGGGAAGCCCGTGGACTTCGTGCAGCGGATCGGCGAACACAATGTCCGGGCTGTACAGGCTGTCGAGCCGGTGCAGGTTGTGCTTGTCCAACGCGGCGAAGGCCTGGGCGAACCGTTGCAGGAAATCACTCATGTTCAGCCGCCTCCTGGCGTTGCGGCAGGCTGCGGAACGCGGCCAATGCGCGCTCGCGGGAGTGTTTCAGGTCGACCATCGGGCGCGGGTAATCGGCCACGCCGAACAGGCCGCCGACGGACTCCGGGTTGTGCACTTGTTTTTTATTCAGCGCGGCCAGTTCCGGCAGCCAGCGCTTGATGAACACACCCTCGCCGTCGAATTTTTCCGATTGGCTCAATGGGCTGAAAATCCGGAAGTACGGCGCCGAGTCGGTACCGGTGGAGGCGCTCCACTGCCAGCCACCGTTGTTGGCGGCCAGGTCGCCGTCGATCAGGTGACGCATGAAAAAGCGCTCGCCCTCACGCCAGTCGATCAGCAGATTCTTGGTCAGGAACATCGCCACGACCATGCGCAGGCGGTTGTGCATCCAGCCGGTTTCCAGCAATTGGCGCATGGCGGCGTCGATGATCGGCAGGCCGGTGCGTGCTTGCTGCCAGGCGGCCAGTTCCTTGGGCGCGTGGCGCCAGGCCACGGCTTCGGTTTCGGGGCGGAAGGCGCGATGGCGCGACACCCTTGGGTAGCCGACGAGGATATGTTTGTAGAACTCGCGCCAGAGCAGCTCGTTGATCCAGGTGATAGCGCCGATGTCGCCGCTTTCGAATTCACCCTGGTTGGTTTGCAGCGCGGCATGCAGGCATTGGCGCGGCGACACCACGCCGGCGGCAAGGTACGCCGATAGCTGGCTGGTGCCGGGTTTGGCCGGATAGTCGCGTTCGTCCTTGTAGTAGCTGATCTGTTGATCGGCGAAAGCATCGAGACGGCGGCGGGCCTCGTCCTCACCCGCCGGCCACAGGGCACGCAAGCTTTTACTGGGTGTTTCGAAGCCTTCAACGGTGGTCGGCACCGCATCACTGTCGAGCTTGAGTGGCGCCTGGGCTTCTGGCGTGGGCACGATCGGCGGCAAGGCGCTGTGCAGGCGGATATAGCAGACTTTGCGGAACTGGCTGAATACCTGAAAGTAGGTGCCGGTCTTGGTCAGTACACTGCCTGGCTGGAAAAACAGTTGGTCGAGGTAGCTGTGGAACGTCACGCCGTCGGCTTCCAGGGCCTTGGCCACTGCGGCATCGCGGCGGCTTTCGTGGATGCCGTATTCCTCGTTGACATGCACCGACGCGACCGACAGCTCCCGACACAGTGCGCTCAGCACGCCCGGTACCTCTTCCCAGGTCGCAGCTGTGCGAATCAGCAAAGGAATATTCAGCGTGCCCAGCGCTTGGCTCAAGTGCTGCAGGTTGCGCAACCAGAAGTCGACTTTGCACGGTGCATCATCGTGCGCCAGCCATTGTTCGGGCGTGATCACGTAGATGGCCGCGGTCGGGCCTCGCCGGCATGCGGCAGCCAGGGCGGTGTTGTCGTGTAGGCGCAGGTCGGTGCGCAGCCAGATCAAATGCATTTAGACAATTCCACGCTGGATCAATAGCTGATGAGCCGACAACGGGTCTTCGGCCACGAACAATTGCGGGGTATCACGGCTCAACGCGACCAGTTCGGCCTGGTGGATGCATACCGTGGGGCCGGCAATCAATAGAGGGCAAGCAACGCCGCTCAAGTGTTTAGGCAGCGCCGTCAACTGAAGCGATTTGCTCGAATACAGCACCACGGCGCGGGGTTTCAGGTGAGCCACGGCCAGCGCCAGTTCGCCGGCCGGCAGTGGCCAGTCGAAGACTTCCACCGGGCAGTCGGCGCTGCTGGCCAGCCAGGCGCACAGCCACAGGTGCGGCTCCACGGGCAAGTCGGAATGGTTGATCAGCAGCAACGGGGCGCCATGCAGTTGACGATTGTTGTGATAGATGCGCGCGCCGAACTTGCTGCGCAGCCATGACAGGAAAAACACCCGCTCCATTTGTGCGCCGAGTTGGCCCTGCCACTTTTGCTCCAGTTCATTGAGCAGCGGCAGCATTAATTGCTCGCACAAGGTCCGTGGCGGGTACAACGCCATGGCCTGGTTGAACGCATCGTCGACCCGGCGCTCGGCCAGCTCGCTGATGGCCTGCACCAGTGTCTGGCGCAGGGCGTGCCATTCGTTTTCGACGGCGTCAGGCGGAGATTGGGCTGAGTCGATCAGGGATTTCACCTGGCTGACCGGCACGCCGCGATTGAGCCAGGTCAGAATGGTGTGGATACGTTGGACATGCTCGGCGCTGAACAGCCGGTGGCCCTTGGGCGTACGCTGCGGCACGATCAGGCCATAACGGCGTTCCCAGGCGCGCAGGGTGACCGGGTTGACACCGGTCTGGCGCGCCACTTCACGGATCGGCAGCCAGCCATTTTGCAGGGCTTGCGCGATGTCCTCGCCGGGTTCGTCTAGCAGGGCAGCTTTCATATGAGTCAGATCGCGTTTCGCAGGCTGAGGTTTTCCGGGTGCGGTTGCAGGTACGCCTGCTGCGCGATATAGCGGTCCGGATGTTGGCGAAAGTGATGCTTGAGCAAGGTCAGCGGCACCACCAGCGGCACGATGCCGTGGCGGTATTGGCCGATGACCGTTTGCATTTCTTGCTTATCCTCGGCGCTGATGGCCTGTTTGAGGTAGCCGCTGATGTGCTGCAGCACGTTGGTGTGGGTGCCACGGGTGGCGCATTTTTTCAGGCCGGTCATCAACTCGCCGAAATAGCCGGCAGCCAGGTCTTCCAAGTCGATGTCTTTGGTCATGCTGCCCAGGAGGTGGCCGAGGCTTTTGTAATGCGCCGGGCTATGGGCCATCAGCAAGTATTTGTAGCGCGAATGGAAAGCCAGCAGGCGATGGCGGGTGAGGCCGTCAGCCAATAGCTGTTGCCAACTGGCATAGACGAAGACGCGGGTCAGGAAGTTTTCCCGCAGCACCGGGTCATTCAGGCGGCCGTCTTCCTCCACCGGCAGGTTGGGGTGACGTGCGCAAAACGCTTTGGCATAAATGCCCCGGCCGCCGCCATCGACGGGCGTGCCGTTGTCGCGGTAGACCTTGACCCGCTCCAGGCCGCACGACGGTGATTTCTGCATAAAGATGTAGCCGCACAGGTCGGTATGTTGCTCAGCCATTTGCTGGCCATAATTATCCAGCGGCTGGGTGACATTCAGTTCGCGGCGTACGGTACCGACGGCTTGCGGCTGTGCCGGGTCGCCTACCAGGCGAATCGGTTCGCGGGGGATGCCCATGCCGATCGCCACCTCGGGGCAGAGCGGCACAAAGTCGAAATAGTCGGCGAGGGTCTGGCTGCACAACAGGGATTGTTTGTGTCCGCCATTGAAGCGCACGTTCTCGCCGAGCAGGCAGGCACTGATGGCGATCTTCGGTTTTGCAGTGCGGGACATGACCAAACCTCTGTGAAATTCCTGTACAAGCCTTGGAGGCTCGTACAACTACATTCATCATAGGTTTAATATTGTACAAATCAAATGTTTTGTACAATTTTTTAAGCGTGAACTACGCCATATGTTCGATCAGCCGTCGCGCTGCTTCCTGGCCACTGAGCCAAGCCCCTTCCACTCGACCCGACAGGCACCAGTCGCCGCATACGTACAGGCCCAGGTCAGCGTCGGCCAGTACGCCGAACTCATGGCTGCTGGACGGCCGGGCGTACAACCAGCGGTGCGCCACGCTGAACGACGGCGCGGGCATGGCACAGTGCAGCAGTTCAGCGAAGGCGCCGTGCAAGTGCTCGATCACGGCCTCCTTGGAGAGGTCCAGATGAGCTTTGCTCCAGGCGCTGGTGGCGTGCAGTACCCAGGTGTCGAGCGCGCTGTCGCGCCCTGGTTTGCTGCGATTGCGTGCCAGCCAGTCGAGAGGGCTGTCTTGGACGAAGCAGCCTTCCATGGGGGTATCCAGAGGCTGGTCGAACGCGAGGGCGATGGCCCAGGTCGGGTCCATTTTTACCCCGGCGGCGGCACTCGCCAGCTTGGGCGCGGCGGCCAGTAGAGCCGTTGCTTGAGGGGCCGGCGTGGCGATCACCACGTGGCTGAACGGGCCGTGATTGCCGCCGTCGGCGTCCAGCAGGTTCCAATGGTGTTCGCCTTGAAACACTTCGGTGATGCGGCAACCAAACTCGACCGGCAGGTCGTCGAGCAAGGCGCGGGTGATGGCGCTCATGCGCGGCGTACCCACCCAGCGGCTCTGTTCATCGGGGGAGGGGCTGAGCTGGCCGGACTTGAAATTGTACAGCTGTGGTTTCCACTGTTCGGCCCAGCCATTGCTCTGCCAGCGCTGTACTTCATTGACGAAACGTCGGTCGCGGGCGGTGAAGTATTGCGCGCCCATGTCCAGTGAGCCGGCATCGCTGCGCTTGCTGGACATGCGCCCGCCACTGCCGCGGCTTTTATCGAAGAGTTGTACGGTGTGCCCCGCGTCTTGTAACGCTCGGGCGGCGGAGAGACCGGCGATGCCGGTGCCGATGATCGCGATGGGAACAGTCATGGAAGGCCTCGTTTACCGTTGGGTACAGCCTACGCCGACACTAATAGCTGTACAATATTGTTTTTTGGTATAAGTTTTGGCGTAACTGTTCTTACAACGTGACCTATGGTTAAAGCAGAGGCTTGGAACCCTGCGGTTCTAGGCCACGGCTACGCCCGATAACAAATGAACCCTGCTTATAAAATAGACCAATGGCGGGCGGCAAACGTTACATGAGGAGCGTCTTATGCATATTTTGCTGACCGGCGGTACTGGTTTGATCGGTCGCCAACTCTGCCGCTATTGGCTCGCTCAAGGCCATCGCCTGACCGTGTGGAGTCGTGACCCGGAGCAGGTCGCCCGACTCTGTGGCGAGCAGGTGCTGGGTGTCGGCAGCCTGCAAGAAGTTATCGGCGCGGTGGACGCAGTCGTTAACCTGGCCGGCGCGCCGATTGCCGATCGCCCGTGGACGAAGAAGCGCAAGACGCTGCTGTGGAGCAGCCGTATCAGCCTCACCGAAACCCTGCTGGGATGGATGGAAAGCCTTGAGCAGAAACCGGCCGTGTTGATTTCCGGTTCTGCGGTGGGCTGGTATGGCGATGGCGGCGAGCGCGAGCTGAGCGAGGCGAGCGGTCCGGTGCAGGATGATTTTCCCAGCCAGCTGTGTATCGCCTGGGAAGAAACGGCACTGCGCGCCGAAGCATTGGGCCTGCGCGTGGTGCTGGTGCGCACCGGCCTGGTGCTGGCAGCCGAGGGCGGCTTTTTGTCGCGGCTGCTACTGCCGTTCAAGCTGGCGTTGGGCGGGCCGATCGGCGATGGTCGGCAGTGGATGCCGTGGGTCCATATCAAAGATCAAATCGCCCTGATTGATTTTCTTCTGCACAAGCCTGACGCCAGTGGTCCTTATAATGCCTGCGCCCCTCACCCGGTGCGTAACCGCGAGTTTGCCAAGACGCTGGGCCAGGTGCTGCACCGCCCCGCATTCATGCCGATGCCGGCCTTGGCGTTGAAGGTTGCTCTGGGCGAGTTGTCCGGGTTGTTGCTGGGCGGGCAGAAAGCCGTCCCCGAACGGCTGCTGGCCGCCGGTTTCACTTTTCAGTTCACTGATTTGCACGCGGCCCTGGAAGATATTTCCAGCCGCCTCTAGAGATAGGATGTTGCATGACGGATCACGCGTTGTTACTGGTCAACCTGGGCTCACCGGCGTCCACTTCGGTGGCCGATGTGCGCAGCTACCTCAATCAGTTCCTGATGGACCCCTACGTGATCGACCTGCCGTGGCCGGTGCGGCGTTTGCTGGTATCGCTGATCCTGATCAAGCGGCCCGAGCAATCGGCCCACGCCTATGCCTCGATCTGGTGGGAAGAAGGCTCCCCGCTGGTGGTGCTCAGCCGTCGCCTGCAGCAGCAGATGACTGCGCAATGGACCCAAGGCCCGGTCGAGCTGGCCATGCGGTATGGCGAGCCCTCGATTGAAAGCGTGCTGACCCGAATGGCCAGCCAAGGTATCCGCAACGTCACCCTGGCGCCGCTGTATCCGCAGTTTGCCGACAGCACCGTGACCACCGTGGTGGAAGAGGCGCGGCGCGTGGCGCGGGACAAAAAGCTCGACGTGCGCCTTGCCATCCTGCAGCCCTTCTACGACCAGCCCGAATACCTCGATGCCTTGGTCGCCAGTGCCAAGCCGCACCTGCAGCAGGACTACGATCACCTGCTGTTCAGTTTTCACGGCCTGCCGGAGCGGCACCTGAAGAAGCTCAACCCAGGCCATGCCTTTGATGGTGCTACGGACTGCTGTGCCAACGCGTCACCCGAAGTGCGGGCGACTTGTTACCGTGGCCAGTGCTTCAGTGTGGCGCGGGAGTTTGCCGCGCGCATGGGGCTGCCCGAAGACAAGTGGTCGGTGGCTTTTCAATCGCGGCTGGGCCGGGCGAAGTGGATCGAACCCTACACCGAGGCGCGCCTTGAGACCCTGGCTCAGCAGGGGGTTAAAAAGCTGCTGGTGATGTGCCCGGCGTTTGTTGCTGATTGCATCGAGACGCTGGAAGAGATCGGCGATCGCGGGTTGGAACAATTCCGCGAAGCGGGGGGCGAGGAGTTGGTGTTGGTGCCGTGCCTCAATGACGACCCGCAATGGGCAGTGGCGCTCAACACGTTGTGCGAAAGAGCGCCGTTGGACCTCTGAACACCCTCACTCGTGGTGAGGTTCGCCGAGGAACGTCAGCGAAGTGAATAACCCACGTGTCGCCACGTCGGGGTTGTCCTTGAGCGGCACGACCACCTGCGCGGCGATCACGTTCAAGCCCTCATTGCGCACCAGCACCTGGGCACGTCCGTCCTTATCGGTTTCGGTGCTCAAGGTGTTCGGTGCGTTGCGATAATCGCCCACCAGCTTGACCCCGGCCACCGGCTTGCCGTCGAGCAGCACTCGCACGGGCAATGATCGACCCGGGCCGACAGTCAGCGGGTCGGCTTCCGGCAAGATCAGCAGTTTGAGCGCGTCCAGCTTGGGCAGCTTGGCGCCAGGTGTGTAGATCGCCAGGCTGTACTTGAAGGTCTGCGTCGACTCAATGGCTCCAGGCACCTGGGTGCGCCCTTTGTTGATCCACTGTTTATCCGCCGTTTGCGACCACATGCCGTTATCCAGCGCCACTGCCAATACTGCCGGTGCCTTGAGCGGCTTGAGGCGTGCGTGATCGTCAAGGCGCTGCACAGTCACCGGGATCATTTTGCCGCTGGCGTCGTAGGCCCAGGCGCCGCTGATTTTCTGGGCTTTGAAAGCGTTGTCCTCGGCGCCATGGCCGTAGATCACTTCGATGTTGCCGCGACGTTCTTCGGTCCATAGGCCATGGGCCGATACCTGAGTGGCGAAGAGCAGGCCAAGCAGGGCGAGGGGTTTGAACGGGTGCATGGTGAGATCCTTTTACAGGTTGAGGGTCAAGCTCAGGGTCAGGTTGCGCGGCTCGCCGGGTGTGACCCAGTAGGTGCTGTAGGAGCGCTCGTAGTATTTTTCATCGAACAGGTTGTTGAGGTTCAGGCCCACGGTCACCTGCTCGCTGGCCTTGTAATGGGCCAGCAGGTCGACGGTGTGATAGGCCGGCAATTCGAAGCGGCTACCCGCTTCCCCGGAGCGGTCGCCGACATAGGTGAATGCTGCGCCCAGGTCCGAACCGCGCAGCGCGCCATCCTGGAATTCGTACACACCCAGCAGGCTGGCGCTGCGCTTGGCCACGCCGAGAATGCGGCTGCCGGTTGGAATGGCTTTGTCTCCCTGGGTGACTTCGGCGTCGATGTAGGCGAAGGCACCGATGACTCGTACGGCGTCGCTCACTTGCCCGCTGGCTTGCAGGTCAAAACCTCGGCTGCGGGCCTTGCCCATGGCGCGCTGGGTGTCGGTGGCCAGGTCCAGGGCCAGGACGTTTTCCTTGTCGATATGGAAAGCGGCCAGGGTGGTGCTGAGGCGGTCGTCGAACAGCTCGCTCTTGATACCCACTTCATAGCCCACGCCTTCTTCCGGCTTGAAGGATTTGCCACCGGCATCCAGGCCATTATTGGGTTTGAACGATGTCGAGGCGTTGGCAAACAGGCCGACTTGCGGTGTGAGTTGGTACAGCAGGCCGGCGCGCTGGGTCAGGGTGTCATGGGTTTGCCGGCTCTTGGCGTGGTTGCGTGTGAAGTCCTCAGTGCTTTGTTCCACATGCTCCAAACGCGCGCCAAGCATGCCGCGCAGGCGGTCGGTGAAGACGATCTGATCCTGCAGGTTCAGCGCCTGGCTTTTGACTTGTTCATAGACGTCTGTGCCGGAGCGCGTGCCGTTGGGTTTGGGCTGGCCATACACGGGGTGGAAGACGTCTATGGCGTAAGGGCTGCCGGCAATCGCGGTGACACGTTCCTTCTTGCGGTAGTCCTCGTACTCGGTACCGATCAGCAGTTCGTGTTGCCAACTGCCGATATCGAACCGGCCGCGCAGTTCCAGTTGGGTGATGCTGTCGTGCCAGCCGGTGGAGCGCTCACGGTAGCGGCGGTTGACGGTGTGCCCGTCGGCGTTCAGTGCTCGGCTTTCCGAGGCATCGCCCCACAGGCTGCCTTGTTTGTAATGGCTGGCTAGGCGCAATTGCCAGGTGTCGTCGAGGCTGTGTTCGATAGCGGCCTGGATCCGATTGTTGTGGTTGCGGATATTGCCGTCGTTGGGTTCGCCGAGAAATGTGGAGCGGGACATGCCGGTGTTGGCGACGATGCCGCGATCGAATGTCGAGCTGTGGCGTACGAATTCACTTTCTACCAGCAGGTGGGTGTCTGGCGTCAGTTGAAAGCTGAAGGACGGTGCGACAAACACCCGCTTTGCATCCACATGATCGCGGAAACTGTGGTTGTCCTCCACCGCCAGGTTAACCCGTGACAGTAGGTTGCCTTCCCTGTCCAGCGGCGTATTGACGTCTATGGCGGTACGGTAGCGGTCCCAACTGCCGGCGCTGGTTTGCAGGGTGGTGAAGGCATCTGGTTGGGGTTTCTTGGTGACGATGTTGACGGTGCCGCCCGGGTCCCCACGCCCATACAGGCTGGCAGCAGGGCCCTTGAGCACTTCAATGCGCTCGATATTGGCCGTGTCCGGTGTACTCGGGTAGCCGCGGTTGGCGCTGAAACCGTCCTGGTAGAACTCGGAGGTGGTGAAGCCTCGTACGCTGTATTCGTAGAGCGTCAGGCCGCCGAAGTTGTTTTGCTTGGACACACCGCCTGCATATTCCAGGGCGCGCTCAACGTTGTGGCTGCCCAGGTCCTTGAGCACCGTGGCAGGAATCACGCTGATCGATTGGGGGATGTCGCGAATCGCGGTGTCAGTTTTGGTCGCGCTGGCAGAGCGCGTGGCGCGATAGCCTTCAACCGGACCTGTGGCAGATTCATAGGCGTCGGTGGTGACGCTGATGGCATCCAGTTCAACGGTATTGTCTTCGGCGTAGGCGGGGTCCAGCAGCAAACCCAGGGCCAGGCCGGCCAAGGGCACAAACTTTCGAGACGACATGGTAAAGCGTTCCAATAGCGATATTGAAACAATATAACATGCCTAATGAGAATGAATTGCTTTGAAACATCCGTTTACAGGTGCCCGCGAACGGGCACCTGCGATGTGACTTATCCCTCTTCTTTCACCGGCGCGGGCGGCGGGCGCAGGCCAATTTCCGCCGACAGGTTGATCTCTTTACCGTTGCGCATGACCTGGATCGTCACCTTATCGGTCGGTTTGATCCGTGCCACCTGGTTCATCGACTTGCGGCCATCACCGGCCGGCTCGCCATCAATACTCAGGATCACGTCGCCCAATTGCAGGCCGGCTTTCTGGGCCGGGCCGTCGCGGAAGATCCCCGCCACGACAATGCCGGGGCGACCGGTCAGGCCAAAGGATTCGGCCAGTTCCTTGGTCAACGGCTGGACTTCGATCCCCAGCCAGCCGCGAATCACCTGGCCGTGCTCGATGATCGACTTCATCACTTCCATCGCCAGTTTTACCGGGATCGCAAAACCGATGCCTTGGGAGCCGCCGGACTTGGAGAAAATCGCGGTGTTGATGCCGGTCAGGTTGCCATTGGCGTCCACCAGCGCGCCGCCGGAGTTGCCCGGGTTGATCGCCGCGTCGGTCTGGATGAAGTCTTCGTAGCTGTTGAGCCCCAACTGGTTGCGCCCGGTAGCGCTGATGATGCCCATGGTTACCGTCTGGCCAACACCGAACGGGTTGCCGATGGCCAATGCCACATCACCCACGCGCAGCCCTTCCGAGCGGCCGATGGTGATCGAGGGTAGGCTCTTCAAATCGATCTTCAGCACCGCGAGGTCGGTTTCCGGGTCGCTGCCGACCACACGGGCCAGGGTTTCACGGCCATCGCGCAGGGCCACGACAATCTGGTCGGCGCCGCTGGTCACGTGGTTATTGGTGAGGATGTAGCCTTCGGGGCTCATGATCACCCCGGAACCCAGGCTCGACTCCATGCGGCGCTGCTTGGGGTCGTTGTCACCGAAGTAACGGCGGAACTGCGGGTCTTCAAACAACGGATGCGCCGGCTTGTTGATGACCTTGGTGGTGTACAGGTTGACCACGGCAGGCGCGGCGATGACGACAGCGTCCGCATAAGTCACCGGGCCTTGCACCACTGAACTGGTTTGCGGCGCCTGCTGCAGGTTGACATCAAGGCTGGGCAAGCCCACCCACTGGGGATAACGCTGAATAATCAGCATCGCGATCAGCACGCCAGCCAACAATGGCCATCCAAAAAAACGCAGTGCCTTGAGCATCAAGTAAGTCCTGACAGGTTGCAGGGGGCGGGAGAGCGCCCATAATGTCGCGCATTATACGAGGCTGCGAGCGCCTCGGAACGGGATATTTAGGAGTCTTTATATGGCCGTCCCCCTTACCACCCTCGTCGAGGAAGCGGACCGCTACCTTGCCAGCGCAAAAATTGCCGATTACTGCCCCAATGGCCTGCAGGTGGAGGGTCGCCCGCAAGTGCGGCGCATCGTCAGTGGCGTGACCGCAAGCCAAGCCCTGTTGGATGCTGCCGTCGAAGCCGAGGCTGACTTGGTGCTGGTGCATCACGGGTATTTCTGGAAGGGTGAGAACCCGTGCATCACCGGCATGAAGCAGCGCCGCCTGAAAACCCTGCTCAAACACGACATCAGCTTGCTGGCCTACCATCTGCCGCTGGACCTGCACCCGGATGTGGGCAACAACGTGCAGCTTGCCCGCCAACTCGACATCACCGTCGAAGGCCCGCTGGACCCGAGCAACCCCAAGGTCGTCGGCCTGGTCGGTTCCCTCGTCGAGCCCTTGTCGCCCCGTGATTTCGCGCGCCGTGTGCAGGACACCATGGGTCGCGAGCCGCTGTTGATCGAAGGCAGTGAAATGATCCGCCGTGTCGGCTGGTGTACCGGCGGTGGCCAGGGCTATATCGACCAGGCGATTGCTGCGGGTGTCGACCTGTACCTGAGTGGCGAAGCGTCCGAGCAGACCTTCCACAGTGCGCGGGAAAACAACATCAGCTTCATCGCCGCCGGCCATCACGCCACCGAGCGCTACGGGGTGCAGGCGTTGGGTGATTACCTGGCGCGGCGGTTCGCCCTGGAACATTTGTTCATTGACTGCCCGAACCCGATTTGAGCCATGCGGCGGGTGACTTGCCGGCGATAGCAGTGTGTCAGTCTGAGAGGGGTGGCTGAGCCGCCGCTATCGTGAGCAAGCCCCCCTCCCACATGCCAAACCTGGGGGCATATTCATATACCGTTTCGATCTAGTTGGCGCCCTGAATAGAAGAAGGTGCTGTGCTAGCATGCCTCGCTCGAACACGGCCCGCTGGCCGTCCATAAGATCGTTTTTCCGTGAGTAACCATGGTCGACAAACTGACGCATCTGAAACAGCTGGAGGCGGAAAGCATCCACATCATCCGCGAGGTCGCCGCCGAGTTCGACAACCCGGTGATGCTCTACTCGATCGGTAAAGACTCCGCCGTGATGCTGCATCTGGCGCGCAAGGCGTTCTTTCCGGGCAAGCTGCCGTTCCCGGTGATGCACGTCGACACCCGCTGGAAATTCCAGGAGATGTACAAGTTCCGCGACCAAATGGTCCAAGAGCTTGGCCTGGAACTGATCACCCACGTCAACCCGGATGGCGTGGCGCAGGGCATCAACCCATTCACCCACGGTAGCGCCAAGCACACCGACATCATGAAGACCGAGGGCCTCAAGCAGGCCCTGGACAAGCATGGTTTCGACGCAGCCTTTGGCGGTGCCCGTCGCGATGAAGAGAAATCCCGCGCCAAAGAGCGCGTGTACTCGTTCCGCGACAGCAAACACCGCTGGGACCCGAAGAACCAGCGCCCCGAGCTGTGGAACGTCTACAACGGCAACGTCAACAAGGGCGAGTCGATCCGTGTGTTCCCGCTGTCCAACTGGACCGAACTGGACATCTGGCAGTACATCTACCTGGAAGGCATCCCGATCGTGCCGCTGTATTTCGCCGCCGAACGCGATGTGATCGAGAAGAACGGCACGTTGATCATGATCGACGATGACCGCATCCTTGAGCACCTCTCCGACGAAGAAAAAGCGCGAATCGTCAAAAAGAAAGTACGTTTCCGTACCCTTGGCTGCTACCCGTTGACGGGCGCGGTGGAGTCCGAAGCCGAGACGCTGACGGACATCATTCAGGAAATGCTCCTGACGCGAACTTCCGAGCGCCAGGGCCGTGTCATCGACCACGATGGTGCCGGCTCGATGGAAGACAAAAAACGTCAAGGTTATTTCTAAGGGGCTGTCATGTCGCATCAATCTGATTTGATCAGCGAGGACATCCTCGCCTACCTGGGCCAGCACGAGCGCAAGGAAATGTTGCGCTTCCTGACCTGCGGCAACGTCGACGACGGCAAGAGCACCCTGATCGGGCGCCTGCTGCACGACTCCAAAATGATCTACGAAGATCACCTGGAAGCCATCACCCGCGATTCGAAGAAGGTCGGCACCACCGGTGACGACATCGACCTGGCCTTGCTGGTCGACGGCTTGCAGGCTGAGCGTGAGCAGGGCATCACCATCGATGTTGCCTACCGCTATTTCTCCACCGCCAAGCGCAAATTCATCATCGCCGACACTCCCGGCCATGAGCAGTACACCCGCAACATGGCCACCGGTGCATCCACCTGTGACCTGGCGATCATTCTGATCGATGCGCGCTACGGCGTGCAGACCCAGACCCGTCGCCACAGCTTTATCGCCTCGTTGCTGGGGATCAAACACATCGTGGTGGCCGTCAACAAGATGGACATCAATGGCTTTGACCAAAGTGTATTCGAGCAGATCAAGGCCGATTACCTGAAGTTCGCCGAGGGTATCGCCTTCAAGCCGAGCACCCTGGCATTCGTGCCGATGTCCGCGCTCAAGGGCGACAACGTGGTGAACAAGAGCGAGCGTTCGCCCTGGTACACCGGCCAGTCGCTGATGGAGATCCTAGAAACCGTCGAGATCGCCAACGACCGCAACTACACCGATTTACGTTTCCCGGTGCAGTACGTCAACCGTCCGAACCTGAACTTCCGTGGTTTTGCCGGCACCCTGGCCAGCGGCATCGTGCATAAGGGCGACGAAGTGGTGGTGCTGCCTTCGGGCAAGAGCAGCCGCGTCAAATCCATCGTCACCTTTGAAGGCGAGCTGGAGCACGCAGGCCCGGGCCAGGCCGTGACCCTGACCATGGAAGACGAGATCGACATCTCCCGTGGCGACCTGCTGGTACATGCCGACAACGTGCCGCAAGTGACCGACGCCTTTGACGCCATGCTGGTCTGGATGGCTGAAGAGCCGATGCTGCCGGGCAAGAAATACGACATCAAGCGCGCCACCAGCTATGTGCCGGGTTCCATCACCAGCATCGTGCACCGCGTGGACGTGAACACCCTGGCCGAAGGCCCGGCGAGTTCGCTGCAACTCAATGAGATTGGCCGGGTCAAGGTCAGCCTCGACGCCGCCATTGCCCTGGACGGCTACGACAGCAACCGCACCACGGGTGCGTTTATCGTCATCGACCGTTTGACCAATGGCACCGTGGCTGCCGGCATGATCATCGCGCCGCCGGTGGGTCATGGCGGTGCGGCGCAGCACGGCAAATTGGCGCATGTGTCCACCGAAGAGCGTGCGTTGCGCTTCGGCCAACAGCCGGCCACCGTGTTGTTCAGCGGCCTGTCGGGCGCCGGCAAAAGCACCTTGGCCTACGCGGTTGAGCGCAAGCTGTTCGACATGGGGCGTGCGGTGTTCGTGCTGGATGGCCAGAACCTGCGTCACGACCTGAACAAAGGGCTGCCGCAGGACCGTGCCGGTCGCACTGAAAATTGGCGGCGTGCCGCCCATGTGGCGCGCCAGTTCAACGAGGCCGGCCTGCTGACCCTGGCCGCGTTCGTTGCGCCGGATGCCGAAGGCCGTGAACAGGCCAAGGCGCTGATCGGCGCCGACCGCCTGCTGACCGTCTATGTGCAAGCGTCGCCGCTGGTGTGCGCCGAGCGTGATCCGCAAGGTTTGTACGCTGCCGGTGGGGATAACATCCCTGGCGAATCCTTCCCGTATGACGTGCCGTTGAACGCCGATCTGGTGATCGACACCCAGGCCCTGTCGCTGGAAGAGAGCGTCAAGCAAGTGCTGGAGCTGTTGCGTCAGCGCGGCGCGATCTAAAAATGTGGGAGGGGGCTTGCTCCCGATAGCGGTACATCAGCCATTACCATTTGTGGCTGATCCACAGCTATCGGGAGCAAGCCCCCTCCCACAGGTTGATTACCTTTTGCCTGGATGCTCTGTGTGCAGCTTGTCCAGCAGCGCATCCTTGTCCTTCCAGAGTTGGTTGATCCAGCCCTGGAATGCGGTTCGATACTCCCCATCCTGCTCGTAGTTCTTGCCGATGAACGCGGCGGGGATCTGCACTTCTTCAAACTGCACCACCACGTCCTTCAAATTTCCGCAGAGCAAGTCCCAATACCCCGGGCTCCCGGCCGGGTAATGAATGGTGACGTTGACCAGTGACTTCAGTTGCTCGCCCATGGCATCCAGCACAAACGCAATCCCACCGGCTTTAGGCTTGAGCAGGTAGCGAAAGGGTGAATTCTGCTGCGCGTGCTTGCCAGGGGTAAACCGTGTGCCTTCGGCAAAGTTGAAGATGCCCACAGGGTTGTCACGAAACTTCGCGCAAGTCTTGCGGGTGGTTTCCAGGTCTTTGCCTTTTTTCTCCGGGTGCTTTTCCAGGTAAGCCTTGGTGTAGCGCTTCATGAACGGGAAGCCCAACGCCCACCACGCCAGGCCAATCACCGGTACCCAGATCAGCTCCTGCTTGAGGAAAAATTTCAACGGGCGAATCCGCCGGTTGAGCACGTATTGCAACACCATGATGTCGACCCAGCTCTGGTGGTTGCTGGTCACCAGGTAGGAGTGTTGGTAGTCCAGGCCCTCAAGGCCGGACAGGTGCCAGCGTGTACGCTGCACCAGATTCATCCAGCCTTTGTTGTTGGTGACCCAGGCTTCATGGGTGTGGTTCATCAGCCACTCACTGAAGCGCTTGGCAAACTGCAGCGCCTTGAACAGGGCCACGATAAACAGGAACGAACACAGCAGGATCGTGTTCAACGCCAGCAGCAGCGAAGCAATGACCCCGCGCACGGCGGCAGGTAGAAAATCCAGCATTTAAATATCCATGGGGCGGTTGGCGGCTTGGATCGCAGTCAGTGCGATGGTGTACACGATGTCGTCGACTTGAGCGCCGCGTGGCAGGTCGTTCACCGGTTTGCGCAAGCCCTGGAGCATCGGCCCCAGGCTCACACAGTCGGCGCTGCGCTGCACGGCCTTGTGCGTGGTGTTGCCGGTGTTCAGGTCCGGGAACACGAAGACGGTGGCTTTACCGGCGACCTGGCTATTGGGCGCCAGCTGCCGAGCGACGGTTTCGTTGGCGGCGGCGTCGTACTGCAACGGGCCATCGATCAGCAGCGAGCTTTGCTGTTCGTGGGCGAGCAGGGTGGCCTCGCGGACTTTTTCCACCTCCTCGCCGCTGGCTGAATCACCGCTGGAGTAGCTGATCATCGCCACGCGCGGGGTGATGCCGAACGCGGCGGCCGAGTCGGCGCTTTGCAGCGCGATCTCGGCCAGTTCGGCCGCGCTCGGGTGCGGGTTCATGACGCAGTCGCCGTACACGAGCACCTGTTCGGGGAACAGCATGAAGAATACCGACGACACCAGCGTGCAGCCCGGCGCGGTCTTAATCAGCTGCAGGGCCGGACGGATGGTATTGGCGGTGGAATGAATGACGCCGGATACCAGGCCGTCCACTTCATCCAGCGCGAGCATCATGGTGGCGATCACCACGTTGTCTTCTAGTTGCTGCTCGGCCATCGGCGCGTTGAGGCTTTTGCTCTTGCGTAGCGCAACCATGGGTTCGACGTAGCGCTGGCGTATCAGGTCCGGGTCGAGAATCTCCAGGCCCTCGGGCAATTCGATACCCTGGGCCCGGGCGACGGCCTCCACATCCGAAGGCTTGGCCAGCAGCACACAGCGCGCAATGCCGCGGGCCTGGCAGATGGCGGCTGCTTGTACGGTCAACGGTTCGCTGCCCTCGGGTAACACGATGCGCTTGTTGGCGGTCTGGGCGCGTTGGATCAGCTGATAACGGAACACCGCCGGCGACAGGCGCATTTCCCGTGGCGTACCGCAACGTTGGTGCAGCCAGCGTGCATCCAGGTGGCTGGCGACGAAATCGGTGATGATCTCGGCGCGCTCGCGGTCGTCGATCGGGATTTCCTTGTTGAGGCTGTTGAGCAGGTTCGCCGTGTCGTAGGAACCGGTGCTTACCGACAGCACCGGCAGCCCGGCCTGGAGCGCGCCACGGCACAAATCCATGATGCGCGGGTCGGGTAGGGTGTCGCTGGTCAGCAGCAGCCCGGCCAGGGGCACGCCGTTGATCGCCGCGAGGCTGACGGCGAGGATGATGTCGTCGCGATCACCTGGCGTCACCACCAGCACGCCAGGCTTGAGCAGTTCCACAGTGTTGCGCATGGTGCGCGCGCAGATGATGATTTTGGTCATGCGCCGGCTTTCATAGTCGCCGGCGTTGAGGATCTGCGCGCCCATCAGGTCGGCGACGTCGCGGGTGCGCGGAGCGTTGAGCTCGGGTTGGTAGGGGATGCAGCCGAGCAGGCGGAAATCCCCACTGCGCAGTAACGGCGAATGTTCTTTCAGGCGCGCCGAGAAGGCTTCCATGCTTTCGTCGGTGCGCACTTTGTTGAGGATCACGCCCAGCACCTTCGGATCTTTCGGGCCGCCGAACAGTTGCGCCTGCAATTCGACCCGGCCGGAAAGCTCGGTGAGTACTTCGTTCTCCGGGGCGGACACGAGGATCACCTCGGCATCGAGGCTTTTGGCCAGGTGCAGGTTGACTCGCGCCGCGTAGCTGGCGCTGCGGGTCGGCACCATGCCTTCGACGATCAACACGTCCTTGCCCACGGCGGCTTGCTGATACAGGGTGATGATTTCCTCGAGCAGCTCATCGAGCTGGCCGTCGCCAAGCATGCGCTCAACGTGGGCCAGGCCCAGGGGTTGGGGTGGTTTCAGGCCGTGGGTGCGCGCCACCAGTTCGGTGGAGCGCTCGGGGCCCGTGTCGCCTGGGTGCGGCTGGGCAATCGGTTTGAAGAAGCCGACTTTCAGTCCGGCCCGCTCAAGGGTACGCACCAGCCCGAGGCTGATGGAGGTCAGACCCACACCAAAATCGGTGGGCGCGATAAAAAAAGTCTGCATGCGAATTCTCTGGAGGTGCATGGCTTCGGTGGTGCTCTATGGTTGAGCACCTGCCGGGAATCAGGCATCAAGATTATCGTTATTCGACCCTTGCGCACACCAGCCGCAGGCAAAGGGTTGGCCTATTTTTTCAAGGCGTTGCGTGGTATCGAGTACCCAGCCTCGGGACTGCCAGGGTGGCTGGTGCCGCAGGTGCTGGGTGTGGCCGCAGGAGAGCTCGGCGACCCAATGCTGATCGTCATCCTGGTGGAACCCGATGATGAGGGATACCGTTGGTCGGTCCCGTTGGTCCGGGTTCTGTTCGCTTTCGGGCAAATCCTTGTTTAGACTTGTCCGTTCTTCATTCTTATGCAAAAGGTCTCGCCCCCATGACGATCGCCGCTAACAAGGCTGTCTCCATCGACTATACCCTGACCAACGACGCTGGTGAGGTCATCGACAGCTCAGCCGGCGGCGCGCCGCTGGTCTACCTGCAAGGCGCAGGCAACATCATCCCGGGCCTGGAGAAGGCCCTGGAAGGCAAGAGCGTCGGCGATGAGCTGACCGTTGCCGTTGAACCTGAAGATGCCTACGGCGAATACTCCGCCGAACTGGTCAGCACCCTGAGCCGCAGCATGTTCGAAGGCGTCGACGAGCTGGAAGTGGGCATGCAGTTCCACGCCTCCGCACCGGACGGCCAAATGCAGATCGTCACCATCCGCGATCTGGATGGCGATGACGTGACTGTCGACGGTAACCACCCTCTGGCTGGCCAGCGCCTGAACTTCAAAGTGAAGATCGTTGCCATCCGCGACGCCTCCCAGGAAGAAGTGGCTCACGGTCACGTCCACGGTGAAGGCGGTCATCACCACTGATTGATGCATTGATCGGCTGGTAGCAAAAACGCCCCGACTGGTTCGGGGCGTTTTTTTGCCTGCATTTCATGGTGGGCGGGTTTCTATGATTTTCAGGCACAAACAAAAATGCCCCGGACCTTTCGGTACGGGGCATTTCTTAACTGTTACGCCGGTAAACCAGCGTTGCAGTTGTTACCACTTAGGCAGCAGCAGCGACGTTCAGAGCCTTGATGTGGCCATTCAGGCGGCTCTTGTGACGAGCGGCTTTGTTCTTGTGGATGATGCCTTTATCGGCCATACGGTCGATAACAGGCACAGCCAGAACGTAAGCAGCTTGAGCTTTTGCAGCGTCTTTGGTGTCGATGGCTTTAACTACATTCTTGATGTAGGTACGAACCATGGAACGCAGGCTGGCGTTGTGGCTGCGACGCTTCTCAGCCTGTTTTGCACGTTTTTTGGCGGAAGGTGTGTTGGCCACCGTCGAGCTCCTCGAAAGACTTTTTAGGAAATAGCAAACAAAATAGGCCGCGAATCATGCCGATGACTTGTTGGGTTGTCAAGGGCGGCTGATGCGAACTGCTGAGTGGTCGATCTGAAGAGGCGGGTGATTTATTTCCGGCGCTTGACCTGTAAACTCGCGAGCTTTGGCTCTGTGCTGTTGCAGGCGCGCAGTATCGCATAAGTGGGCGCTTTGTTCGCCTGCTGTTTATCTATAGGCGCAAACTCTTTCGATGAATCTGCTCAAATCGTTGGCTGCGGTCAGCTCTATCACGATGATCTCCCGGGTATTGGGGTTTGTGCGTGACACCCTGTTGGCGCGCATTTTCGGCGCCAGCATGGCCACGGACGCCTTCTTTATCGCCTTCAAACTGCCCAACCTGCTGCGCCGGATCTTCGCCGAGGGCGCATTTTCCCAGGCCTTCGTGCCGATCCTGGCGGAATACAAGACTCAGCAGGGCGAAGAGGCAACCCGTACCTTCATTGCCTACGTCTCGGGCCTGCTGACGCTGGTTTTGATGTTGGTCACCATTGCCGGCATGCTCGCTGCACCCTGGGTGATCTGGGCCACGGCGCCGGGTTTTGCCAATACGCCGGAAAAATTCGCGCTGACCACTGATCTGCTGCGGGTGACCTTTCCTTATATATTGCTGATCTCGCTGTCATCCCTGGCCGGCGCCATCCTGAATACCTGGAACCGGTTCTCGGTGCCGGCGTTCGTGCCGACCTTGCTCAACGTGAGCATGATTATCTTCGCAGTATTCCTCACGCCTTACTTCGATCCACCCGTGATGGCCCTGGGCTGGGCGGTGCTGGCCGGTGGCCTGGCGCAGTTGTTGTACCAGCTGCCGCACCTGAAAAAGATCGGCATGCTCGTTCTGCCGCGCTTGAACCTGAAGGACACCGGTGTCTGGCGCGTGATGCGCAACATGTTGCCGGCGATCCTGGGGGTATCGGTCAGCCAGATTTCCCTGATCATCAACACTGCCTTCGCCTCGTTGCTGGTGTCGGGTTCGGTGTCGTGGATGTACTACGCCGATCGCCTGATGGAGTTGCCGTCCGGCGTGCTCGGTGTGGCCCTGGGCACGATTTTGCTACCGACCCTGTCGCGCACCTATGCCAGTAAGGACCGCCAGGAGTACTCGCGTATTCTCGACTGGGGGCTGCGCCTGTGCTTCGTGCTGGTGCTGCCCTGTGCCCTGGCCCTGGGAATCCTGGCTGAACCGCTGACGGTGGCGTTGTTCCAGTACGGCCAATTCAGCGCGTTTGACGCCTCCATGACCCAGCGCGCATTGATTGCCTATTCGGTGGGTCTGCTCGGCATCATCGTGATCAAAGTGTTGGCGCCGGGCTTCTATGCTCAGCAAAACATCCGTACGCCGGTGAAAATCGCGATCTTCACGCTGATTGTCACGCAATTGCTCAACCTTGCATTCATCGGCCCGCTGGCGCACGCCGGGCTGGCCCTGGCCATCAGTGCCGGCGCCTGTATCAATGCCGGCCTGCTGTTCTATCAACTGCGCAAGCAGCAGATGTTCCAGCCGCAACCGGGCTGGGGCCTGTTTGCGCTCAAGCTGGTGGTTGCGGTGGGCGCGATGTCGGCGGTGCTCTTGGGTTTGATGCACTTCATGCCCGCCTGGGATGAAGGGCATATGCTGGAACGCTTCCTGCGCCTGGGCCTGCTGGTGGTCGCGGGCGTTGTGGTTTACTTCGGCATGTTGCTGCTGCAGGGCTTCCGGCTGCGGGATTTCAATCGCAAGTCCCTGAACTAGGGACTTTGCCTCAATAAAACCGGTGTTTTATCGAATCAACCCACTTGGCCTGCGCTGTTGCCTGTCGTCCGGGGCCGGGTGTGGTTATAATCGACCACTTTATGAGCAAGAAGCGCGTTATGCAGCTGGTTCGAGGTCTCCACAACCTGCGCCCCCAGCATCGGGGCTGCGTCGCCACTATTGGCAACTTTGACGGTGTTCACCGTGGTCACCAGGCTATCCTGGCCCGGCTGCGTGAGCGAGCGGTCGAGTTGGGTGTGCCCAGCTGTGTGGTGATTTTCGAGCCACAGCCGCGGGAGTTTTTCACCCCGCAAACGGCGCCGGCCCGTCTGGCCCGCTTGCGCGACAAACTGCAACTGCTGGCTGAAGAGGGCGTGGACCGAGTCCTCTGTCTGGCCTTCAACCAGCGTTTGCAAAGCCTTAGCGCTGCCGAATTCGTCGACCGTATCCTGGTGGATGGCCTGGGTGTGCAACACTTGGAGGTCGGCGACGACTTCCGTTTCGGTTGCGACCGTGTCGGGGATTTCGATTTCCTGCAACAGGCCGGCGTCAACCAGGGCTTTACCGTCGAAGCCGCGCAAACCGTCGAACTGGACGGGTTGCGCGTCAGCAGCACCCAGGTGCGTAATGCACTGGCCGCTGCCGACTTCGCCTTGGCCGAGCGCCTGCTCGGTCGCCCGTTCCGCATTGCCGGACGGGTATTGCACGGCCAGAAGCTGGCGCGCCAACTGGGCACGCCGACCGCCAACGTGCAACTCAAGCGCCGCCGTGTGCCGCTGACCGGGGTTTACCTGGTGAGCGTCGACATCGACGGCCAATCGTGGCCGGGAGTCGCCAATATAGGCGTCAGGCCCACGGTTGCAGGTGATGGCAAGGCCCACCTGGAAGTACACCTTTTGGATTTTGCCGGTGATCTGTATGACCGGCGTTTGACGGTGGTTTTCCACCACAAGCTGCGTGAAGAGCAGCGTTTCGCCTCACTTGAGGCGTTGAAAACGGCGATCAATGCGGATGTCGCCGCCGCCCGTGCACTAGCCGCACCTAGCGCCCATCGCTAACCGAAGAGCCTTAAATGACCGACTATAAAGCCACGCTAAACCTTCCGGACACCGCCTTCCCAATGAAGGCCGGCCTGCCACAGCGCGAACCGCAGATCCTGCAGCGCTGGGACAGTATTGGCCTGTACGGAAAGTTGCGCGAAATTGGCAAGGATCGTCCGAAATTCGTCCTGCACGACGGCCCTCCTTATGCCAACGGCACGATTCACATCGGTCATGCGCTGAACAAAATTCTCAAGGACATGATCATCCGCTCGAAGACCCTTTCGGGTTTCGATGCGCCTTATGTCCCGGGTTGGGACTGCCACGGCCTGCCGATCGAGCACAAGGTCGAAGTGACCCACGGCAAGAACCTGGGCGCGGATAAAACTCGCGAACTGTGCCGTGCCTACGCCACCGAGCAGATCGAAGGGCAGAAGTCCGAATTCATCCGCCTGGGTGTATTGGGTGACTGGGCCAACCCCTACAAGACCATGGACTTCAAGAACGAGGCCGGTGAAATCCGTGCCTTGGCCGAGATCGTCAAGGGTGGCTTCGTGTTCAAGGGGCTCAAGCCCGTGAACTGGTGTTTCGACTGCGGTTCGGCCCTGGCCGAGGCGGAGGTCGAGTACGAAGACAAGAAGTCCTCGACCATCGACGTAGCCTTCCCGATCGCGGACGACGCCAAGCTGGCCGAGGCCTTTGGCCTGGCGAGCCTGGGCAAGCCAGCGGCCATCGTGATCTGGACCACCACCCCGTGGACCATCCCCGCCAACCAGGCGCTGAACGTACACCCGGAGTTCACCTACGCCCTGGTGGACGTTGGTGACCGCCTGCTGGTGCTGGCCGAGGAAATGGTTGAAGCCTGCCTGGCCCGTTACGAGCTGCAGGGTTCGGTGATTGCCACCACCACCGGTTCCGCGCTGGAGTTGATCAATTTCCGCCACCCGTTCTATGACCGTCTGTCGCCGGTTTACCTGGCTGACTACGTCGAACTGGGCTCGGGTACCGGCGTGGTCCACTGCTCGCCCGCCTATGGCGTTGACGACTTTGTGATCTGCAAGAAATACGGCCTGACCAACGATGACATCATCAACCCGGTGCAAAGCAATGGCGTGTATGTGTCATCGCTGGAGTTCTTTGGCGGCCAGTTCATCTTCAAGGCTGACCACGCAATCATCGAGAAGCTGAGCGAAGTCGGTGCGTTGATAAAATCCGACACCATCAAACACAGCTACATGCACTGCTGGCGTCACAAGACCCCGCTGATCTACCGCGCCACCGCGCAGTGGTTCATCGGCATGGACAAAGAGCCGGCCAGCGGCGACACCCTGCGCGTGCGCTCGCTCAAGGCCATCGAAGACACCGGCTTCATCCCGGCCTGGGGCCAGGCGCGCCTGCACTCGATGATCGCCAACCGCCCGGACTGGTGCATCTCGCGTCAGCGCAATTGGGGCGTGCCGATCCCGTTCTTCCTCAACAAGGAAAGCGGCGAGCTGCACCCACGCACCGTTGAACTGATGGAAGCCGTGGCCCAACGCGTTGAACAGGAAGGCATCGAAGCCTGGTTCAAGCTTGACGCCGCCGAGCTGTTGGGCGACGAAGCACCGTTGTACGACAAGATCAGCGATACCCTCGACGTGTGGTTCGACTCGGGCACCACCCACTGGCACGTGCTGCGTGGTTCGCACCCGATGGGCCACGAGACCGGGCCTCGTGCCGACCTGTACCTGGAAGGTTCGGACCAGCACCGTGGCTGGTTCCACTCTTCCTTGCTGACCGGTTGCGCCATCGATAACCACGCTCCGTACCGCGAGCTGTTGACCCACGGTTTCACGGTGGATGAAAACGGCCGCAAGATGTCCAAGTCGCTGGGCAACGTGATTGCGCCGCAAAAGGTCAACGACACCCTGGGTGCCGACATCATGCGTCTGTGGGTGGCCTCGACCGACTATTCGGGCGAGATGGCTGTATCCGAGCAGATCCTGCAGCGCAGTGCCGACGCCTACCGCCGTATCCGTAACACCGCACGCTTCCTGCTGTCGAACCTGACCGGTTTCAACCCGGCCACCGACATCCTGCCGGCCGAGGACATGCTCGCCCTGGACCGTTGGGCCGTGGACCGTACCCTGTTGCTGCAGCGCGAGTTGCAGGAGCATTACGGCGAATATCGCTTCTGGAACGTTTACTCGAAGATCCACAACTTCTGCGTGCAGGAGTTGGGTGGTTTCTACCTCGACATCATCAAGGATCGCCAGTACACCACCGGTGCCAACAGCAAGGCACGTCGTTCGGCGCAGACCGCGCTGTACCACATCAGTGAGGCGCTGGTGCGCTGGATCGCGCCGATCCTGGCCTTCACCGCCGACGAGCTGTGGGAGTACCTGCCAGGCGAGCGCAACGAATCGGTGATGCTCAACACCTGGTACGAAGGTCTGACCGAATTGCCGGCTGATTTCGAATTGGGCCGCGAGTACTGGGAAGGCGTGATGGCCGTCAAGGCTGCGGTGAACAAGGAGCTGGAAGTTCAGCGCGCGGCCAAGGCCGTCGGTGGCAACCTGCAAGCCGAAGTCACTCTGTTTGCCGAAGACGGCCTGACTGCCGATCTGGCCAAGCTGAGCAACGAACTGCGTTTCGTGCTGATTACCTCCACCGCGAGCCTGGCGCCATTCGCCCAGGCCCCGGCGGATGCAGTCGCCACCGAAGTGCCAGGCCTCAAGCTCAAAGTGGTCAAGTCGGCCTTCGCCAAGTGCGCCCGTTGCTGGCACTGCCGTGAAGACGTCGGTGTGAACCCTGAGCATCCGGAAATCTGTGGTCGTTGCGTCGACAACATCTCGGGTGCTGGTGAGGTTCGCCACTATGCCTAACACCAGTCGTTTCGGACGTCTGGGCTGGCTCGTGCTGAGTGTGCTGGTCCTGGTCATCGACCAGGTCAGCAAGGCTCATTTCGAAGGCTCCCTGCAGATGTTCCAGCAGATCGTGGTGATCCCGGACTACTTCAGCTGGACCCTGGCCTACAACACCGGCGCCGCTTTCAGCTTTTTGGCTGATAGCGGTGGCTGGCAGCGCTGGCTGTTCGCGCTGATCGCGGTGGTGGTCAGTGCGGTGCTGGTAGTTTGGCTCAAGCGTCTTGGCCGCGATGACACCTGGCTGGCTATCGCCCTGGCCCTTGTGTTGGGCGGCGCGCTGGGCAACCTCTACGACCGCATTGCCTTGGGCCATGTGATCGACTTTATCCTGGTGCATTGGCAGAACCGCTGGTACTTCCCGGCGTTCAACTTTGCCGACAGCGCCATCACCGTCGGTGCGATCATGCTGGCGTTGGACATGTTCAAAAGCAAGAAAACCGGAGAGACCGTCAATGACTGATCAGGTATTGGCTGAACAACGTATCGGCCAGAACACGGAAGTCACTTTGCATTTCGCACTGCGCCTGGAAAATGGCGACACGGTCGACAGCACGTTCGACAAGGCCCCCGCGACTTTCAAAGTCGGTGATGGCAACCTGCTGCCGGGTTTCGAAGCCGCGCTGTTCGGCTTCAAGGCTGGCGACAAGCGCAACCTGCAGATCCTGCCGGAAAATGCCTTTGGCCAGCCCAACCCGCAAAACGTGCAGATCATCCCGCGTTCGCAGTTCCAGGACATGGACCTTTCGGAAGGCTTGTTGGTGATCTTCAACGATGCGGCGAATACCGAGCTGCCGGGTGTGGTGAAAACCTTCGATGACGCGCAAGTGACCATCGACTTCAATCACCCGTTGGCCGGTAAAACCTTGACCTTTGATGTTGAAATCATCGACGTTAAAGCGATCTGATCAACGACGCGGTTAAAAATGTGGGAGCGGGCTTGCTCGCGAAAGCGGTCTATCAGTAACACATGTGTTATCTGGCCCACTGCTTTCGCGAGCAAGCCCGCTCCCACCTTTGATCTCTACTGTCAGGTGGGTTAGCGTCTAGCTTGAACCCAAGTGGCTGCAAGACACGAGGCACAGCATGCAAATCAAACTCGCCAACCCCCGTGGCTTCTGCGCCGGCGTGGACCGGGCGATCGAAATCGTCAATCGCGCCCTGGAAGTCTTCGGGCCGCCGATTTATGTGCGCCATGAAGTTGTCCACAACAAGTTCGTGGTCGAAGACCTGCGCGCACGCGGTGCCATCTTTGTTGAAGAGCTCGACCAGGTGCCGGACGACGTTATCGTCATTTTCAGCGCCCACGGCGTTTCCCAGGCCGTGCGTACCGAAGCTGCCGGCCGTGGCCTGAAAGTATTCGATGCCACCTGCCCATTGGTCACCAAGGTGCATATCGAAGTCGCACGCTACAGTCGCGACGGGCGTGAATGCATCCTGATCGGTCATGCCGGCCACCCGGAAGTTGAAGGCACCATGGGCCAGTATGACGCCAGCAACGGCGGTGCCATCTACCTGGTGGAAGATGAAAAGGACGTCGCCGATTTGCAGGTACACAATCCTGATCGGTTGGCTTTCGTGACCCAGACTACCTTGTCCATGGACGACACCAGCCGCGTTATCGACGCTTTGCGCGCGCGTTTCCCTGCCATTGGCGGTCCGCGCAAGGATGACATCTGCTACGCCACGCAAAACCGACAGGACGCGGTCAAGCAATTGGCCAACGAATGCGACGTGGTTTTGGTGGTCGGCAGCCCGAACAGCTCCAACTCCAATCGCCTGCGCGAGCTGGCTGAACGCATGGCCACGCCGGCCTACCTGATCGATGGTGCCGAAGACATGCAGCGCAGCTGGTTCGATGGCGTTGAGCGTATCGGTATCACGGCCGGAGCCTCGGCTCCGGAAGTGCTGGTGCGGGGCGTGATCCAACAGTTGCAGGCTTGGGGCGCGACCGGCGCTGATGAGTTGGCCGGCCGCGAAGAGAACATCACGTTCTCCATGCCCAAGGAACTGCGGGTTCGCTCGTTGCTCTGAGCCCTGGTGCTGGATCAGTCCCGGCATAACGCCTGCTCGGTTTTATCACTGCGCAGGCTGATGCGGCCGCTGGGGGCCAGCACTACCTGATGCAGGCTTTGTGCCTGGCCCGTGTCGCATATGTGCACGGTGCCGGCACGGAAGCCTCCCCCCGTAAATACCGGCTCGCCCAATCCGCTGAAGCGCACTTGGCTCTTGACCGGCCCATTGCCGACCAGCGTTGCACGCCCGCTGTCCTGTCGCTCCAGCAGTATCGGGTTGTCTTCGTCCATATGACCGCGCCCGCTGACATCCTCGATGACTCGCCAGCCCAGGCTCCAATCGTCCTCCAATGCATGAACAATCACCGCGCGATTGCGTGTGAGCGCTGCGCTGCGGGCGAAGCGCAGGCCCTGCGCCAGTGATTCGGCTGCGCTGTGTTGCTGGTGTGCGTCGAGCAATCCTTTGAAGCTGGGCGCCGCCAAATGCGCCAGCAGGCCGCTCAGCATCAGGCCCAATAGCAACTCGATCAGGGTGAAGCCTCGTTCTGTCATATGCCGTCCCTCCGTGGACGCAGCTGGTAATCCAGCGGGTAGAGACAGGTATAGCCAGCGGATGCCAGGGTTGGATGATGGCCTTTATGTCCAAAGTATTTCCCTTTGTTCCGCAAGCGGCACCGATTAAAAACCGCCGCTAGTCTTGGGTCGCACAACAGGTTTTGCCTGTTTTCCGCCCCTCGACATGGATGACGACGGTGATGCTAATCCGTACACACAGGTTTTTTCTTCGCGCCGTCCAGTGGCGCCAAACCGGCATGACCCTGATCGAGGTGTTGGTGGCGGTGTTGATTCTGGCTGTCGGTTTGTTGGGCGCTTCGGCCATCCAGCTCAATGCGCTCAAGTACACCGAGAGCGCCAGGATGACCAGCCAGGCCAGTTTCATTGCCTACGACATGCTTGATCGAATTCGCTCCAATCCCGGGATCGATTATTCGTGGTCGCGAGCTGGACCTTCGATGGCCAATGTCCCGACCGCCAGCGTGCGTGATCTGGACCTGCATGATTTCGAGGCCAATATCCTGGGTTTTGCCGGCGCAGATGCCAAAGGAGCGGTATCGACCAGCGGGCCTGAGGTCACTATCACCATCAGTTGGCAGGCGGGCAGGGGCGCAGGCGGCCCGGAAGCAAGGGAGACGTTCGTTCTCACCAGTCGCATGGTCGATGAACAAGGCGCGTTGCAATGAGCCGTCTTGTGCGCGGATTCAGCCTGGTGGAAATGCTGGTGGCGTTGGCCGTTGGGCTCTTGTTGGTGCTGGGCGCAAGCCAGGTGGTCATCAGCACGCGGCTGACGCATGCCAGTCAATTGGCGGCAATGGTCCTGCAAGACGATGCACGATTTGTACTGGGCAAGCTGACGCAGGATATTCGCCAGGCGGGCATGTTTGGCTGCCTGGCCAGCGCATTTATCGACGACGCCCCCGCCGCCCTGGAGCGACCGTTGGGGTGGAGTGCCTCGGGGAATGCGACGTCGCTGACCCTGGTCACTGCGGATGTCGGTAGTGGGGGAGGCAAGCCTGATTGGACGGTGGTATCCGACTGCAAGACGGTTGCCCGGGCATATGCTGGAGCATCACCCGCGCCGGCGCCTGGGCAGATCCGCTTTGCGCTGCGCCAGCTCACCTACACCTTTGAATCCGGCCAACTGAAAGTCAGCACCCCGGCGGCGCCGGCCAAAGCGGTGCTTGTGGATAACGTGCGGGCGTTCGACATCAGTTTTGGCATGGCGGCCAAGCCCGCATCAACAAGCGTGGTGCGTTACGACAGCAACCCTGCCGACGAGTCGTTGATACGCAGTGTGCGCATCCTCATGACATTGCAAGACCCGACAGGGCGTGTCAGGGACCAGACCTACAGCGTTGTGGCTGCGCTGCGAAATCGCCAGGGGTAGGGCCGTGATGAAGATAAGTGGCGGTATTCATTGGCGTCAGGCAGGGATGGTGTTGTGGATCAGCCTGGTATTCCTATTGCTGTTGTCACTGGTTGGTTTGTCATCGATGCAAGGTGCGATATCCCAGCAAAAAGTCGCGGGCAGCTTGTGGCATCGCAACCAATCTTTTCAAAGCGCCGAAAGCGGCCTCAGGTTGGGGGAGCTGGCGGTAAAGCGCGTTGGCGGTGGGCTGCCCGAATGTCACTCGATCATCACATGCTCGCCACCTGAGGAGGCGTTTACGTTGATGGGGGCCGGGACGAATCCGGTCTCGGCGGTTACCTGGGTTGCCTTCGACGCGGGGTTCTATGGCATTCAATCCATAGGCGAGGGCTTGGGGCTGGCGCATTTTCCGGCGCAAACCGCGGCGCGGCTGTTTCGAGTGACGGCCATCGGGCTAGGGGGCCAATCGCGCACGGTCCTGGAGAGCGTGTATGCCCAGGTGGACGAGGGAGGGCGGGCGCGGTTTCAACGAATCCTGTGGCGGCAACTTCAGTAAAGGAGCAAACGGATGAGCACGGATAGCCAGGGATTTACCCTGATCGAGTTACTGATTGCCATGGCAATCATTGCGGTGTTGGCCACGGTCGCTTATCCCGGATATACCGGGCATGTGAAAAAGGTCTATCGCAGTCAGATTGCCGCACTGTTGACCGAACAGGCCCAGTATCTGGAGCGCTTTTACGCCCGGAACGGCACTTTTATTGATGCAGAGGACGTCAGTGCGGGTAATGATCACTATAGAATCAGCGCTGTATTGAGTGCCCAGGATTTTGCCCTGCTTGCCACGCCCTCCGTCTATTCAGTCATGGCGGACGACGCATGCGGTGAATTCAGCTTGAGCAGTACCGGCGTGCGAAGCAACCCGGGAGCCAAGCCGGAAATGTCGCGCAAGACGTGCTGGGGGCAGTGATGAGAGTGCTGGATGAATGGGCGCTGTGTGCGCCAACCCCTATATATCGGCTGGATCAAATGATGGCAGAGCAACAGCGAGTGGTGATTGTCGGCGGCGGAGTAATCGGGTTGTTGACGGCGTTCAACCTGGCCACCCAGGGGCAGTCGGTGGTACTGCTGGAGCGTGCGGGGCTTGGGCAAGAGTCTTCGTGGGCCGGGGGCGGGATCGTTTCACCGTTGTACCCCTGGCGCTACAGCCCGGCAGTGACCGCTTTGGCCCATTGGTCCCAGGACTTTTACCCACAGCTGGCGCAGCGGTTGTTTGCCGCCACCGGGGTTGATCCAGAGGTGCATACCACGGGCTTGTACTGGCTTGATCTGGACGATGAAGCCGAGGCTTTGGCCTGGGCTGCTCGCGAGGGACGGCCGCTGAGCAAGGTGGATGTGTCGGCCGCGCACGATGCCGTGCCGGTGCTGGGGCGCGGCTATTCCCAGGCCATTTACATGGCTGATGTGGCCAATGTTCGCAACCCTCGCCTGGTCAAATCCTTGAAGGCGGCGTTGCAGGCATTGCCCGGTGTGACGATTCATGAGCAGTGTGAAGTGGCCGGTTTTGTCCTGGAGGGCGATACCGCAGTGGGCGTCGAAACGACGGCTGGCCGGGTGCTCGGCGATCAGGTCGTGCTTGCGGCGGGAGCCTGGAGTGGGGAGCTGCTGGGCACGTTGGGTCTGGCGCTGCCTGTTGAGCCGGTCAAAGGCCAAATGATCTTGTACAAATGCGCCTCGGACTTTTTGTCGAGCATGGTCCTGGCAAAAGGACGTTATGCGATCCCACGCCGTGACGGCCACATATTGATTGGCAGCACGTTGGAGCATGAGGGGTTCGACAAGACGCCGACCGAAACCGCGCTGGAAAGCCTCAAGGCTTCGGCAGTGGAATTGATTCCTGCCTTGGCTGGCGCTGAGGTGGTGGGGCATTGGGCGGGCTTGCGGCCTGGCTCGCCGGAAGGTGTGCCGTACATTGGCGAAGTGCCCGGCTTCAACGGGCTGTGGCTCAATTGTGGGCATTACCGCAATGGCCTGGTGCTCGCACCCGCGTCCTGTCAGTTGTTCACTGACTTGCTGCTGGGGCGTGCGCCGATTATCGAGCCGGCACCTTATGCGCCGGCTGGTCGTCTCAGCGCTGGCTAGGCTTCGGACCTTGTTCCAGGTGCGCCTGGGTGCAGTACCACTCTTGGCGTACGGTCAGTGCGCGATCCTGCGGCAGGTGTACGCCACAGTGCGCGCAACGCACCATCGGCGTGGCATCGGGCTCACTGGACCGTTGCTGTTTGGCGGCCGGGCTTTTGAATTTGCGCCAGAACCATACTGCGGCAGCAATGACGGCAATCCAGAACAGTAGACGAACCATGGTAAGCAGCTTCTCGACAAGGAATGCGCCAGTTTAGCCAAGGACGCAGCAGGCGCACAGCGCAATAATGCTCGCCCACAAAAAAGGGAGCCCATAGGGCTCCCTTTCTCTGATTGCCTGGACCGATCAGTCGAAAATACCGAAGGTCATGTAGCTGAACCACGAACGATCTTCCTTGCTGCCAGCGGCTTGTGGTGCCTGCTCTTCGATCACATCGCCGTTTTCGTCATGAGGCTTGAGGTCGGAAGGAATGGCGTCTTTCGCGTCCTGGAACTGCTTGATCACGTCCTGGTTGGCGCGGGTTTCGCCCGGCGGCAGCGGTGGACGGGATTCGATCAGGCCCAAGGTGTACTTGCTCAGCCACGAACGGTTATCCGCTTCGGCAACCTGAGGCACGAACTGGCCGTCTTTCAGGCTCGGGTGATCCGGGTAGTTGAGCTTCAGGGTTTCCAGGCTGGTGCTCGCCAGGGCGTCCAGGTGCAGGCGCTGGTAAGCCTCGGTCATTACCGCCAGACCGTCACCCACGGATGGGGTTTCCTGGAAGTTTTCCACCACATAGCGGCCACGGTTGGCAGCGGCCACGTACGCCTGACGGGTCAGGTAGTAGTGGGCTACGTGGATCTCGTAGGACGCCAGCAGGTTACGCAGGTAGATCATGCGTTGCTTGGCATCCGGGGCATAGCGGCTGTTGGGGTAGCGGCTGGTCAGCTGGGCGAACTCGTTGTAGGAGTCGCGGGCAGCGCCCGGGTCACGCTTGGTCATGTCCAGCGGCAGGAAACGCGCCAGCAGGCCGACGTCCTGGTCGAACGAGGTCAGGCCCTTCATGTAGTAGGCGTAATCCACGTTCGGGTGCTGCGGGTGCAAGCGGATAAAACGCTCTGCGGCGGACTTCGCGGCTTCCGGCTCGGAGTTCTTGTAGTTGGCGTAGATCAGTTCGAGCTGGGCCTGGTCGGCGTAGCGCCCGAACGGGTAACGCGACTCCAGGGCCTTCAGCTTCGCTGTGGCGCTGGTGTAGCTATTATTGTCCAAGTCTTTCTGAGCTTGCTGGTAAAGCTCGACTTCGCTCAGGTTTTCGTCGACGACGTCCTTTGTTGACGAGCAAGCAGCAGTCATGGCGAGGATGGCGATCAGCAGCAGGTGTTTCACTTGCATGGCGGCTTGCGTCCCTATGACGGCCGCTGTCTTGGGCGGGGCCGTCCTGTTATGATGAGCGCCCCGTTGAAAGCCTCGGGGCAAAAGACGCCGTATTTAACCACAAGCGCGCAGCCGAAACCAAAGGCTGTGCCACGCCTAGTCTGAGCATGTCCGATAAAATTGAACTTCGCGCAGAGGTGCCGTCCGAAATGGGTGGCCAACGCCTCGATCAAGTCGCCGCACAATTATTCGCTGAGCACTCGCGCTCGCGCCTTTCCGCCTGGATCAAAGACGGCCGCCTGACTGTGGATGGAGCGGTTATCCGCCCGCGAGACATAGTTCATGGCGGTGCGATTCTTGAGCTGACTGCCGAGCAGGAAGCCCAGGGAGAGTGGGTTGCCCAGGACATCGAGCTGGACATCGTCTATGAAGACGACGACATCCTGGTCATCAACAAACCCGCAGGCCTGGTGGTTCACCCGGCTGCCGGGCACGCTGATGGCACTTTGCTCAACGCCCTGTTGCATCACGTCCCGGACATCATCAATGTCCCGCGCTGCGGCATCGTGCACCGTCTGGACAAGGACACCACCGGCTTGATGGTGGTGGCCAAGACCATTCAGGCGCAGACGCAGTTGGTCACCCAGTTGCAGAGCCGCAGCGTCAGCCGGATCTACGAGTGCATCGTGATCGGCGTCGTGGTGGCGGGTGGCAAGATCAACGCCCCAATCGGCCGCCACGGCCAGCAGCGCCAGCGTATGGCGGTGATGGAAGGCGGCAAGCAGGCCGTGAGCCATTACCGCGTACTGGAGCGTTTTCGCTCCCACACCCACGTGCGGGTCAAGCTGGAAACCGGTCGTACTCACCAGATTCGCGTGCATATGGCGCACATCAACTTCCCGTTGGTCGGAGATCCTGCCTACGGTGGCCGCTTCCGCATTCCGCCGGCGGCCAGTGCAACCATGGTTGAATCGTTGAAAAACTTCCCGCGCCAGGCGCTGCATGCACGCTTCCTGGAACTGGATCATCCGACGAGCGGTAAGCGCATGAGCTGGGAATCGCCTCTGCCAGACGACCTGGTGTGGTTGTTGTCGCTGCTCAAGCAGGATCGCGAGGCGTTTATCGGATGAGTGACTGGCTGATTCCTGACTGGCCCGCGCCGGCTCAGGTGAAAGCCTGCGTCACCACCCGTGCGGGCGGCGTCAGCCTGGCGCCGTTCGACAGCTTCAACCTGGGCGATCATGTCGAGGACAGCCTGGAGGCCGTCCTTGAAAACCGTCGTCGTCTCTCCGAGACCTTCAAGATTCAACCGGCCTGGCTGCGCCAGGTCCATGGCGTGAGCGTGGTCGAGGCCGATCCCGGCCGCGTTGCCGAAGCTGATGGCAGTTGGACCAGTACTCCAGGCATTGCCTGCACCTCAATGACCGCTGACTGCCTGCCGGCGTTGTTCTGCAACCGTGCCGGCACTCGTGTCGCGGCTGCCCATGCCGGTTGGCGCGGGTTGGCGGCAGGGGTGTTGGAGGCGGCGTTCGAAAGCCTGGATACCGAGCCTGCCGACGTTCTGGTCTGGCTCGGCCCTGCCATTGGTCCGCAATCTTTCGAAGTCGGTCCGGAAGTGCGTGAAGCCTTCATGCAGCAGTTGCCGATGACCGCCCAGGCCTTTGTACCCAGCCGCAATCCTGGCAAGTACATGGCCGACATCTATGAGCTGGCGCGCCTGCGCCTGGCCGTACAGGGCGTTACCGCTGTCTATGGTGGCGGTTTCTGCACGGTGACCGACCCACGCTTCTTCTCCTATCGCCGCAGCCCACGCACCGGTCGATTTGCCTCCCTTATCTGGCTTGAGCGCTAGACTCTCCTGACTTACGTCAACTGTTCGTAGCTTGAATCTTCCAGAATTCACCCCATCTACTGGGTATCTGGCAGGTTTCTTCATTCAGGATGTGTTTATAGCTCCGGCCTGCTCAAAAGGAAGGTGACTAATGCGTATTGATCGTTTAACCAGCAAATTGCAGTTGGCTTTATCTGATTCCCAATCGTTGGCGGTGGGCCTTGACCACCCGGCCATTGAGCCTGCGCACTTGATGCAGGCGCTCCTGGAGCAGCAAGGTGGTTCTATCAAACCCTTGCTGATGCAGGTCGGTTTTGACGTCAACAGCCTGCGCAAGGAGTTGAGCAAAGAGCTCGACCAACTGCCGAAAATCCAGAATCCCACCGGCGACGTCAATATGTCGCAGGACCTGGCGCGCCTGCTCAACCAGGCTGACCGTCTGGCCCAGCAGAAAGGTGACCAGTTCATCTCCAGCGAGTTGGTGCTGCTCGCGGCCATGGATGAGAACAGCAAGCTCGGCAAGTTGTTGCTCGGCCAGGGCGTGAGCAAGAAAGCCCTGGAAAATGCCATCAACAACCTGCGTGGCGGCGACGCGGTGAACGACCCCAACCACGAGGAGTCGCGCCAGGCCCTGGACAAATACACCGTCGACCTGACCAAGCGTGCCGAAGAAGGCAAGCTTGACCCGGTGATCGGTCGTGACGATGAGATTCGTCGCACCATCCAGGTCCTGCAGCGTCGCACCAAGAACAACCCGGTGCTGATCGGTGAGCCCGGTGTGGGTAAAACCGCGATCGCCGAGGGCCTGGCCCAACGCATCATTAACGGTGAAGTGCCGGACGGCCTGAAAGGCAAGCGTCTGTTGTCCCTGGATATGGGCGCGTTGATCGCCGGCGCCAAGTTCCGAGGTGAGTTCGAAGAGCGTCTGAAAGCCCTGCTCACCGAGCTGTCGAAGCAGGAAGGGCAGATCATTCTGTTTATCGATGAGCTGCACACCATGGTCGGCGCCGGTAAGGGCGAAGGCTCGATGGACGCCGGCAACATGCTCAAGCCGGCTTTGGCCCGGGGGGAGTTGCACTGCGTTGGCGCGACCACGCTCAACGAGTACCGCCAGTACATTGAAAAGGACGCGGCCCTCGAGCGTCGCTTCCAGAAAGTGCTGGTGGAAGAACCGAGCGAAGAGGACACCATCGCGATCCTGCGTGGCCTGAAAGAGCGCTATGAGGTCCACCATAAGGTGGCGATCACTGACGGTGCAATCATTGCGGCGGCCAAATTGAGCCATCGCTACATCACCGATCGTCAGTTGCCGGACAAGGCCATCGACTTGATCGACGAGGCCGCCAGCCGCATCCGCATGGAGATCGACTCCAAGCCGGAAGTGCTCGACCGTCTGGATCGACGCCTGATTCAACTGAAAGTTGAGTCCCAGGCCCTGAAGAAGGAAGAGGATGACGCGGCGAAGAAACGCCTGGAAAAACTCCAGGAAGAAATCGTCCGCCTGGAACGTGAGTATTCGGACCTTGAAGAAATCTGGACCTCGGAAAAAGCCGAAGTACAGGGTTCTGCCCAGATCCAGCAAAAGATCGAGCAGTCGCGGCAGGAGTTGGAAGCTGCGCGTCGCAAAGGTGACCTGAACCGCATGGCCGAATTGCAGTACGGGGTGATCCCGGACCTGGAGCGCAGCCTGCAGATGGTTGACCAGCACGGCCACAGCGAGAACCAGCTGTTGCGCAGCAAGGTGACCGAGGAAGAAATCGCCGAAGTGGTCTCCAAGTGGACCGGCATTCCCGTGTCGAAGATGCTGGAAGGCGAACGTGACAAGCTGCTGAAAATGGAAAGTCTGTTGCATCAGCGCGTCATCGGCCAGGAAGAAGCGGTGGTCGCGGTGGCCAACGCCGTACGGCGGTCCCGGGCAGGGTTGTCCGACCCGAACCGTCCGAGCGGCTCATTCATGTTCCTCGGTCCGACTGGCGTGGGTAAGACGGAGTTGTGCAAGGCGTTGGCCGAGTTCCTCTTTGATACGGAAGAAGCCATGGTCCGGATCGATATGTCCGAATTCATGGAGAAACATTCGGTGGCGCGCTTGATCGGCGCCCCACCAGGCTACGTGGGCTATGAGGAGGGCGGTTACCTGACCGAGGCCGTGCGGCGCAAGCCTTACTCGGTGATCCTGCTGGATGAGGTCGAGAAGGCGCACCCGGATGTGTTCAACATCCTGCTGCAAGTGCTGGAAGACGGCCGCCTGACGGACAGCCACGGACGTACCGTGGACTTCCGCAATACGGTGGTCGTGATGACCTCCAACCTGGGCTCGGCACAGATCCAGGAGTTGGTGGGTGATCGTGAGGCGCAGCGTGCTGCGGTCATGGATGCGTTGACCAGCCACTTCCGTCCGGAATTTATCAACCGGGTAGACGAGGTGGTGATCTTCGAGCCTCTGGCGCGGGATCAGATCGCGGGCATCACCGAGATCCAGTTGGGTCGCCTGCGGGGTCGCCTGGCCGAGCGCGAGCTGGGCCTGAATCTGAGCGGCGAGGCCTTGGACAAACTGATCGCGGTGGGTTACGACCCGGTGTATGGCGCACGGCCGTTGAAGCGTGCGATTCAGCGCTGGATCGAAAACCCGCTGGCTCAGTTGATCCTGTCGGGCCGCTTTATGCCGGGGACCAGCGTCGAGGCCACGGTGGAGAACGACGAAATCGTCTTCCATTAAGCTTGGCGAGTACGTTAATAAGAGAAGGCTCCGCATTGCGGAGCCTTTTTTTTCGATAGGGCGTTGAACTGTAAGGCAAAGGCTTGTAAAGTGCGCCCCGCAACAACGTCAGCCCAAGGGTTTCTTCTCCCCAAGAAGAAATCAGAAAGAAGCGCAAATCATTGTCTTAAAAGCAATTTAAAGGGTTGACAGGGGTTTTTAAGATTGTAGAATAGCGCGCCTCAGAGACATGAACGTAGCGATACGGACAGATCAAAGAGAAGGTTACATCGCAGTAAAAGTTGTAAATTTGAAATACGCAGTTCCGTGATAGCTCAGTCGGTAGAGCAAATGACTGTTAATCATTGGGTCCCAGGTTCGAGTCCTGGTCACGGAGCCATTTCAAAATCGGGGTATAGCGCAGTCCGGTAGCGCGCCTGCTTTGGGAGCAGGATGTCGGGAGTTCGAATCCCCCTACCCCGACCATATTTGGGTCGTTAGCTCAGTTGGTAGAGCAGTTGGCTTTTAACCAATTGGTCGTAGGTTCGAATCCCACACGACCCACCATTTTTGAGACCAGTTAATCCTGGAATCGAATCTTAAGATCAGAGGCCAAAAGCACTGATCGAAGAAGGCGACTGAAAGGTCGCCTTTCTTTTACCGGGGTATAGCGCAGTCCGGTAGCGCGCCTGCTTTGGGAGCAGGATGTCGGGAGTTCGAATCCCCCTACCCCGACCATATTAAAAATCCCCGTATCGAAAGCTACGGGGATTTTTTTGCCTGCGGAAAACTCGGCGGCACTGTAATCAATGTGGGAGGGGCAAGCCCCTCCCACAGGTTTTTAGTGCAGCTTAAGACGTGGCTCGGTGCCACGCCCGATCTTGCTGCCCAGCATCAGCATCGCCGTGCGAAAGACCCCATACAGCGCCATCTGATGCATGCGATACAGCGACACATAGAACATCCGCGCCAGCCAGCCTTCGAGCATGACGCTGCCGGTCAGGTTGCCCATCAAGTTACCCACAGCGGAAAAGCGCGACAGCGAGATCAGCGAGCCGTAGTCAGTGTACTTGTACGACGGCAGCTCCTTGCCTTCGATCCGCAGTTTCAGTGACTTGGCCAGCAACGAGGCCTGTTGGTGAGCGGCCTGGGCCCGTGGCGGCACATTGCGGTCGGTGCCCGGTTGCGGGCAGGCGGCGCAGTCACCGAAGGCGAAGATGTTTTCGTCGCGGGTGGTTTGCAGTGTCGGCAGTACTTGCAGTTGGTTGATACGGTTGGTTTCCAGGCCATCGATATCCTTGAGGAAGCCGGGGGCGCGAATACCGGCGGCCCATACCTTCAGGCTGGCCGGGATCACCTGGCCGCTGCTGGTAATCAGGGCATCTGCCGTCACTTCGCTGACCGCCGAGTTGGTCAGCACGGTCACTCCGAGTTTCTCCAGGGTTTTATGCACAGGCGCGCTGATCCGCTCCGGCAGCGCGGGCAAGACTTTTGGCCCGGCCTCGATCAAGGTGATGTGCATGTTTTCCGGTTTGATGCGGTCCAGGCCGTAGGCCGCCAGTTCATGGGCAGCGTTGTGCAGCTCGGCGGCCAGTTCAACCCCGGTAGCACCGGCACCGACGATGGCGACGCTGATTTTTTCTTCCACATCGGTCTGGCCCGCGTGGGCGCGCAGATAGTGGTTGAGTAATTGCTGATGGAAGCGCTCGGCCTGCTTGCGGGTGTCGAGGAACAGGCAATGTTGCGCTGCACCCTCGGTGCCGAAGTCATTGGTGGTGCTGCCCACTGCGATTACCAGCGTGTCGTAGCTCAACACTCGCGCGGGTACCAGCTCGCGCCCCTCTTCATCGAGGGTGGCAGCCAGTTGAATTTTTTTCTGTTCACGATCCAGCCCGCTCATGCGCCCCAGCTGGAACTCGAAGTGGTTCCATTTGGCTTGGGCGACATAGTTGAGTTCGTCTTCCGAGGAGTTCAACGAACCGGCGGCCACTTCGTGCAGCAGCGGTTTCCAGATATGAGTCAGGTTGGCGTCCGCCAGTGTGATGCTGGCGATGCCGCGCTTACCCAGAGTCTTACCCAGGCGGGTAGCCAACTCCAGGCCGCCGGCGCCGCCGCCGACGATAATAATACGATGGGTCATGGGGATATCTCGCAAGGCTAAAAGAAATCGGAGCAGTGACCCCCGCGAGCGCCAGGCAGCTCATAGCGTGAGGTAACTCAAAAGGCGGCTCAGCAAACCGAGCCCGATTACCGCCACCAGCACCACACCAAGGAGCAGCCACGGCCGGAAAGGCTTGCGCTCGACTTGGTTCTGGGAGAGTTGCAGGTACTCTTCGACATGCCGTTGGTCATCGGGGTTCAGGCGGCTGGTCATAAAGGCCTCGTCAGGTAGACGTTGCAAAAGGGCGCCACGTTACAGTCAGGGGATTGGCGGCATCGCCACAAGCGTAGCCTGCGCCCGTGTCACAGGCTGATGCCCACGTCGAATACTATGCTGCGGCCCAGGTTGTTACGCAAGAAGTCCGGTGCGTCGGGGTGTGCGAACAGCACCCGGGCAAAGGTCGGCCCGACTAACGACAGCGAACGCCAACCCTGGCGCAGGTATTCGGTGGGAGGCGGGAAGTGGCTGTTGAGGTCCAGTACTTCGCGTTTGAGGCTGGTGAAGGCAATCAAGTCCAGCTCGCCGAGGTCCATGCCGCGTTCTTTGTAGTTATGGGCTTTCTTGCGCAAGGTGGGGGCCAGGCGCAGCAGAAACTCATGGGCGGGAATGCGTCGCGGCTTGGCCTCGCGCCGGACCAGCTGGCTCAGGGAAAACGCACTGCGTCGGCGCAGCAGCTCATCGCGCCATTCGTCGTTCAGGCGCCGGCCTTCATCCAGAACAAAAAAAACTTCGAAACTGGCGTCGCGAAACAGCACGTCCGGCGGCTCTTGCCCGGCAGGGTGAAACTCTTCCGCCCGGTAAGGCACGTTCAAGCCTTGCAGCAGGCGCTGGCAGACCCAACGCTCACGCTCCCATTTGCGGGCATTGGACAAGAACGCGTTGGCTTGTTCGGCCGCTACGGTGAGCAGGCGCAAATAATCTGAGTCATCCATGTTTGCAGCTTAGCGTTCAAATGATGACCGCAGGAAGTCTTGCTTTAAAACAGCGGTGTAGACTGGCCTCTCGAGAGTGGCTCAGGGATGAGGGGCGTGATGAGGTTTCTTGCAGGGGGTGTGTTCCCGTGATCAGCGCAGCGGTATTGGCACCGGCGACGCTCGGCCTCGGTTGGCTGTTGTACGCGCCTTGGGTGTTGTGGGCGATCCTGCGCTCGCCCTGGGTCGAGCTGTTTGCCGACCGACGGCGCCAGCATTTGTTGTTCGGTACGGTGTTTGCGCTGTTCATGCTCTGGTTGGTGCGGCGGGATTTCGATACCGGGGTTTCCTACCACTTTATCGGCATGACCGCTGTGACCCTGTTGCTCGACTGGCCCCTGGCAATCTTCGGAGGGCTTGTCGCGCAAATGGGCCTGGTGTGGCTGGGGCGCCAGGATCTGGCCGCTGTCGGGGTCAATGGCCTGTTGTTGGTCGTGCTGCCGGTGCTGGTCACCGAAGGCTGCGCGCTGCTGGTGGAGCGTGCGCAGCCGCGTAATCCTTTTGTGTATATCTTCTGCTCGGGTTTTTTCGCCGCTGCGCTGTCAGCGTTGCTCTGTCTGTTGGCCGCATTGGGGCTGTTGTGGTTCGACGGGCGTTTCGCGATGCCGGAATGGCTGGAGGATTTCGTCGGTTACTTGTGGCTGATCATCTTCCCCGAAGCCTTTATCAACGGCATGGTGATCAGTGCCTTGGTGGTGTTCAGTCCTGAATGGCTGGAGACTTTCAACCGCACCCGCTACCTCTCGGCACCCTGGAAGGATGACGACTCGCAGCGTTGATCCAGATCAAATCGCGGGCAATCCGGCAGGCCCATGCTCTGCACAATTTTTCAGGAGCACGGATCATGAGTGTGTATGAGTGGGCACGGCAGGAGTTGCGCAGAAGCCAGGACGCAGCGCAGGAAATCGGTTTTGACCCAGGGCTGACCCTGCGCGCCATGCTCAGTGCAGTGGTGCAACAGAGCAAGGGCGTACGCAGCTTCGAAGACCTGGCCGACGAACTGCAATACCTCGCAGAGAACCTCGACGACCAGCAGGAATACGCTTTTATGCGGCCTTAGTGGCGCGGCGTCAGGTCTTCGGAGAACAACTCGTCTTCGGCATCCGGGGCTACGGGAATCTTGTGTTCTTCAGCCGCCCAGGCACCCAGGTCGATGAGCTTGCAGCGGTCCGAGCAGAACGGTCGGTTGGGGTTGGTCGTTTTCCATTCCACGGGTGCGCCGCAGGTTGGGCAGTCGACGGTCAGGGGTTGGCTCATGATCGGCCTCCACGCAAAGTAAGGTAAAAGTGGTGCAGTCGCTCGACCTCGCTGTGCAGCCAGGCGAGGTCCTGGTCATTGACCAGCACGTCATCGGCATGGTTCAGGCGGTCTTCACGGCTGGACTGGGCCTTGAGAATCGCCTGCACCTGCTGCTCGCTGATGCCGTCGCGCTGCAGGGTACGCTGAATCTGCAGCGATTGCGGCACGTCGATCACCAGGATGCGCTGGGTCATGCTGTACTGGCCGGACTCGATCAGCAGCGGAGACACCAGTATCGCGTAGGGCGATTGCGCACGCGCCAGGTGGCTGCGAATCTCTTCGCCAATCAGTGGGTGCAGCAAAGCTTCCAGCCAGAGGCGCTCCTGGGGGACTTCAAAGATCAGTTGACGCAACGCGGCGCGGTCCAATCGGCCGTCGGGCAGCAGCACGCCGGCACCGAAGTGCTCGGCGATACGCGCCAGTGCCGGGCGGCCGGGCTCGACGACCCAGCGGGCGGCATGGTCGGCGTCGACCAGGTCGATGCCCAGGTCGATAAAGTGCTGGGCGGCAGCGCTCTTGCCGCTGCCAATGCCGCCGGTGAGGCCAAGAATCCAGGGTGTTGCGACAGAAGTGGTCATCTGAAACCGACAGACTGCAAATAGAAGTCGGTTATTTGACCACCCCAGAGCAATGCAATCCAGCCGGCAATCGCCAGGCAAGGACCAAATGGCATCGGCGTCGATACGTCGGACTTGCGCAAGTGCATCAGCATCAGCCCGGCAGACACCCCCAGCAGCGACGCCAACAGCAGCGTCATCGGCAGAATCTGCCAACCCCCCCAGGCGCCGAGCAGGGCCAGTAATTTGAAGTCGCCATGGCCCATGCCGTCCTTGCCGGTGATCAACTTGAACAGCCAGAACACCGTCCACAGGCTCATATAGCCCGTGACCGCGCCCCACAGCGCATCGGGCAGTGTCGCCAGCAGGCCATTGCTGTTGAGGATCAGCCCCAGCCATAACAGTGGCAGCACGAGCACGTCGGGCAGCAGTTGATGCTCTGCATCGATCAGGCTCATGGCCAGTAAGCCCCAACTCAGCAGCATCACTGCGCCTGCTTGCCAGCCGAAACCGAAGTGCCAGGCAGTGACGGCCGAAATGAGTGCGCAGGCCAGTTCAGTCAACGGGTAGCGGGCGCTGATGGGCTCGCGACAATGGGCGCAGCGCCCCCTGAGCATCACGTAGCTGAGCAGTGGGATATTTTGCCAGGGGCGAATCGGTTGGTTGCACCGCGGGCAGCAGGAATTGGGGCGCATCAGGTTATAGGCAGGCCCGACAGGCGCAGTTGGCAGTCCGAGGAGTTCGTTGGCCTGGGCACGCCATTCCCGTTCCAGCATCTTCGGCAGGCGCCACACCAGCACATTGAGGAAGCTGCCGACGATCAGGCCGAGCACCAGTGCCGTTGCAACGAAGGCCCAGGGAAGCTCAGTGAGCAGCCTGCTCAAAATGCGCTCCCCAATTGGAAGACCGGCAGGTACATGGCAAGGACCAACGCGCCGACAATACCGCCCAGCACCACCATGATCAGGGGCTCCATCAGGCTGGTGAGGTTATCGACCAGGTGGTCCACATCGGCCTCGTAATGGCTCGCGACTTTTTCCAGCATGCCATCCAGCGTGCCGGACTCTTCACCGATGGCTGTCATCTGGACCGCCATGCCTGGAAACAAACCGCTGGCGGCCATGCAGTGATTCAGTTGCATGCCGGTGGAGACATCATGGCGCATACGTTCGATTGCCTGTTTGAAGGGGCCAATGCCGACGGCGCCGGCTGCCGAGCTCAAGGCCTGCACCAGCGGCACGCCTGCTGCAAAGGTAGTCGAGAGCGTACGGGCGTAGCGGGCGATGGCGGACTTCTTCAGCAGTGTGCCCGCCAGGGGCAGTTTCAACAAACCCGCTTCCAGCCTGTAACGAAAGCCCGGAGACGCCCGATGGGCCAGGCGTAGCCCGGCAGTTGTCGCGCCCAGGCTCAGTGCCACTAACCACCAGGCACGCTGCAGGAATTCGGACAAGGCAATGACCCACAGGGTAAAGCCGGGCAAGGGACTGTCGACCCCCGCGAACAGGTTCTGGAACTGCGGCACTACATGGATCAGCAGTACCGTACTGACTAGGGTGGCAACCACCAGGATCGCGATAGGGTAGGTCATGGCTTTCTTGACCCTGACCTTGAGCCGTTGGCTTTTTTCCAGATGGATTGCCACGCGCTCCAGTAGGGTTTCCAGGGCGCCGGCTTGTTCTCCGGCGGCGATCAGGTTGCAATACAAGTCATCGAAGTAGCGCGGGTGCTTGCGCAGTGCGGCAGCCAGATTGGTGCCGGCGGCAATCTCCTGTTTCAGCCCCTTGAGCAGTTCGCGCAGCTGTTGGTTTTCGACGCTTTCACGAATGATATCGAACGCCTGCAGCAAGGGGATGCCGGCCGTCAGCAGCGTCGCCAGCTGGCGAGTGAACAGCGCAATATCGGCGGGCTTTATTGCAGGAGCGAGCATTGGCATACCCTGGGCTTGCTTGCATACGCGACCGGGGCAGATCCCTTGCCGGCGCAGTTGGGCCTTGATTGATGCAAGGTCGTGACCGGTGGTTTTTCCGCTCACCCTGCGCCCTTTGCGGTTGATGCCTTCCCAGGCGTAGATCGTCGAAGCGTCGTTCATGTCGCGGTTCCGCACACAGGTAGTGGAAGCTTTATAGCTTAGTCAGGTAACGGGCTCGGGCCTGAAGCGGCTGAGCGATAAAATGTCAGAATGTGCGTCTTGTGCGCGATTGGCCGCTCACGGATGAGTACACTGGCGCCGCTGCAAAATGCGGGGCGCAGGAAGCGCCTTGTCTTGGGCTCTATCTCTGGAGAGTGAATGTGATGCGTCAGAAAGGCTTTACCTTGATCGAGCTGCTGATCGTCGTGGCGATCATCGGCATTTTGGCAACCATCGGCTTGCCCATGTACACCAAGCACCAGGCCAAGGCCAAGTTCACGGCGGGCTTGGCTGAAATCAGTGCATTGAAGGCGGGCTTCGAGGACACCCTTAACCGGGGCACCGTACCGACGCTGGCTTTGATCGGTGGCACCAGCCCCACCGCCAACTGCACTATCGACGTGACGGGTGATGTGGCCACCGGGGCCGGCTCCATCCGTTGTGAAATCCTTGATGCGCCTGCGCCCGTGCTGGGCAAGACCATCACCTTGACGCGCAGTGCCACCACGGGCTGGAAGTGTGCCACCACGGCTGACGCGCAATACGTCGCCAAGGGCTGCGGCACCGACGGAGCGTAACCTTTGCCGGGTGGTAGGCGAGTGAGTTGCCGCATGCCCGATGCGGTGCTAGCTTTAGCCCACCGCCCGTGTAGCTCAGCCGGTAGAGCAGCGCACTCGTAACGCGAAGGTCGCAGGTTCGATTCCTGTCTCGGGCACCAAGGCAACACTGTTTCAACGGCATGTTTCAACGGCATGTTTCAAAGGCAACGTTTTCAGATGATCCCAGAATGGTTCTGAAGGCCAGACAAGTCGGCACTCGTGCCCGCTTATCAATATCTGCGCGACCTTGATGACCCAGATGCATCCCCATTCCTCGATCTAAGAGAACAACATGACCACGACTGAGATGACCCAGGAAGTTCGGCACCAGGTAGCACTCGAAAAGTACCTCGAGGAGTCACCGCAGCTTAAGGAAGAGATCAAGGATTTGAGTGCTGATGACCAGCGCGACCAGATTCAGTGGGCATTCGAGGACGAAGCCGAAAGCCGGGGCTACCAACCTTGGGAGCTGACCCTCAAGTACACCTCTACACCCGAAGAGTTCGAAGCCGCGCGGCTGGCCTTGCATAAAGAGGCGGCCGAGGTGCTCGGAGTCGAGTGGGAAGAATATTGCGAGATGAATAACCTCGTGTAGTGAGCGGGCTTGCCCCGCGCTGGGTGGCGCAGCCGCCCCAATCGGGGCGCTGCGGTGTTTCAAGAGGACCGAGGCGCCTGGGTTTGGGGCGGCTGTGCCCCTCAGCGCGGGGCAAGCCCGCTCACTACAACATTCCGGGGGGGAGGTCAGATGCTCAGGCGCATCGACAAATCCACCGCCTTGACATCCTTGGTCATCGCGCCGATGGAGATGTAGTCCACTCCGGTTTCAGCGATAGGCAGCAGGGTGCTTTCATTGATCCCGCCGCTGGCTTCCAGCTTGGCCTTGCCGGCGTTCAGTCGCACGGCTTCACGCATGTCATCCAGGCTCAATTCGTCGAGCATGATGATGTCGGCATTCGCCGCCAGTGCTTCACGCAGTTCTTCCAGGCTTTCCACTTCGATTTCCACCGGCTTGCCCGGGGCGATCTTGTGGGCGGCCGTAATTGCCTGGGCAATGCCGCCACACGCAGCGATATGGTTTTCCTTGATCAGGAACGCGTCATACAGACCGATACGGTGGTTGTGACAGCCGCCGCAGGTCACTGCGTACTTCTGCGCCAAGCGCAGGCCCGGCAAGGTTTTTCGGGTGTCGAGCAGCTTGACCTGGGTACTCGCGACAAAGTCCGCCAGGTACTGAGCCCGCGTGGCTACGCCTGACAGCATTTGCAGGAAGTTCAGCGCGCAGCGCTCACCACTGAGCAGCGAGCGCGCCGGGCCTTCGAGATGAAACAACGCCTGGTTGGGGCTGACGCGATCTCCATCGGCCACCTGCCAATGTACGGCGACGCGCGGGTCGAGCTGGCGGAATACCGCGTCTACCCACGCGGTACCAGCGATAACCGCCGCATCACGGGTAATGATCGTGGCTTTGGCCAGCCGTTCGGCCGGGATCAATTGCGCGGTGATATCGCCGCTGCCGATATCTTCCAGCAGTGCACGGCGCACGTTGGCTTCGATTTCGGCGGTGAGGTCGGCAAGACGGAGATTCGGCATAACAGGCTCCACAAACAAAGTGCAGGGATTATAGGGCCAGCACGCGCCCGAACCCAGGCTCACTACTCATTTGCCACGCAATGGCAGAGTTTGCTGGCGCAACGGCCCTCATTTGCAAGATAATCCAGCGCCTTGCAATTGGCGTCATAGCTTTGACGTATGGGTGATGCCGGGATATTTGCAGTGCCCGCCCAGGCCTGCCCTCGATATTTTCAACTCCACCGTTTCAGGAGGCCAGGATGCACAATGACGGAAAGGTGGTGCCGATCAACAAGGCACAGGCCACGCCATCGCCGCTCGCGCGCCTGCCTGTGGTGTTGCTGCAGGTGCGTGACAAGGCCGCGCAACAGCTGCAACAAGGGTTGCAGGAGCTGTTCGACAACGCCGACGACACCCTGTTCGAGATGGCCGACAAGGCCCGCAGTAACGCTGACCACCACATCTTCTTTGAAGCCATGCGCGACCTGCGGCTCAAACGCAAGAATTTCGAGCGCGTATTCATGGAGCAGCTGTTTGCCGCCTTCGCCCATCTGGGGCAGGTCGGGCGCGGTGACGTGCAGCTGGTGCCGAGGGTGTCATACGAAACCGGCGTCGCTAAGTCCGGCGATGCACTGGAAAAGGCCGTGGCGCTGGAGGCCATGTTGGGGCGGGTACACCACCGTGACGGCCTGGCGCTGGGGCAACTGACGGCCCGCTTGAGTGCTTTGCTGGGCAAGCCACTGGACGAGCGTGAAAACCCCTTGGGGCCGGCCCTGCTGTGCGAGTTCTTTTTGCAGGCGGGGCGCAGCCTGGGCGTGGAGATTCGCGTCAAGCTGATCATGCTCAAGCTCTTTGAAAAATACGTGCTCAGTGACGCCGACCTGTTGTACGGCGGCGCGAATCAACTGTTGGTTGCCACCGGGGTATTGCCCGAGCTCAAGGCGGTACCCTCGCGCCGACCCGGCGGGCGGGCGTCGCGTGACCAGCAGCGCGAGGAACGCTCGCCATCCATGGAGCCTGCGGGCGATGACAGTGGCCAGGAAGCCTTTGCCGCTTTGCAGAAGCTGCTGGCGGCGGTTCGTGGCAGCGTTGCCCCCACCCTGGAAGCCAGCGCCGAGCCGCAACCGATTGCCTCCCGCGACCTGCTGCGTCTGCTTTCTCATCTGCAACAGTACGTGCCGGAGCCCGAGGCCGAAGACGATTTCGACCTGCGTAACCAGCTTGAACAGCTGTTGACCCGGGTCAGCGTCAAAAGTGGCAAATCCCGTGTGGTGGAGGATGCCGATGAGGATGTGATCAACCTGGTCGCGCTGCTGTTCGAATACATCCTCAGTGACCGCACCGTGCCTGATGCCTTCAAGGCACTGATTGGTCGCTTGCAGATTCCGATGCTGAAAGTGGCGGTGCTGGACAAGAGCTTCTTCAGCCGTACCAGCCATCCGGCGCGACGCTTGCTGAATGAAATAGCCGCCGCCGCCATGAGCTGGAGCCCACGGGATGACTATCAGCGCGACAGCCTGTACCTGCATATCGAGCAGGTGGTGCAGCGCTTGCTGAATGATTTCGTTGACGACATGACGATTTTTTCCGAGTTGCTGGCGCAGTTCACTGCGTTTGTCTCGGATGAGCGTCGCCGCAGCGAGCTGCTTGAACAACACACCTACGTCGCCGAAGAAGGGCGCGTGCGGGCTGACGCCGCCCGCCAGCGTGTGGCCGAGGTGCTCAACCGGCGCTTGCTGGGCAAGGTGTTGCCCCAGGCGGTGGTGCAATTTATCCAGCAAGCCTGGAGTCAGGTGCTGTTGCTGGCCAATCTCAAGCACGGCGAGCAGTCGGTGCAATGGCAGGCGGGGCTGCGCACCATGGACGAGTTGATCTGGAGCGTGGGGCTGCAGAAGGACACCGAGGCCGGTCGTCACCTGCTGGAGCAACTGCCAGGGCTGCTCAAGGCATTGCGCGACGGCCTGACCAGTGCCGCGTTCGATCCCTTCAGCACGCGCGAATTCTTCGATCGGTTGCAAGCCATGCATGTGCAGTCTTTCGGTGGAGAGGGGGTCGAGACGTTGGTTGAAGTGCGCGAGCCCTTCGTACTCGGTGCCGGGGCGTCTGATCCGGCCGCGAATTTGCCCAATGATGACCCGGACCTGCTCAAGGTCTATCAGTTGCGGCTGGGGAGCTGGTTCGAGTTCCAGACCAGCGCGGCCACCACCCTGCGTTGCAAGCTGACGGCGATCATGGCACCGACCAATACCTATATTTTTGTCGGTCGCTCCGGGCTCAAGGTGCTGGAGAAGAGTGCTGCGCAGTTGGCCATGGCTTTCAAGCAGGGTGTACTGCGCACGTTGGACGAGGGCTTGCTGTTTGATCGTGCGTTGGCTTCGGTGATCGGCAACCTGCGTCAACTCAATCGCGGCAAGTGATCGCAACCGCAGGGCGGAACGCGGCATACTGGTAACACTTCGTCTCATTCAAGGAGCCAGTATGCAGTTGGACCCCGCCAGCGGTTGGTGCCAGGGCATCTGTCATTGCCCTTCGCCCAACTTCAACGAGCGCCCGGCTGGTGAAATCTCGCTGTTGGTGGTGCATAACATCAGCTTGCCACCGGCGCAGTTTGCCACGGGCAAGGTGCAGGAATTTTTCCAGAATCGCCTCGATGTTACGGAGCATCCCTATTTTGAAGGGATTGCCGCCCTACGGGTATCTGCGCATTTTCTGATTGAGCGGGACGGCACAGTGACGCAATTTGTCTCGTGCCGTGACCGGGCGTGGCATGCCGGGGTTTCCAGTTTCGAGGGGCGTGAGGTCTGCAACGATTTTTCCCTGGGGATCGAGTTGGAGGGAACGGATGAGCTGCCATTTACCGATGCCCAGTATGATTCGCTGATCGAACTGACACGCCAGTTGTTGGCGGCTTATCCCGACATAACGCACTCGCGTATTTGCGGTCATAGCGATATCGCCCCGGGTCGCAAGACCGACCCCGGCCCGGCTTTTGATTGGACGCGCTTTCGCAGCGCCCTGCAGGATGGAGGACACGCACGATGAGTTTCCTGGTGTTGGTTCTGGCGGTGTGGATCGAGAAGTTCTCGGCCCTGCGCCAGCGGTTGCAGCGCGATGGCGGCTGGTTGCGTGAGCTGGCCAAGTTGGAGTCGAGCCCCAGGATGGGCAAGCGACCCTGGCTGATTCTGTTGTTGCTGGTATTGCTGCCGGTACTGTTGCTGGCGCTGTTGTTGCTAGTGCTGGAGCCGGTGGCCTACGGCTTGTTGGCTTTGCCGGTGCACTTGCTGGTGGTGATCTACAGCCTGGGGCGTGGTGATCTATTGGCGCAGCTTGGACCTTTCCGCGACGCCTGGCGCCGCGGTGACCTGCAGGCTGCCGAGCACGTGGCCGAGCGTGACCTGAGCATCGGCGCCGACAGCGGCGAGCAGCTACTGGAGCGGGTTCAGGGGCATCTGCTCTGGCAGGCCTATCAGAGCTTTTTTGCGGTGATTTTCTGGTATTTCCTGTTGGGCCCGGTGGCGGCGTTGGCTTACCGCTTGCTGGCGCTGGCCAATGAATACAGCCAGAACCCGTTGGTGGCCGAGCGCGCCGGGCAACTGCGGCACGCGTTCGACTGGGTGCCGGTACGCCTGCTGGCGGCCAGTTTTGCCTTGGTCGGTAATTTCGTAGCGGTCAGCCGGGTGATGCTGCACGAGCTGCTGAATTGGGATATCAGCGCCGCACAACTGCTGGAAAAAGTCGGCCTGGTGGCCGCAGAAATCCCTGCGCCCGTGGTGGGCGTCGACGGCATCAATAGCCTGGATCAGTTGTGGGAACTGCTGCTGCGTGCGGCGGTGTTGTGGTACGCCGGGTTTGCTATCTGGACCGTGTTGCCCTGACACAGTCCCGCAGGGGGGCGTTTCGCGTGTAGGGCTTTCGTGTAGGAATAAGATTTTTGCGGTGTGGTGCTTGTCTTGTTTTCCCTGTCGGCCTTCATTGTGAGGTGAATCGGTGAGAAGTTTGTATCACCTAGTAACCGTCTCGGGGAGGCACAGTTATGACCGCTGTCATCGGCATCAAAGGGCATTGTGCTCACTGTGAAATGACATTCGAGCTCAAGCCTTGGCAGTTGAATGCCATTGCCATCGATGAGCCCTTTGACTGCAGGTACTGTCACGCGTGCCTGCAGCTGTGTTGCCACAAGCAACTGCGTCAATTCCGAGCGTTGGACCATTGGGCGCTGGTGCGTCCCGGCATGGTCATTCTGACCTGCGCGACCTTGCTGATGGCGCTGGTGGCGGAGTGGGTGGGGCTGCTCAGTGTGGTCGGGCAGTTCAATATTTCACTGGCGACGGTGTTGGTGCATTGCCTGAGCGTGCGTTACGCCCGCCACCGGCAAAAGATCACCTTGAATCTACAGGCTGTCAGCCGGCTGCCAATTGAACAGCTGGCACGCGTTGCGTGTGCTCGCCTCGGCCAGGCGTGACGCGTCGATACCCATGCGTTCAGCCAGGGCGATGCAGATGTCCGGCAGGTGTTGCGGGCTGTTGCGCTGGCCCGGGTACATGACCGGCGCCATATCCGGTGAGTCGGTTTCCAGCACGACCGCCTCAAGGGGCAGTTGAACGAGCACCTTGTGCATGCGCAGTGCCTGGGGCCAGGTGGCGGCGCCGCCCAGGCCCAGTTTGAAACCGAGCTTGATGTACTCGCGGGCCTCTTCGGCGCTGCCGGCGAACGCGTGGATGATGCCGCCGCGTGGCAGGCGAATGCGCTTGAGCGTGGCGATGACCGCCGCGTGGCTACGGCGAACGTGCAGCAGGGCCGGGAGCTGGAAGTCCACCGCCAGTTTCAGTTGGGCTTCGAACAGGCTTTGCTGGCGCTCGCGATCCAGTTGCTCAAGGAAGTAATCCAGGCCGATCTCGCCGACGGCGCACAGTTGCCGGTGGCCATGCAGGCGGTTCAGCCAATCGCCCAATTCCATCAGGTCGGCGGGGCGGTGTTCATCGAGATACACCGGATGCAAGCCGAAGGCGGCGAATAAGCCGTCATCTGTTTGCACCAGATCCCACAACCGCTGCCAATTCTGCTGATACACCCCCAACACCACCATGCGCTGCACGCCGAGTTGGCGGCTGTGGGTGAGGACTGCCCGGCGATCGTCATCGAAATCCGGGAAGTCCAGGTGGGTATGGGTGTCGATCAGCTTCACGTTCAAGCCTCGTGAATGCGCTGCTTGAAGGTCCGGCCGATGGCGTGCACGCCAGGCTGATACTGCTCGTCTTCAATCGCCGCCAGCGCCAGGCGCAGGGCGGTATCGGCGATCAATTGATGTTGTTGGGCCATGGCGTTGACCGGCAACGGCAGGAAGTCCAGCAGTTGGGTGTCACCGAACGTGCCCAGGCGCAATGGCCGGGACTTAAGGGGGAAGTCATGCAGTGCGTCGAATACGCCTTGCAGCAGCACGTAGGAAGTGGTCACCAGCGCGTCGGGCAAGTGCCCCAAGCGCTGCAGGAGTTGCTCCATCAACTGACGGCCGCAATCGCGGCTGAAGGCCTCGCCATGTTCGACGATCACCTCGCCGGCAAACCCTTTGAGGGCTTCACGAAAGCCTGCGGCACGTTCCTGGCTGATGCTCAGCTCTGGGTGGGCACCGATCAGCGCAATCTGCTTGGGCAACGGCAGCAACAGGCTACTGGTCAGTTGCTGGCAGGCCTTGCGGTCGTCGCTGACCACCGAGCAGAACTGCGCAGGCTCCATGACCCGGTCGATGGCGATCACCGGCAGACCCTTGGCTTGCAGCTCGCGGTAACTGTCGTCGCTGGCCGGCAGGCAACTGGCGACAAACAACGCATCGCAGCGCCGCGCGCGGAACAGTTGCAGCAACTGGCGCTCGCTGTCGGCTTCATCGTCGGAACTGGCGATCAGCAATTGATAACCCCGTGCCCGCGCCCCTTGCTCCAGCAGCTTGGCGATACGTGCGTAACTGGGGTTTTCCAGGTCCGGCAGGATGAAGCCCAAGGTGCGCGTATGCCGGCTGCGCAGCCCGGCCGCCTGGGGGTTGGGAGTAAAGCCATGGGCTTCAACCACTGCACGCACCCGCTCGACGGTGGCGTTACTGATGCGTTGCTGTTCGGCCTTGCCATTGATGACATAGCTGGCGGTGGTTACGGACACACCGGCCAGGCGTGCGATATCACTGAGTTTCAAACCGGGATTTCCTTGTTTTTTGGAGCTCGCCCCGACATTTTGTCTAATCGTAACCGATTCCAGCGCGCGGCCCATGCCTGAGCTCAAGTGCCGAGCGGCCCTTCAAGCTTGCGCAATTACCGCGTAACCTGCCATAAATTCTAGATTAAACGTTTCAGCTGGCGTATTTTTACGACGTTCGTGACTAAGTGGCTACTGCCAATTGACCACTCAGTCAGTTATTTTTGAACACATTGCGCTGATTTATTCAAAACAATACCTAGTGCACCCCTTGCACTAACTAGGAGAACGGCATGCTGGAGCTCACTGTAGAGCAGATATCCATGGGCCAGGTGGCTGTGGATAAATCTGCCGCCTTGCATTTGCTCGCTGACAAATTGGTGGCCGATGGCCTGGTCGCCGAGGGTTACCTCAGTGGCTTGCAAGCCCGTGAAGCCCAAGGCTCGACCTTTCTCGGCCAAGGCATCGCCATTCCCCACGGCACTCCCGAGACCCGCGATCAGGTGTTTTCTACCGGCGTGCGCTTGCTGCAGTTCCCCGAAGGGGTGGACTGGGGCGACGGCCAGATCGTTTACCTGGCCATCGGCATTGCCGCCAAATCCGATGAACACCTGCGCCTGCTGCAATTGCTGACCCGCGCCCTCGGCGAGACCGACCTGGGCCAGGCGCTGCGCCGCGCCGGTTCCGCCGAAGCCTTGCTGAAACTGCTGCAAGGCGCGCCGCAGGAGCTGGCGCTGGATGCACAGATGATCAGCCTGGGCGTGTCCGCCGATGACTTTGAAGAGCTGGTTTGGCGTGGTGCCCGGCTGTTGCGCCAGGCCGACTGTGTCAGCAATGGTTTCGCCGCCGTATTGCAGCAAGTCGACGCGCTGCCCCTGGGTGATGGCCTGTGGTGGTTGCACAGCGAGCAAACGGTCAAGCGTCCGGGCCTGGCGTTCGTCACCCCGGACAAACCCATGCGTTACCTTGGCCAGCCGCTGCACGGCCTGTTCTGCCTGGCAAGCCTGGGCGAAGCACACCAGACGTTGCTGGAGCGCCTGTGCGCGTTGCTGATTGAAGGTCGCGGCCAGGAGCTGGGCCGCGCGACCAGCAGCCGTGCCGTGCTCGAAGCGCTCGGTGGCGAACTGCCTGCCGACTGGCCCAGCGCTAGCATTCCCCTGGCCAACGCCCATGGCCTGCATGCGCGTCCGGCCAAGATCCTCGCGCAATTGGCGAAAAGCTTCGACGGTGATATCCGCGTACGCATCGTGGATGGCCCGGTGGGTGCCGTGTCGGTGAAAAGCCTGAGCAAATTGTTGAGCCTGGGCGCACGCCGTGGCCAGGTGCTGGAGTTTGTCGCCGAACCGACGATTGCCGGTGATGCATTGCCTGCCTTGCTGGCGGCGGTAGAAGAGGGCCTTGGCGAAGAGGTCGAACCGCTGCCGACTGTAAGCCCCCCTGCGCCAGTGCTCGACAGTGAGCCGGTGATCAATGCGCCGCTGTCCGGCAGCCAGGTCCAGGCGATTGCGGCCGCCCCTGGCATCGCCATCGGCCCGGCCCATATCCAGATCCAGCAAGTGTTCGATTACCCACTGCGCGGCGAATCTTCGGCCATTGAACGCCAGCGCCTGCACCAGGCCCTGGCTGATGTACGCCGCGATATCCAGGGTTTGATCGAGCGTAGCCAGGCCAAGGCTATCCGCGAGATCTTCATTACCCACCAGGAAATGCTCGACGATCCGGAACTGACCGACGAAGTCGACACCCGCCTAAAACAAGGCGAGAGCGCACAGGCTGCGTGGATGAGCGTGATTGAGGCGGCCGCCAGGCAGCAGGAGTCGCTGCAGGACGCCTTGCTCGCGGAGCGCGCCGCCGACTTGCGGGATATCGGTCGCCGGGTGCTCGCGCAGTTGTGTGGCGTGGAAACCGCCCAGGAACCCAGCGAGCCGTACATTCTGGTGATGGACGAAGTGGGCCCCTCGGATGTGGCGCGCCTCGATCCATCGCGTGTTGCCGGCATCCTGACGGCCCGGGGCGGCGCTACGGCCCACAGCGCAATTGTTGCGCGCGCGCTGGGCATTCCCGCGCTGGTGGGGGCCGGTTCGGCAGTCTTGCTGCTGGCGTCCGGAACGCCATTGTTACTGGACGGCCAGCGCGGCCGCCTGCATGTCGACCCCGACGCCAGCACCCTGCAACGTGCCGTGGTCGAGCGCGATACCCGCGAACAGCGCCTGCAAGCCGCAGCGGCCCAGCGCCATCAACCGGCACTGACCCGCGACGGCCATGGCGTGGAAGTCTTCGCCAACATCGGCGAAAGCGCCGGGGTTGCCGGTGCGGTGGAGCAGGGGGCCGAAGGCATCGGGCTGCTGCGCACCGAGCTGATTTTCATGGCCCACCCGCAGGCGCCGGATGAAGCCACCCAGGAAGCGGAGTACCGCCGCGTGCTCGACGGCCTCGCCGGGCGCCCGCTGGTGGTGCGCACCCTGGATGTGGGTGGGGACAAACCGCTGCCCTATTGGCCGATTGCCCAGGAAGAAAACCCCTTCCTCGGCGTGCGCGGCATCCGTCTGACCTTGCAGCGCCCACAGATCATGGAAGCCCAGTTGCGGGCGTTGCTGCGCTCGGCGGACAACCGCCCGCTGCGCATCATGTTTCCCATGGTCGGCAGCGTGGACGAATGGCGTGCCGCCCGGGAAATGACCGAGCGCCTGCGCCTGGAAATCCCGGTGGCGGATTTGCAGTTGGGCATCATGATCGAAGTGCCGTCCGCTGCGTTGCTGGCGCCGGTACTGGCCAAGGAAGTGGACTTCTTCAGTGTCGGCACCAACGACCTGACCCAGTACACCCTGGCCATCGACCGCGGCCACCCGACGCTGTCGGCCCAGGCGGATGGCTTGCATCCCGCTGTATTGCAATTGATCGACATCACCGTGCGTGCCGCCCATGCCCACGGCAAGTGGGTTGGCGTGTGCGGCGAACTGGCGGCCGACCCGCTGGCGGTGCCGGTGCTGGTCGGCCTGGGTGTGGATGAATTGAGCGTTTCGGCCCGCAGCATTCCAGAAGTGAAGGCGCGGGTGCGGGAATTCAGTCTGAGCGAGGCCCAGGGCCTGGCGCAAAAAGCACTCGCGCTGGGCTCGCCCGCCGACGTGCGTGCCCTTGTGGAGGCCGTGTAAATGGCGAAGATTCTGACCCTGACGCTGAACCCGGCGCTCGACCTCACGGTGCGCCTGGCGTGCCTGGAACCGGGCGCCGTCAACCGCAGCGAGCCTCTGCTCACCCACGCTGCCGGCAAGGGGGTGAACGTGGCCCAGGTGTTGGCCGATTTGGGCCACCAAGTCACCGTCGGCGGCTTTCTCGGTGAAGACAACCCCCAAGCCTTCGAGGCGCTGATTGCGCGGCGCGGTTTTGCCGATGCGTTTATCCGTGTGCCGGGCGAAACCCGCAGCAACATCAAGATCGCCGAACAGGGCGGTCGGGTCACTGACATCAATGCCCCGGGGCCACAGGTCAGCGAGCAGGCGCAGTTGGCGCTGCTCAATCAGCTCGCCTTGATTGCGCCCGGCCATGACGCCGTGGTGGTTGCCGGCAGTTTGCCGCGTGGTGTCAGTGTGCAGTGGTTCCAAGGCTTGCTCGCAACATTGAAAAACCTCGGCTTGAAGGTGGCCCTGGACACCAGCGGCGAAGCCCTGCGTGCGGGTTTGCAAGCCGGTCCCTGGTTGGTCAAGCCCAACACTGAAGAGCTGGCCGAAGCCCTGGATAACGCCGCAGACACCATCAGCCGCCTGCATCGGCAAGGCGTGGAGCATGTGGTGGTTTCCGATGGCGCCGCCGGCGTGAACTGGTACAGCCCGGGCGTGGCGTTGCACGCCACGCCGCCCAAGGTCAGCGTCGCCAGCACCGTCGGCGCCGGCGACTCGCTGCTGGCCGGCATGCTGCACGGTTTGCTCAGCGGCGACGCGCCCGAGCAGACCCTGCGCCGCGCCACCGCGATTGCCGCCATGGCGGTCACGCAGATCGGTTTCGGCATCAGCGATGACGCGCAGTTGGCGCGTCTGGAAAGCGGCGTCGATGTGCGCGCGCTGACAGAACAATAAGAGGGTTTGTGATGAAGTTAGCCATTGTTACCGCCTGCCCGAACGGCATGGTTACCAGTGTGCTGTGTGCTCGCTTGCTGGACGCCGCCGCGCAACGCCAGGGTTGGAGCACCAGCGTCGAAGTGGTGGACGTCGCACGCCCGGAGCGCCAGTTGTCCCAGGCGACGATCGATGCCGCCGAGTGGGTGCTGCTGGTCAGCAGCACGCCGGTCGACATGCAGCGGTTTGTCGGCAAACGCGTGTTCCAAAGTACGCCTGCTCAAGCCTTGGCCGATGTCGAGGCGGTGTTGCGCCTAGGCGCCGAAGAAGCCCAGGTGTATGTCGAGACACAACAGGCGGTAAAAAACGCGCCGCGTATCGTCGCGATTACCGCATGCCCCACCGGCGTCGCACACACCTTCATGGCCGCCGAAGCCTTGCAGCAAACCGCCAAGCGCTTGGGTTATGACTTGCAGGTCGAGACTCAAGGTTCGGTCGGTGCCCGCACCCCCCTGAGCCCGGAAGCTATCGCCAATGCCGATGTGGTGTTGCTCGCGGCGGACATCGAAGTCGCCACCGAGCGCTTCGCCGGCAAGAAGATCTACCGTTGTGGGACTGGCATCGCCCTCAAGCAATCCGAAGCGACCCTCAACAACGCCCTGGCCGAAGGCGCGGTGGAAAACGCCGCCAGTGGCGCGGTGGCCAAGCCGGAAAAAACCGGGGTGTACAAACACCTGCTCACGGGTGTGTCGTTCATGTTGCCGATGGTGGTGGCGGGCGGCTTGCTGATCGCCTTGTCGTTCGTGTTCGGCATCCATGCCTTCGAAGAAAAAGGCACCTTGGCCTCGGCCCTCAAGATCGTCGGCGACCAAGCCTTCATGCTGATGGTACCGCTGCTGGCGGGCTACATCGCCTACTCGATTGCCGACCGTCCAGGCCTGGCGCCCGGCATGATCGGCGGCTTGCTCGCGGGCACGCTGGGGGCCGGGTTTATCGGCGGCATTTTTGCCGGTTTCCTGGCCGGTTACTGCGTCAAGTTGATCACCCGCGCGGTGCAGTTGCCGCAGAGCCTGGAGGCGCTCAAGCCGATCCTGATCATCCCGTTGCTGGCCAGTCTGTTCACCGGGCTGGTGATGATTTATCTGGTCGGCCCGCCGGTGGCGCGCATGCTCACGGGCTTGACCGATTTTCTCAGCACCATGGGCACCACCAACGCGGTGCTGCTGGGCATTCTGTTGGGCGGCATGATGTGTGTCGACCTGGGCGGGCCGATCAACAAGGCCGCGTATGCGTTTTCCGTCGGTCTGTTGGCGGCGCAGAGCGGGGCGCCCATGGCTGCGACCATGGCCGCAGGCATGGTGCCGCCGATCGGCATGGGCATCGCGACGTTCCTGGCGCGACGCAAGTTCGCCCAGACCGAACGCGAAGCCGGCAAGGCCGCGATGATTCTAGGGTTGTGCTTTATCTCTGAGGGCGCGATCCCGTTCGCCGCCAAAGACCCGCTGCGGGTGATCCCGGCGAGTATCGCCGGTGGTGCCTTGACCGGTGCGCTGTCGATGTATTTTGGCTGCAAACTCGCGGCGCCTCACGGCGGCTTGTTTGTGCTGGTGATTCCGAATGCGATGAACCATGCATTGCTGTACTTGCTGGCGATTGTGGCCGGCAGCCTGCTGACTGGTCTGGTCTACGCGTTGATCAAGCGTCCGGACGCGGCGCCGGTGGCTGTCGCAACGGTGTCATAAGCGCATGCTTTAGTGGCCCTTTTGATACTCAAGAGGGCACCTGCATGAGCCACTTCGATCTCGGCCGTCGCCGTGTAATGCAAGCCGTCGGCGCCGGCATTCTACTGCCGGGCCTGGCCCCGGCGGTGATTGCTTCGGTCAAGGACCGCCCGCAACTCACCGATGGGGTGCAGTCCGGTGACTTGCTCGGCGACCGCGCCATGATCTGGAGCCGCAGTGATCGCCCGGCCAGGATGGTGGTGGAGTGGGACACCCGCAGTGTGTTCAGCAACCCCCGTCGTTTTGTTTCCCCTCTGGCCGACCTGCGCAGTGACTTTACCGCTCGCGTCGAGCTGACCGGGCTGCCGGTCGATCAGGCGATTTTCTACCGCGTGCACTTCGAGGATGCCCAGACCGGTGTCGCCAGCGAGCCCTGGTTCGGCCACCTGCGCAGTGTGCCGCAGCAGCGTCGCGACATTCGCTTTGTATGGAGCGGCGATACCGTTGGCCAAGGCTTCGGCATCAATCCGGACATCGGCGGCATGCGCATCTACGAAGCCATGCGCCTGCGCCTGCCGGACTTCTTTATCCACAGCGGCGACACCATCTACGCCGACGGCCCGGTGCCGGCGCAACTCACGGTCGAGGACGGGCGTATCTGGCGCAACATCACCACCGAGGCCAAGAGCAAGGTTGCTGAAACCCTCGATGACTACCGCGGCAATTATCGTTACAACCTGATGGACGAAAATGTGCGCCGCTTCAATGCCGAGGTGCCGCAGATCTGGCAATGGGACGATCACGAAGTGGTCAATAACTGGTCGCCGAGCAAGCAACTGGACGAGCGTTATCAGGTCAAGGACATCAACACGCTGGTGGGGCGTGCGCGTCAGGCCTGGCTGGAATATTCGCCGATGCGCCGGCAGAGCGCCGACGGCGGCGGGCGTATTTACCGCAAGCTCAGCTATGGTCCGCTGCTGGATGTGTTCGTGCTGGATATGCGCAGTTATCGCGGGCCTAACGACGACAACCTGGGCGGCGAAAAACCCTTTATGGGGCGTGAACAACTGGACTGGCTCAAACGTGAGCTCAAGGCGTCCCAGGCGCAATGGAAAGTCATCGCCGCCGACATGCCCATCGGTCTCGGCGTGCCGGATGGTGAGGTCAGCCCAGGCGTACCGCGCTGGGAAGCCATCGCCAACAATGACCCGGGCGCACCGCAAGGCCGCGAGCTGGAAGTGGCCGAGTTGTTGGGCTTTTTAAGGGCGCAGCAGGTTCGCAACCACGTGTGGCTGACGGCTGATGTGCATTACTGCGCGGCGCATCACTATCACCCGGATCGCGCGGCGTTCCAGGATTTCGAGCCGTTCTGGGAGTTTGTCGCCGGGCCATTGAACGCGGGCAGTTTCGGGCCAAACCCACTGGATAAGACGTTTGGCCCCGAGGTGGTTTTCCAAAAGGCTCCAGCTGCGCAGAACAGCTCGCCGTTTGCCGGGTTCCAGTTTTTTGGCGAAGTGCAGATTGATGGGCAGACGGCGGAACTGACGGTGACTTTGCGCGACCTGGATGGCGTGCCCGTATTCCAGCAAAAACTCCAACCCGCCTGACTTGTTGGTGGGTCTGTAGTGAGCGGGCTTGCCCCGCGCTGGGTGGCGCAGCCGCCCCAAACCCAGGCACCTCGGTCCTTCTGAAATACTGCGGCGTCTTTGTTGGGGCGGCTGCGCCACCCAGCGCAGGGCAAGCCCGCTCACTACAAGCCCCCGCATCTCCATCGGCTTTCGAGGGTCAGTAGACATCTCGACGGTAGCGGCCTTGCTCAATCAAGCGTTCCACCGCTTCACGGCCGAGCACGTCATGCAGCACTTGGTCCACGCCCGCTGCCATCCCCTGCAAACTGCCGCACACATAAATGGCTGCGCCATCGGTCAGCCATTTGCGCAGTACGTCTGCCGACTCACGCAGTCGGTCCTGTACATAGATTTTCTCTGCCTGATCGCGGGAAAACGCCAGGTCGAGCAGGGCCAGATCGCCGCTGGCCAGCCAGCCATGCAACTCGTCCCGGCAGAGGAAATCGTGCTTGATATTGCGTTCGCCGAACAGCAGCCAGTTGCGCTGCTGGCCATCGGCAATACGCGCCTTGAGCAAGCTGCGCAGGCCCGCGAGGCCGGTGCCGTTGCCCAGCAGAATCAGCGGCACCGGGGTTTGTGGCAAGTGAAAGCCGCTGTTACGCCGCAAGCACAGGCTGATGCCCGAGCCGATTGCTGCGTGCTCGGTCAACCAGCCCGAGCCGAGCCCCAGGCTGCCGTCGGGATGACGTTCCTGGCGCACGATCAGTTCCAGCACGCCGTCGCTGGCAATCGAGGCGATGGAGTATTCGCGCATGCCCAGGGGCACCAGCGCGTTCACCAGCGCCTGGGCGTGCAGGCCGACCAGGTGCGCACGGTGGGTCGGTAATTGGCGGGTGGCCAGAGCCTGTTCGAGGGGTTGCGCCAAGCCATCGATAACCACGCTGTCGTCACCGGCCAGGCCCATGCCCTCAAGGAAGTGTTCAACGGCCCCCAGGCTGTTGCGCGGCAGCACTTCCACCAGGTCGCCCGCCAGCCAGGTTTGCGGCGACGGCGGTGTCAGGCCCAGCAGGTAGATGCTGGCGCCGACGCTGTCGCGATTGAGCAGGGTGCGTTGGCTGAGGGTCCAGTTTTCATACGGTGCGGCCTGCCAGGCCGCTGCAGGCGCGTGGCCGGTGAGTTGGCCCAGTTGCTGTTGCCAGGTCGACAGGGCTGCGGTATCGCCGCTGTCGACTTCCACCGGGGCAAATAAGGCATTGCCGCCCTGATGGGTCAGCCAGAAATGCAGGCGTCGGGCAAAGCCGCAGAAGTGTTCATATTGACGATCGCCCAGGGCCAGTACCGAGTAGTTCAGGCCTTTGAGGGACAGGTCCTGGCCGAGCACGTTGCGCTCAAAACCACGGGCGCTGTCTGGCGCTTCACCATCACCGAAGGTGCTGACTACGAACAGTGCATTTTCCGACTGGCTCAAGTCGCTTTGGCTGACGCTACCCAAAGGTTGCACCTTCACTGGCACCCCGGCGGCCTGCAATTGCCCGGCCGTTTGCCAGGCCAGCTGCTCGGCAAAGCCGCTCTGGCTGGCAAAACCGATCAACCAGGCTGGGGCGTTGCCCGGGTTGGCGCCCAGGCCCTTGCGCGCATCGCGCACCTGGCGTTTTTTGCGGCGCCGGTCGAGGTACAGCAGCCAGCCCGTGATAAAGAACAGCGGCATCAACAACGAAGCGACGGTGAGGATGATCCTGCCGGTCAGGCCAAAGTAGCTGCCGGTGTGCAGCGCATAGATGCTGGTGAGCCACTGGGACTTGAGGGATTGGGCCGCGTACTGGTCGTGGGATTGGACCTCGCCGGTGACCGGGTCCAGATCGATCTGGTTCAACGCCCGGTCATGCGGCGATGAGCTAAGCAGGTAGTAGACGGTGGCCGGCTGCCCGGCGACGGCCGGCATACGAATGTTGTAGGCGCTCAAGTCGGGGCCGGCATTCGCGTAGATGCTGCTCCAGATGGCGTCGTAGTTGGCCTCCGGGGCCGGACCTTGAGGCGCCGGGCCGCGCTTGCGCACGCGCTCGTTATGCGGGGCGTCGGACAGCAGGCTGGTGAGGCCCTGCCTGTACCAGTCGTAGGACCAATACAGGCCGGTCAGCGCCGAAAACAGGTAGAACAACAGGCACCAGGTGCCGAACACCGAGTGCAGGTCCCAGTTGAAACTGCGACCCTTTTTGCGCCAGTCCAAGGTCAGCCAGGCACGCCAGTTCGCCACTTGGCGTGGCCAGCGCAGGTACAGGCCGGAGAGGCAGAAGAACACCAGGATCAGCGTGCAGGCGCCGGTGATGTTGCGCCCGGTTTCGCCCATGGCGAGGAAACGGTGCAGTTGCAGAGTGAAGCCGAGCACATCCTGGCCGACGGCATCGCTCCTGTTATCGCCGGTGTACGGGTCGAAGTAGCGCATCTGGCCACGCCGCTCACCCGGTGGAGCGGTGAAGTACACGCGGGCGGCATTGCCGCTTTCGGTTTCCACCCACAGCATCGACACGCTCTTGCCCTCACGGGCTTCGAGCTTGCGCACCAGCTCGGCGGGAGGCAGCACGCCGGCCTCGCGTTTTTCCACGGTCAGTACCCTGGGGTTGAGCGCCCTCAGGATTTCATCCTGAAACGAAACCGCAGCCCCAGTGATCCCCATCAACGCCAGCACCAGCCCGGCCGTAATGCCGAAGAACCAGTGCAACTGAAACAGGGTTTTCTTCAACACGTCTGACTGCCTCGCTCATCTGGATTTGTTCGTCACGGCGCGCATTATGCCGTGAGTTGTCGAGAAACATTCTTTTTTACATGCAAAAGCCCCACGCATCCGATACGTGGGGCTTTTGGCGGGGCGTTGACCGCTTTTAGAAGTGGAAGCTGGTGGTCAACAGCGCCGTACGACCGGCTGCCTGGTTGGCGAAGTGCGCCGCGTAGGCTTTGTCGTAATAGGTCTTGTCGGTCAGGTTTTGCACGTTCAATTGCAGGTCGATGTTCTTGGTCAGCTTGTAACTGGCCATGGCGTCGTAGCGGGTGTAGGACGGTACGTACACGGTGTTGGCCGCATCGCCGTAAACCTGATCGACGTAGAACGCACCGCCGCCGATGGTCAGTTTTGGGGTGATGTCGTAGGTGGTCCACAGGCTGAAGGTGTTCTTCGGCGTGTTGGGCATTTCATTGCCTTTGTTCGAGCCGGTGCTGACGACACCGTTGCGGCCGTTGAGACCTGCGTCGACCAGCTCGCTTTTCAGGTAGCTGTAGCCCGCGAACACTTGCCATTGGTCGGTGAGCTTGCCGCTGGCGGACAGCTCCAGGCCGTCAACACGGGACTCACCGGCGTTCTGGTAGGTCATCGAATCCACCAGGATTCGCGTGTTTTTCTTCTCGGTGCGAAATACCGCCGCGGTCAGGGACAGGCGGTTGTGGAACAGGTCCCACTTGGTACCCAGCTCGTAGTTGACGGTTTCTTCTGGCTTCAGGTCGCTGGTGGCGGCACCGGCCGACAGTGGGTTGCCATCGGCACCTTCACCCACCAGGCCGCCGGCTGGCGATGCCGAGGTGGCGTAAGAGGTGTAAATGCTGCCGTTCTCCATCGGCTTCCAGACCAGGCCCGCCTGCCAGTTGAAGAACTGGCTGTCGTTCTTGATTTTGCTGCGGCCGTTGGTGGCATTGCTGTTGGCCACGGTGTCGAAGGTATCGTAACGCAGGCCCATGTTCAGCAACCATTTCGGGTCGAGTTCGATGGTATCGAATACGTACGCCGCGCGGCTGGTGGCTTTGGTATTGGTGCCCATGTAGTTGCGTGTGGCGCTACCGGTCCAGGCGTCGTCCGGGTTGGGGTTGCCCAGGGAGGTGCAACTCCCGCCGCTGCTGCCGACCAGGCCGGGTTTGCAGCCGCCGCTCGGGTTGGCGTTGGGTGACACGGTGTAGCCGCTGACGCGGGTTTCTTCCCCGGTGAATTCCAGGCCGGTGGAGTAGGAGTGCTTCATGCCCGCCAGTTGGAAATTACCAAACAGGTCGGTCTGGTTGGTGGTGGTTTCGGTGGTGGAAACGCGAGTGTTCGCGCGACGCCACACGGTGCCGAACTGGTTGACGTTGTGCTGGCTGTCGTCGGGCTGGGTGAGGATGTAATCCTGGCCGGTGCTGCCGTGGCGCAGGGTGTTTTTCAGCGTCATGTTGTCGTTCAAGTCGTGCTCGACGGAGAACGTGCTGATGTCGGCGCGGGTTTTGCGGAAGTCGCGGTCTTTCAAGCCGTAGAAGTTGCTGCTGTTGCCGCCGTCGGTGGGTTTGTCGTGTACATGGACGGCTTTGGCGCCGCTGTTGCTGTAGCCATAGGGCATGCCCGAATCCGGCAGATCATCGCTTTCCATGTGGTAGTAGCTGAGGTTGACGCGGGTCGGTGTGCCCAGGCCGAAAGTCAGCGACGGCGCTACACCCCAACGGTCGTAATTGATCGCATCGCGGCCGGCCACATTCTGCTCGTGGCTCATCAGGTTCAGGCGGAACGCGGCGTTGTCGAGGAACTGGCGGTTCACGTCGAGTACGTAGCGGCGGGTCTGGTCGGAGCCGTAGGTGAAGCCACCGTTGGTGAAGTCCCGTGCCTGGGGCGTCTTGCTGACCAGGTTGAGGCTGCCGCCGGCCGAGCCGCGACCGCCGAAGGACGAGTTCGGACCTTTGCTGACTTCAATCGACTCGATGTCGAAGATCTCGCGGCTCTGGCCGCCGGTGTCGCGCACGCCGTCCAGATAGGTGTCGCCCTGGGCGTCAAAACCACGGATGAAGGGACGGTCGCCTTGAGGGTTGCCGCCTTCACCGGCACCGAAGGTAATCCCCGGTACGGTGCGCAGGGCATCTTGCAGCGACGTGGCGGCGGTGTCTTTCAGGACTTGTTGCGGCACTACAGTGACCGATCGCGGGGTGTCCACCAGTGGGGCGGTGTACTTCTGCGAGGAGGCCTTTTCCACCTGGTAGGACGTGTTGTCCTGTTCCTGGCCGGTGATGCTGGTGGCACCCAGGGAGATGCTGTTGCGCTCGCCTTTGGGTTCAGTGGCTTCAGCCGCTTGCGCCAGGTGGGCGACAGAGCCGGCAGTGAGGGCGACGCCGATGGCCGACGCCAGTATGCGTGGTGAACTGGCCGGTGTTTTTGTAGTGGTGCGCGACATGACGTGTCCTTCCCCAAGGATGTGAGGCCGCGGAATATAGGCTCAACAAGACTTTCTATCAATTGCGATACATTGCTATTCGCATTGAATTTACATTCTTTACACTTTTGCCTTACGGTTTCCACGCACTCATTCGTCTGGGTGTTTTACATGGAGGATAAGAATCAATACCATTAGCGCCTTTCCGTATTCAGGGGCTGCCCCATGCTGCTGCACATACCCGGCCTGTTCTCTCGTGAGGAAGTGCAGCGCATTCGCCAGGCCCTGGAAACCACAGAATGGGCCGACGGCAAGATCACTGCCGGGCACCAGTCCGCCAAAGCCAAGCACAACCTGCAATTGCCCGAAGGCCACCCGCTGGCCAAGGAAATTGGCGCCGCAATGCTGGAGCGGTTGTGGAAAAACCCGCTGTTCATGTCCGCCGCGTTGCCGCACAAGGTCTTCCCGCCGTTGCTTAACTGTTACACCGCCGGCGGCAGTTTCGACTTCCATATCGACAACGCCGTGCGCCAGGCGCGGGGCAGTCACGAGCGGGTGCGCACCGACCTGTCGTCTACCCTGTTTTTCAGCGACCCGGATGAGTACGACGGCGGCGAATTGGAAATCCAGGACACCTTCGGCCTGCAACGGGTCAAGTTGCCGGCCGGTGACATGGTGCTGTACCCCGGCTCCAGCCTGCATAAAGTCAACGCCGTGACCCGCGGTGCGCGTTATGCCTCGTTCTTCTGGACCCAGAGCCTGGTGCGTGAAGACAGTCAGCGCACCTTGCTGTTCGAGATGGACGGTGCCATCCAGCAACTGACCCGCGACGTCCCCGACCACCCGGCCCTGATCCAACTGACCGGCACCTACCACAACCTGTTGCGTCGCTGGGTCGAGGTCTGACATGAGTTTTTTATTGCGCCGCGAGGAGGTGCTCAACGTCGAGCAACTGCAAAGCATGCTCGACGACTCCCCGGTTCGCGCGGCCCAGGCGATCCTGATGGCGGCGAAGGAAGGTGTGACTGACGCACAGGCGTTGCTGGGGCAGATCCTGCTGGAAGGACGCGGCATTGCGCGGGATGAAGCGCTGGCATTGCGCTGGTTTCAGATTGCAGCCAAGCGCGGCCATTTAATGGCGCGCAACATGGCCGGGCGTTGCCTGGAGCATGGTTGGGGCTGTGCCATCGACGAGGCGGCAGCTGCGCGGGAATATCGCCTGGCGGCGCAGGCTGGGTTGGATTGGGGCCAGTACAACTATGCCAATCTGCTGGCGACCGGGCGAGGTGTCGCTGAAGACCGACGGCAAGCGTTGAGTCTTTATCGCCTGGCGGCAGAGCAGGGCCATGCCAAATCCATGAATCTGGTGGGCCGTTATCTGGAAGACGGGCAGTGTTGCCCAAGGGATCTGGAGGCCGCTGTCGAGTGGTACCGCCGCTCCGCCGAGGGCGGTGATTTTCGCGGGCAATTCAGTTACGCGGCGGTGCTGGCTGATAGAGCGCAAATCGATGAAGCGTTGGGTTGGCTGCGCAAAGCATTGGCGGGCGGCAATCGCAAGTTTCTGCTGACGGCGCACAAGGCTTTGGCGGCGGCCAATGATCCGCAGGTCCGCGCAATGGCGCACGCCTACCGGCAACGCGCCGCCAGCTTGTCTTGAGGCATAAAAAAACCCATGACCTGTCATGGGTTTTTTGTGTGCGGCGGGCTTACACGTAGTAAGACTTCAACGGTGGGAAGCCGTTGAATTCAACCGCGCTGTAGCTGGTGGTGTACGCACCGGTCGACAGCCAGTACAGGCGATCACCGATCGCCAGGTTCAGCGGCAGGCCATATTTGTAGTTTTCGTACATGATATCGGCGCTGTCGCAGGTAGGACCGGCGATGACCACTTCTTCCATCTCGCCTTTCTTCTCGGTCCAGATCGGGAACTTGATGGCTTCGTCCATGGTTTCGATCAGGCCGGAGAACTTGCCCACGTCGGTGTACACCCAACGCTCGACGGCAGTACGGGATTTACGCGCCACCAGCACCACTTCGCTGACCAGGATACCGGCGTTGGCAATCAACGAGCGCCCTGGCTCCAGGATAATTTCCGGCAGGTCGTCGCCGAAGTCTTCCTTGAGGAAGCGGATGATTTCTTCCGCGTAGGTTTCCAGGCTGTTGGTGCGGGTGATGTAGTTGGCCGGGAAGCCGCCGCCCATGTTGATCAGCTTGAGGTGGATGCCGTCTTCTTCTTTCAGACGCTCGAAGATCACTTTGACCTTGGCAATCGCTGCGTCCCAGACGCTGATGTCGCGCTGCTGCGAACCCACGTGGAACGAGATGCCGTACGGCACCAGGCCCAGGTCGCGGGCGAGGATCAGCAGGTCCATGGCCATGTCGGTCTGGCAGCCGAATTTACGCGACAGAGGCCAGTCGGCGGTGGTCGAGCCTTCGGTGAGGATACGGACATACACTTTCGAACCCGGCGCAGCCTTGGCGATGTTGCGCAGGTCGGCTTCGGAGTCGGTGGAGAACAGGCGCACACCCTTTTCAAAGAAGTAGCGGATGTCCTTGGATTTCTTGATGGTGTTGCCGTAGCTGATACGGTCCGGGCTGACGCCGCGGCCCAGTACCTTGTCCAGCTCGTAGATCGAGGCGATGTCGAAGCTCGACCCTTTGTCTTTCAACAGGTCGATGATTTCGACGGCTGGGTTGGCCTTGACCGCGTAATAGACCTTGGCGAATTCGAAACCGGCGCGCAGGTCATCGTAGGCCTGGCTGATCATCGCGGTGTCGATCACCACGAACGGGGTTTCTTGCTTGTCGGCGAACGCCTTCATTTTGTCAAAAGTGGCGCGCGCGAAATAATCTTCGACCTGGATCGACATGCTGGGAACTCCTAAGGGCAAACTGAAATTAGCAATGGGTGCAAATGAACGTCCTCCGTATCCCCACTTTGGTTCGCCTACTTCCCAAGGCATGTCGCCGAAAGCAAAAAGGCCATGGGATCAACCGCTTCCCTTGGCCTTGCTGTCTCGTCGTCAGTACTTGAGCCGGATGGATCGTTTCCAGCATGGACGTTCGGCGCGAACTTTAGGACGTGAGGGGCTATAGATCAACTAAAAATGTCGCGTTTTTGCACGCGTTCGTCGCGGCACCCCGTGCAGCTACTTATGTAACCGACCGGTATGACGGATTGATGTTCCCCGGATGGGCCAAGAATGATCGTCCCCACGCTCTGCGTGGGAACGCATCCGATGACGCTCTGCGTCAGGAGCGGCGGGACGCAGAGCGTCACGGGCGGCATTCCCACGCAGAGCGTGGGAACGATCAGTGTGGGAGGGGGCTTGCTCCCGATAGCAGTGTGTCAGTCAGCTTATCGGTAGCTGTCACACCGCCATCGGGAGCAAGCCCCCTCCCACAGTTTTAACCGCGTTGTGTCAGGTCAAGCCAGTGCGGCCTCGGCAGGGGAGACGATGCTGGTCTTGCCCCCACGCGACTTACCGGAACTCAGGTACTCGGCAATCGACTCCTGGGTCACTTCACCGAGGAACACCCGCTCTGCATCCATGACCGGCAACCACGAGCGGTTGAATTCGTACATGCGCGACAGCAGGATGCGCAAATGCTCGTCATACGCGGCAGTGGCGTTGAACTCGCGCAGGTATTGGCCGCAGGTGCCGGTCTGACGGTGCAGGTCGCGACGTCGTACATACCCCAGCGCCTTGTTCTCGGCGCAGGTGACCACCACGTAACGACGGTCATGCTCATCCATCAGTTCCAGCGCATCGGCCACCGGAGTCTCCGGGCTCACCGATGGGGCGTTGTCCGCCGCGTCCTCGGCCTTCACCAGCAGCAGGCGCTTGAGGGTGCTGTCCTGGCCTACGAAATTGCTGACGAACTCGTCGGCCGGGTGGGCCAGCAGGGTGTCCGGATGGTCGATCTGCAGGAGCTTGCCGGCGCGGAAGATCGCGATCTTGTCACCCAGCTTTATCGCCTCGTCGATGTCGTGACTGACCATGATCACCGTCTTGTTCAACGCCCGTTGCATCTCGAAGAACTCGTTCTGGATCATCTCGCGGTTGATCGGGTCGACCGCGCCGAACGGCTCATCCATCAGCAGCAACGGCGCATCGGCCGCCAAGGCGCGGATCACACCGATCCGCTGTTGCTGGCCGCCGGACAATTCACGCGGGTAGCGGTGCAGGTACTGCTTGGGTTCCAGCTTGATCATGCTCATCAGCTCGCGGGCGCGGTCGTGGCATTTCTGCTTGTCCCAGCCGAGCAGCCTGGGCACCACCACGATGTTTTCCTCGATGGTCATGTTGGGGAACAAACCGATCTGCTGGATCACATAGCCGATGTTGCGACGCAGGGTCACTTCGTCGAGGTCGGTGGTGTCTTCGCCGTTGATCAGAATCCTGCCCGAAGTCGGTTTGATCAGGCGGTTGATCATCTTCAACGTGGTGCTCTTGCCGCAACCCGACGGGCCGAGGAATACGCAGATTTCGCCTTCATTGACGGTCAGGCTGACATCGTTGACGGCAGTGATGGTCTTGCCGTTGCTTTGGAAGGACTTGGACAGGTTTTGGAGTTCGATCATTTGAGCAATCCTTTTGGAGTCAGCGAGCGTTGCAGCCATTGCAGAAGCAGGTCGGCGAAAATGGCCAGGAGGCTGACCAGTACGGCGCCGACAATCAGCATCGACATATCGCTGCGGCTGATGGAAGCCAGAATCAGTACACCCAGGCCGCCGGCGCCGATGGTGGCGGCGATGGTCATCACACCGATGTTCATCACCACGGCGGTGCGTACACCGGCGAGGATCACCGGTACGGCGATGGGCAATTCGACCATGCGCAGGCGCTGGCCGAAGGTCATGCCGATGCCGCGTGCGGCCTCACGAATGCCCGGCTCGACGCCGGTGAGGGCCAGGTAGGTGTTACGCATGATCGGCAACAGGGAATAGAGGAACACTGCCGTGATTGCCGGCATTGGCCCCAGGCCCTGGCCGAACTTGGAGTAGAACGGCAGCAGCAGGCCGAACAGGGCGATGGACGGCACGGTCAGCAGCACCGTGGCGCTGGCCTGCAACGGGCCGGCGAGGGACGGGAAGCGCGTCATCAGGATGCCCAGCGGCACGCCGATGAGGATCGCGAGGATCACGGCAATGCCAACAAGGGTGATGTGCTGCCAGGTCAGGTGCAGGACTTGGGCCCAATCAAGATGGGAAAAGGCGTTCAGGAATTCCATGTCTTCTCCTATTTAGTTGATTGGATGTTGGCGCAGAAAATCGGCGGCCACGGCGGATGGGCTCTCATGGTCGACGTCGACCCGCGCATTCAGTTGGCGCATGGTTTCATCGTCGAACAGGGCGGCCAGCGGCTTGAGTTCCGCCGCCAATTGCGGATGGGCGTCGAGATAAACCTGACGAACCACCGGGGCTGCGGTGTAGTCCGGGAAATAGTGCTTGTCGTCTTCCAGCAGCTTCAATTTGAAGGCGTTCAGGCGCCCGTCGGTGGTGTAGACCAACCCGGCGAACACCTGGCCATTGCGCAGCGCGGTGTAGACCAGGCCCGCGTCCATCTGCCGAGTGTTTTTGCGCGTCAGGTTCATGTCATACAGCTTGACCATGCCGGCCAGGCCGTCGGAGCGGTTGGCGAACTCGGTGTCTAGGGCCACCAGGCGGTTTTCCTTGGCGTCTTGTGCCAAGGCTTGGGTCAGGTCGCTGATGCTGTTGATTTGAGGGTGTTCCTCGGCAACCTTCTCCGGCAGCGCCAGGGCGTAGGTATTGCTGAAACGCGACGGTGCCAGCCAGACCAGGCCTTTTTTCGCGTCGAGTTCTTTCACACGCGCGTAGGATTGTTCGCTGTCGAGTTTCTCGTCGATGTGGTTGTAGGCCACCAGTGACACGCCGGTGTATTCCCAGATCAGGTCCAGTTGCCCGCTTTCCTGGGCGCTGCGCGCCAGGTTGCTGCCCAGGCCGCCAGTCACGCGAGTGTCATAGCCTTTGGTGCGCAGGTATTGGGAGGTGATTTCGGCAAGCAGGGTCTGTTCGGTGAACACCCGGGCGCCGATGCGAATGACGGGTTTTTCCGCCGCCTGTGCGAAACCTGCACACAGCAGGACGCAACTCAGTATCAAGGTCAGTGTTTTCATGTCGGTTCCTTAAGACGCGCGCAGCCCGCGTTCCAGCCAGAGGCGGCTGGTCAGGGTCACCAGGCCGTCAAGCAGCAACGCCAGCAGCGCGGTGCATGCGGCGCCGAGCAGCAGTTGCGGCTGATTGTTCAGGGCGATGCCGGGGAAGATCAGGCTGCCCAGGCTGTTGGCGCCGATCAGGAACGCCAGCGGTGCGGTGCCGACGTTGATCGCCAGGGCCACGCGCACGCCACCGATGATGATCGGCACGGCATTGGGCAATTCCACACGAAACAACACCTGGCGCGGCGTCATGCCGATGCCGGTGGCGGCTTCTTTCAGGGAACCCTGGACGTTTTTGAGGCCTTCGTAGGTGTTGCGCACGATGGGCAGGAGGGAGGCCAGGAACAACGCGAAGATGGCCGGGCCGCTACCGATGCCGAGGACGCCGAGAGCGATGGCCAGTACGGCCAGGGGAGGGACGGTGTTGCCGATGTTGAATATCTGCATGAAGCGTTCTGCGTGCCCGACCATGTTCGGTCGACTGAGCAGGATACCGGCGGGGATGCCCACAACGAGGGCGGCCAGCATGGAGACAAGAACGAGGATCAGGTGAGCTTGCAGGTAAAACAACAAATCGTCGCGGTACAGTTCGATCGTGTTGATGCCGATCCAGTGGACCAGCAGGGCCAGGAGCGCGACGACAACCACGCCTCCTATCAGCCCTTTGCCATAGCGAATAGCCACAGGCGGACTCCTTTTTTTCTTCTGTCGGCGAACACATTCCGTGGCGGCAATGCCATTGCTGGCTGTCTTCGAATGCGTTCGCGAAAAGCAGCTCGCCGATACCGTCAACGCGGTATGCGATCGAGCCATGAGCGCAGCCTCGTCAGGCTAACTTGCTGATTTTTCAGCCCCTGTTACGAGTGCGATAACAGGGGAATGGACGTCTCTACCTTTTTAAAGGTTCCATACTTGGCAGTATTTAGCCACCCCTCATCGGGTGAACGGTGGTCCGGGCCACGGGGTTTGCGCTATACTCGCCGCCCTTTTTTGACTCACCTGCCAGGCGATTTCCCATGACCCACCAGGCCGCCGAAGTCGCGAAACGCCGCACTTTCGCCATTATTTCCCACCCCGATGCCGGTAAAACCACCATCACCGAGAAGCTCCTGCTGATGGGCAAGGCAATCGCGGTGGCCGGCACGGTGAAATCCCGCAAATCCGACCGCCATGCCACCTCCGACTGGATGGAAATGGAAAAACAACGGGGTATTTCCATTACCACGTCGGTCATGCAGTTCCCGTATCGCGACCACATGGTCAACCTGCTCGATACCCCCGGCCACGAAGACTTCTCAGAAGATACCTACCGCACCCTGACGGCTGTGGACTCGGCGCTGATGGTCCTCGACGGCGGTAAAGGTGTCGAGCCACGGACCATCGCCCTGATGGATGTCTGCCGGCTGCGTGACACGCCTATCGTCAGCTTCATCAACAAGCTCGACCGTGATATCCGCGACCCCATCGAACTGCTCGATGAAATCGAAGCCGTCCTGAAGATCAAGGCCGCGCCGATCACCTGGCCGATCGGTTGCTACCGCGACTTCAAGGGCGTGTACCACCTGGCCGACGACTACATCATTGTCTACACCGCCGGCCACGGTCACGAACGTACCGAAACCAAGATCATCGAGAAGCTGGATTCGGACGAAGCCCGCGCTCATCTGGGCGACGAGTACGACCGTTTCGTCGACCAGCTGGAACTGGTGCAGGGCGCCTGCCACGAATTCAACCAGCAGGAATTCCTCGACGGCCAGCTGACGCCTGTATTCTTCGGCACCGCCCTGGGCAACTTCGGCGTCGACCACGTGCTCGACGCCGTGGTGGACTGGGCCCCGCGCCCGCTGCCGCGTGTGGCCAACGAGCGCACCGTGGAGCCGGTTGAAGAGAAGTTCTCGGGCTTCGTGTTCAAGATCCAGGCGAACATGGACCCCAAGCACCGTGACCGTATCGCCTTCATGCGTATCTGCTCCGGCAAATACGAAAAAGGCATGAAGATGCGCCATGTGCGCACCGGCAAGGACGTACGCATCGGCGACGCCCTGACGTTCTTCTCTTCCGAGCGTGAACAGCTCGAAGAAGCCTACGCCGGCGACATCATTGGCCTGCACAACCACGGCACCATCCAGATCGGCGACACCTTCACCGAAGGCGAAGCGCTGGGCTTCACCGGTATCCCGCACTTCGCCCCGGAGCTGTTCCGCCGCGTACGCCTGCGCGATCCGCTGAAATCCAAGCAGTTGCGCCAAGGTTTGCAGCAATTGGCGGAAGAAGGCGCGACCCAGGTGTTCTTCCCCGAGCGCAGCAACGACATCATTCTCGGCGCTGTCGGTGTGCTGCAGTTCGATGTGGTGGCCAGCCGCTTGAAAGAGGAATACAAGGTCGAATGCTCCTACGAGCCGATCACCGTGTACTCCGCGCGCTGGATCGATTGCAGCGATAAGAAGAAGTTGGAAGAGTTCTCCAACAAGGCTGTGGAAAACCTGGCGATGGACGGCGGCGGTCACCTGACCTACCTGGCCCCGACCCGGGTCAATCTGGCGCTGATGGAAGAGCGCTGGCCGGACGTGAAATTCCGTGCGACCCGCGAACACCATTAAGGTCTGAGCGGTAGAGAAAGGGCGAAGCTGTGATGGCTTCGCCCTTTTTCATGGCCGCTGCAAAAGCCGATGTGGATGGCGGCTTGATCTCCACTCGGCGGTCGAATTGGCGAGAAGCCCACATCCGGTCTAGCGTTTCAACTATTTCATTCTCTCACCGACGGATCAGGAGACGCCCGTGCGTATAACTCAACGTGCCATTCAACTGGTGCTGCTGGGCGCCTTGGGGCTGTGCGCCACCTGGGCCCTGGCGGATGCAGGCACCCCCCAGTGGAAGGACACCGGGGCGGTGAGCAAGAAAAAGCAGAAGGAGGTCAACTCCGGTGGTTGGCAGCCCCAGGCCCAACCCGCGCCTAAGGAAGATGCGGAAAACCCTTACAACGAAGGCGAGGACAGTGGAACCTACGATGACGGCGATACCTGAGGCACAAGTGGCTTGAACCCTGTAGCGCAACTAGCTTGATCCACAGCGCCGGCCGAACGCTGGCGCACATGATTCACTGACTGGACGGAAATCGACCATGACTATCTTTCAACGTTTAGTGCTGATGCTAAAAGTGCTGGTGATGTTGTCCCTGGGCATTTCGTCTGCATGGGCCAATACGGCTGTGCAGAGCCAGGTCCCGGGGTTTGTGGCGGCCAATACGGTGCAAACCGGCGGTTTGCAGCTGGCCAAGAGTGAATCTGAACCCGGTGATGAAGACCAGGGCGGCTCCAAGGATGACGACGACCAGCAAGCCCCGCCCGATGACAGCGACGACAGCGACGGTGACAGCGATACCTGAGTCGATCTGAAAAAAAAGCCCCACCTGCCAGACTGATGCGCAATCTGACGGGCGGGGCGGTAGAACGCCTGCAATGCCCTGGGCCAAATCGCCCAGGGCATTTTTATTACGTGGTCAGGCGACGAACTGCTCCGCGTAGTGGCACGCCACCTGGCGGTTATCCAAGGCGCGCAACTGCGGTTCCTCGCTGCTGCAACGTGCGGTCGCATACGGGCAGCGCTTGTGGAAGGCGCAGCCAGGCGGCGGGTTCAGCGGGTTGGGCAGCTCGCCGACGATCTTGATCTTCGGCTTGTTCGGGTCCGGGTGGATGGTCGGGGTGGCCGACAGCAGCGCCTGGGTGTAGGGGTGCAGTGGGCGCGCGTAGATGTCGGCCTTGGGGCCCACTTCCACCGGGCGGCCGAGGTACATCACCATCACGTCGTCGGCGACGTGCTGCACCACCGCCAGGTTGTGGGAGATGAACACGTATGCGGTGTTGAACTCCTGCTGCAGGTCCATGAACAGGTTGAGCACCTGCGCCTGGATCGACACGTCCAGTGCGGAAGTCGGTTCATCCGCCACCAGCACTTTGGGTTGCAGCATCATTGCCCGGGCCAGGGCGATACGCTGGCGCTGGCCACCGGAGAACATGTGCGGGTAGCGATGATAATGCTCAGGGCGCAGGCCCACTTGCTTCATCATCGCCTGCACTTTCTCACGGCGCTCGGCGGCCGACAGGTTGGTGTTGATCAGCAACGGCTCGGCCAGTTGATCGCCGACTTTCTGGCGTGGGTTCAACGAGGCGTACGGGCTCTGGAAGACCATCTGCACGTCTTTGCGCAGTTGCTTGCGCTGGGCCTTGTCGGCGCCCGCCACTTCCTGGCCGGCGATTTTCAGCGAGCCTGAAGACGGCTCTTCAATCAGTGTCAGCGCACGCGCCAGGGTGGATTTGCCGCAACCCGACTCGCCTACCACGGCGAGGGTCTTGCCGGCTTCCAGCTCGAAGGACACGCCATTGAGGGCGCGCACTGTAGCGTGGCCCTTGAACAGGCCGCGGGACACTTCGTAGTGACGGGTCAGGTCGCGGGCAGTAAGAACGACGGCCATTACGCCACCTCCTGGTTCAGCGGGTAGAAGCAGCGGGCGAGGCTGTGGCTTTTCGGGTCAAGGCCTGGGCGCTGGGCACGGCAGGAGTCCTGCACGTACGGGCAGCGCGGCGACAGCAGGCAACCCTGCGGGCGGTCATAGCGGCCGGGCACGATACCCGGCAGCGTGGCCAGGCGCGTGGCGCCCAGGCTGTGCTCGGGGATCGCCTTGAGCAGCGCTTCGCTGTAGGGATGCGCCGGAATATCGAACAACTGCGGCACCTGGCCGACTTCGACCGCTTGGCCGGCGTACATCACGCACACGCGCTGGGCGGTTTCAGCCACCACCGCCAAGTCGTGGGTGATCAGCACCAGGCCCATGTTCTGCTCTTTTTGCAGGGCCAGCAGCAGGTCCATGATCTGCGCCTGGATAGTCACATCCAGTGCGGTGGTCGGTTCGTCGGCGATCAGCAGCTTGGGTTCGCCGGCGATCGCCATGGCGATTGCCACACGCTGGCTCATGCCGCCGGACAGTTGGTGCGGGTAGGCATCCATGCGGCTGGCGGCGCCTGGAATTTCCACTTTTTGCAGCAACTCGATAGCCCGTTTGCGCGCTTGCTTGCCGGACATCTTCAGGTGCAGGCGCAACACTTCTTCAATCTGGAAACCCACGGTGTAGCTGGGGTTCAGCGCGGTCATCGGGTCCTGGAAGACCATGGCCAGGTCCTTGCCGACGATCTGGCGACGCTGACGGTTGCTCAGCTTGAGCATGTCCTTGCCGTCAAAGGTCAGCGCGTCGGCGGTCACGATGCCCGGGTGCTCGATCAGCCCCATCAGCGCCATCATGGTCACGGATTTACCCGAGCCCGACTCGCCAACGATCGCCAGTACTTCGCCTTTGTCGACCTTGAGGTCGAGGCCATCGACCACCGGTACGGCGGTCTTGTCGCCGAAGCGGACGTTGAGATTCTTGATTTCTAACAGTGACATGGGAATCTCCTCAGGCGGCGTTCTTGAGTTTCGGGTCCAGCGCATCGCGCAGGCCGTCGCCCATCAAGTTGATTGCCAGCACGCTGAGCAAAATGGTCAAACCCGGCAGGCTCACGACCCACCAGGCACGTTCGATGTAGTCGCGCGCCGAGGCCAGCATGGTGCCCCACTCCGGAGTTGGCGGTTGTACGCCAAGGCCGAGGAAGCCCAGGGCTGCGGCATCGAGGATCGCGGAGGAGAAACTCAGCGTGGCCTGTACGATCAGCGGCGCCATGCAGTTAGGCAGCACCGTGATGAACATCAGGCGTGGCAGGCCGGCACCGGCCAGGCGGGCGGCGGTCACGTAGTCGCGGTTCAGTTCGCCCATCACCGCTGCGCGGGTCAGACGCACGTAGGACGGCAGCGACACGATGGCGATAGCGATCACGGTGTTGATCAGGCCAGGGCCGAGGATCGCGACAATGGCAACGGCCAGCAGCAGCGATGGCAGGGCCAGCATGATGTCCATCAGACGCATGATGGTCGGGCCGAGCACGCGCGGGAAGAACCCGGCGAACAGACCCAGCAGGATGCCCGGGATCAGCGACATCACCACCGACGACAAGCCGATCAGCAGCGACAGGCGCGAGCCCTGGATCAGGCGCGAGAGCAAGTCACGGCCCAGTTCGTCGGTGCCGAGCAGGAACTGCATCTGGCCGCCTTCCAGCCAGGCCGGCGGGGTCAGCAGGAAGTCGCGGTATTGCTCGCTCGGGTTATGCGGCGCCACCCACGGCGCGAAGATCGCGCAGAACACGATCAGCAACATGAACAGCAGGCCGGCAACCGCGCCTTTGTTCTTGGAGAAGGCTTGCCAGAATTCTTTGTACGGCGATGGGTACAGCAGGCTTTGATCGACTGCTGACACTTGAGTAGGTGTGGTCATGGTCATGATCTCAGCGCTGGTGACGGATGCGTGGGTTGGCGAAGCCGTAGAGGATATCCACCACGAAGTTCACCAGGATCACCAGACAGGCGATCAACAGGATGCCGTTTTGCACCACCGGGTAGTCCCGTGCGCCAATGGCTTCGATCAGCCATTTGCCGATGCCGGGCCACGAGAAGATGGTTTCGGTCAATACCGCACCGGCCAGCAGCGTGCCCACTTGCAGGCCGACCACGGTCAATACCGGGATCAGCGCGTTGCGCAGGCCGTGCACGAAGACCACGCGCGTTGGCGACAGGCCCTTGGCCTTGGCGGTGCGGATATAGTCCTCGCGCAAGACTTCGAGCATGGAGGAGCGGGTCATCCGCGCGATGACCGCCAGCGGGATGGTGCCGAGCACGATGGCCGGCAGGATCAGGTGGTGCAGCGCGTCGAAGAAGGCGTCCGGCTCGTCAGCCAGCAGGGTGTCGATCAGCATGAAGCCGGTGCGCGGCTCGATGTCGTAGAGCAGGTCGATACGCCCGGAAACCGGGGTCCAGCCCAGGCTGACCGAGAAGAACATGATCAGGATCAGGCCCCACCAGAAGATCGGCATCGAATATCCCGCCAGGGAGATGCCCATCACCCCATGGTCGAACAGGGAGCCTCGCTTCAAGGCCGCGATCACCCCGGCCAACAGGCCCAGGACACCGGCGAACAGCAGGGCGGCCATGGACAGTTCCAGGGTCGCCGGGAAAAGGGAGGTGAACTCGGTCCACACGCTGGTGCGAGTGCGCAGCGATTCGCCAAGGTCGCCATGGGCAAGCTTGCCCACATAGTCAAAATATTGCGCATACAACGGTTTGTTAAGACCGAGGCGTTCCATTGCCTGTGCATGCATCTCGGGGTCGACGCGCCGCTCGCCCATCATCACTTCGACGGGGTCGCCAGGGATCATGCGAATCAACGCAAATGTCAGCAACGTGATGCCGAAAAACGTGGGGATCAATAACCCCAGTCGGCGGGCAATAAAACTAAACATCTTGGTGTGTACCTCAATCAGCCGGTTAGGCAGGTCCGGCGCCGTCGATATCGACGGCACCGAGCGTTTTTCTTATTACTTCACCTGGGTAGTGGCGAAGTTATTGGTCGTCAGAGGGCTTTGGGTATAACCCTCGACGTTCTTGCGCATGGCGGTGAACATTTTCGGATAGGCCATGGGGATCCACGGTTGGTCATTGCCGAAAACGTCCAGTGCTTGTTCATAGAGTGCCGCGCGCTGGGTCGGTTCAGCATTGGCGCGGGCCTTGTCGATCAAGTCCTGGAACTCTTTGTTGCACCAACGCGCGTAGTTTTCGCCGTTTTTGGCGGCGTCGCAACTCAGGTTCGGGGTGAGAAAGTTATCCGGGTCCCCGTTATCCCCCGCCCAGCCGGCCGACACCATGTCGTGCTCGCCGGCTTTGGCGCGCTTGAGCATTTCGCCCCATTCCATGACCTTGATATTGACCTTCAGGCCGATCTGGGCCAGATCCGCTTGCATGCGCTGGGCGCCGAGCAGCGGGTTAGGGTTGGTCGGGCCGCCGCCGTTACGGGTGAACAGGGTGAACTCGGTACCTTCCGGCACGCCGGCTTCCTTGAGCAGGGCGCGGGCCTTGTCGAGGTCGCGTGGCGGGTTCTTCAACTTATCGTTGAAACCCAGCAAGGTCGGCGGATACGGGCCGGTGGCGTCGACGGCATTGCCTTTGCCGTACAGCGATTCGTTGTAGCCTTTCTTGTCGAACGCGATGTTGATCGCGTGGCGCACCCGCGCATCGCTCATGTACTTGTGCGTGGTGTTCATGGCGGTATACGCGGTGGTCATCGCCGCCAGTTCATCGACTTTCAGGTTCGGGTCTTTCTTGATGCTCGGAATATCATCGGGCTTGGGATACAGCGCGACCTGGCATTCGTTGGCCTTGAGTTTCTGCAGGCGCACGTTGTTGTCGGTGGTGATTGCCAGAATCAGCGGATCGGCCGGTGGCTTGCCACGGAAGTACTCCGGGTTGGCCTTGAAGCGCACCTGGGCGTCTTTGGCATAGCGCGTGAAGACGAACGGCCCGGTGCCGATCGGCTTGGCGTTCAGGTCATCGGTCTTGCCGGACTTGAGCAACTGGTCGGCATATTCGGCGGAGTGAATCGAGGAAAACCCCATGGCCAGGTCGGACAGGAACGGTGCCTCAGGACGGGTCAGGGTAAAGACAACGGTGTGGTCGTCGGTCTTCTCTACGCTCTTGAGCAGTTCCTTGAAGCCCATGCTTTCGAAGTATGGGTAGCCCACAGCGGACTTGTTGTGCCAAGGATGATTCGGGTCCAGCTGGCGCTGGAAGCTCCAAAGTACGTCGTCGGCGTTCAGGTTGCGCGTGGGTTTGAAATAGTCGGTGGTGTGGAACTTGACGTCGTCACGCAGGTGAAAGGTGTAGGTCAGGCCATCGGCACTGATTTCCGGCAGGGCCTTGGCCAGTGCAGGAACCACTTCGGTGGTGCCGGGCTTGAAGTCCACCAGGCGGTTGAACATAGTTTCCGCAGCGGCGTCGAGGGTTACGGCGGTGGTGTACAACACCGGGTCAAAACCTTCCGGGCTGGCTTCGGTGCAGACCACCAGCGGTTTGGCCGAAACGCCGATCGCCACGCTCAGCAGCGCGGCGGCCATGGCGGCTTGTAACGGGAGCATTTTCATTCAGAACCCTCTGCAATCGATGGAGCCAGACAAGCGTAGACGGCAGGCTCGTCCTGAGCCCGCCGTGTACCTGGCGCTAATTAAAGAATGTTGAACGGGATGGTGGTGACCAGGCGGAATTCACGGATGTTGCCGTCAGCCTGGTTTTCACTGGCGCGGTGGGTCACGTAGGTGCCACGAATGGTGGTGGCCTTGAGTGAGCCGCTCTGGATCGCGTAGGACGCGCCCACGCCATATTCCTGGTGGGTTTCGCCGTCCATCAGGCGCAGGTCACTGCGACGTACGCCCGATTCACCGTAAGCGGTGCCGGTGTAGTGAGTACCGTCGATGCCCCAGCCGCGAGCCGAGTAGACGTTGAACTTCAGGCCCGGCACGCCGTATTCAGCCATGTTGAGGCCATAGGCGATCTGGAAGGACTTCTCGTTCGGTCCGTTGAAGTCGGACGTCAGGGAGTTGGCCAGGTAGATGCCGTTGGTTTCGTGCAGGTAGTCGAAGTATTCGTCACCGTTGATGGCCTGGTAGGCGAAGGTCAGGCTGTGGGCTTGGTGAGTCAGGCCCAGAGACAACGAGTAGGTGTCGTTGTCGATCTTGCCCATCTTCTTGCTGCCGGTATCGGTGGTTTTATAGTAGTTCAGGCCGGTGGTCAGGCCCAAGACACTGCTGTCGCCCAGCTCGTGAGTCGCGCCGACATAGTACTGGTTCCAGAAGTCCTCGACGTTAGCCGCGAATACGCTGGTTTTCAGGCTCTTGAACGGCTGGTAGTTGAAGCCCAGGGTTTTCACCTTGTCGGTGGTCTGGCCGTTACCGTACTCGGAACGGAACTTCGACAGGCTTTGTTCGGTACGTGGCGACACGCGATCAAAAACACCGCCCTGGAACGACAGGTTGCTGAATTCCTGGCTGTCGATCGAAATACCTTCAAAGCTCGAAGGCAGCGCACGGTTGCCGATGGTGTCGACGATGCCGCTGCTGAAGTTCTGGCGACCGGCGGTCAGTGTGGTGTTCGAAGCACGGAACTTGACGTTGGCCAGGCCCAGTTTGCTCCACTGGTCAACGGCGTCGCCGTTGGAGTCGGCCAGCGTGCGGTTGGAACCACCCTTGATGTCGCGCTTGCTGCGATCCAGAACCAGAGCGTTGTAGACGGCAACTTCGGTGCTCACGCCGATGGTGCCCTGGGTAAAGCCCGAGGTGCCGTTGAGAATGGTGCCCTGTACCCAGTTGGTGCGGTAGGCGTCAGTACGGGTTTCACCATGTTTCTCATAGGAGAATTTACCGCCACGGAATTTGTTTTCGTTGGAAAACCAGTTCCGGGTAGTACCGCCCAGGCTTGCTCCGTCGATAAAGCCCTTGGCCTCGCTTTGGGCGCTGGTGCCGGCCAATGTGGTTGGAACGAAGTCCTGGCTCTGGGTTTCAGCGAAGGCGGTTGCCGTGATGCTGCTGATGGCCAGGGCCAGAAGCGCTTTGCTGCTCAATTTCATGGGTGGAGCTCCTTTGGTTCTCTTTTTATGCCGGTCTTTTTAGGTGAACCGGCTATTGGTGTGTAACTCGTTCAAGCTATTGCAAACGTTTGGCGTAGGAAAAATCCCAACAAAAGGCTGCGCGTTTGCAGCAGAGCCGTTCCCGCTCTGCGCAATCCGGTTATTTATTTTTATGGGTTGAGACTGACGCCCGAGAACACGTTGCGGCCGAAGGGGCTTACCTTGAAGCCTTCGACTTTAGCGCTTAACGGCTGGTTGACCGTCGAGTGGGCGACTGGCGTGATCGGCACCTGCGCTTTAAGCAGTTGCTGCGCCTGTTTGTACAGAACAGTCCTTTGTTCACGGTCGGTGACGACCTTGGCTTGCTTGATCAGCTTGTCGTACGCCGGGTCACACCACATGGAGTAGTTGTTCCCGCCGATGGCGTCGCAGCTGTAGAGGGTGCCCAGCCAGTTGTCCGGGTCACCGTTGTCGCCGGTCCAACCGATCAGGCTGATATCGTGCTCACCGTTCTTGGTGCGCTTGATGTACTCGCCCCACTCGTAGCTGACGATCTTGACCTTGAGGCCGATCTTGGCCCAGTCGCTTTGCAGCATCTCGGCCATCAGCTTGGCATTGGGGTTATACGGCCGTTGTACCGGCATGGCCCACAGGGTGATCTCGGTGCCTTCCTTCACGCCGGCAGCCTTGAGCAATTCCTTGGCTTTTTCCGGGTTGTAGGCGGCGTCCTTGATCGTGTCGTCGTAGGACCACTGAGTCGGCGGCATCGCGTTGACGGCCAGTTGCCCGGCGCCTTGGTACACAGCATTCAGGATGCTTTGCTTGTTCACCGCCATGTCCAGCGCCTGGCGCACTTCGAGCTGGTCGAAAGGTTTGTGGCGCACGTTGTAGGCGATGTAGCCGAGGTTGAAGCCGGGCTTGGTCAGCAGTTGCAGTTTCGGGTCAGCCTTGAGCGCGTCGACATCGGCCGGGCGCGGGTGCAGGGTCACCTGGCATTCGCCGGCCTTGAGTTTTTGCACGCGTACCGAGGCGTCGGTGTTGATGGCGAAGATCAGTTGGTCGAGCTTGACCCGGCTCGGGTCCCAATACTGTTTGTTCGCCACATAACGGATCTGTGAATCCTTCTGGTAGCGCTGGAACACAAACGGGCCGGTACCGATCGGCTTCTGATTGATATCGCTGGGCTTGCCTTCCTTGAGCAACTGCTCGGCGTATTCGGCCGAAAGGATCGCGGCAAAGCTCATGGCGATGTTCTGCACGAATGCGGCGTCGACCGTGTTCAGGGTCATCACCACGGTATGCGGGTCGGTTTTCTCGACCTTGGCAATGTTCTTGTTCAGGCTCATCCCGTTGAAGTACGGAAACTCGGTGGGGTAGGCCTTGCGAAAGGGATGGTCGGGGTCAAGCATGCGGTTGAAGGTGAACAGCACGTCGTCGGCGTTGAAGTCGCGCGTCGGCTTGAACTCCTTGTTGCTGTGGAACTTCACCCCTTCGCGCAGGTGAAAGGTGTATGTCAGGCCGTCTGGCGAAATATCCCACTTGGTTGCCAGCCCAGGCACCACATTGGTCGCACCCTTTTCGAACTCAACCAGGCGGTTGTACAACGGCTCGGCCGCATCGTTGTCGGTGGCGGTGGTGTATTGCGCGGTGTCAAACCCTGCCGGGCTGCCTTCAGAGCAGAACACCAGGCTCTTCTTGTCGGCGGCTTGGCCCATTGTGGCCACAGCCAGCAGGCTGGTGCCAAAAATTGCGGATAGAACGGTGGTATGGCGCATGACGATCCCGATCCTTGTTTGTAGTTATCAACCAGCGAGCCATTTCCCGGGACTAAGGGAAACCTCACTGATCCCACACGCAGCAAGTACCTTTCTCAGAATGAAGCTGCTGCTGTCCTACGACGTTATGGGTCGCGGATCTTGCAGTAAATGCGTCAAATCTGACTGACCTTGTAGGTAACGGAGCCACGGTTCGCAGTTCATTGCTGTAGGACGGCAATGAGTTCGCTGTGGCCTGTTTCCTAGTGTCTCGGTGGATGCAATAACGGCGACGCCCTGAAGCGTCGCCGTCACAGATCCTTACTTGTCGCTTACGCTGACGCCGTAGAAGGAGTTCAAGCCAAACGGGCTGATCTTGAAGTCCTGCACGTTGTTGCGCATGGGTTGATACACCGTCGAGTGCGCGATAGGTGTCATCGGGACTGCATCTTTGAGGATATGTTGCGCCTGCTTGTACAGCTCGGTGCGTTTGGCGACGTCCGATGTGGCCTTGGCTTCTTTCACGATGCCGTCGAACTTTTTGTCGCACCATTTGGAGAAGTTGTTACCGGACAGCGAGTCGCAGCCGAACAGTACGTTCAGCCAGTTGTCCGGGTCACCATTGTCGCCGCTCCAGCCAATGATCATGGCCTGGTTCTCGCCGCCTTTGGAACGCTTGATGTACTCGCCCCACTCGTAGCTGACGATATTGACCTTCAGGCCGATCTGTTTCCAGTCGTTCTGCAGCATCTCGGCCATCAGCTTGGCGTTCGGGTTGTACGGACGTTGCACCGGCATGGCCCACAGGGTGATCTCGGTGCCTTCTTTAACGCCGGCTTCCTTGAGCAGTTCCTTGGCTTTGGCAGGATCGTATTTCGCGTCCTGGATCGTTTTGTCGTAGGACCACTGGGTCGGTGGCATGGCGTTGACGGCCAGTTGGCCCGCACCCTGGTACACGGAATCGATGATCTGCTGCTTGTTCACCGACATGTCCAGCGCTTCGCGTACCCGCAGGTCGGACAGCGGGTTGGGAGCGGTCTGGCCCTTGAGGACCGGCATCACGTTGTAAGCGATGTAACCCAGGTTGAAACCGGCCTGGTGCGGCAGTTTCAGATCCTTGTCCTCGCCCAGCGCCTTGAGGTCGGCCGGACGCGGGAACAGGGTGACCTGGCACTCGTTCTTCTTGAGTTTCTGGATACGCACCGACGGGTCGGTGGTAATGGCGAAGATCAGGTTGTCGATCTTCACGTCTTCAGGTTTCCAGTAGTCCTTGTTGCCGGTGTAGCGGATGTTGGAGTCTTTCTGGTAGCTCTTGAACACGAACGGGCCAGTGCCGATCGGCTTCTGGTTGATGTCGGAGGCCTTGCCTTCCTTCAACAGCTGCGCGGCGTATTCGGCGGACTGGATCGACGCGTAGCTCATTGCCAGGTTCTGGATGAAGGCGGCGTCCACGCTGCCAAGGGTGAACTTGACGGTGTGGTCATCGACTTTCTCGATGTTCTTGATGTTGGTGTCCATCCCCATGTCCGTGAAGTACGGGAACTCGGTGGGGTAGACTTTGCGGAACGGATCGTCCTTGTTGATCATGCGGTTGAACGTGAAGAGCACGTCATCGGCATTGAAGGTACGAGTAGGTTTGAAGTACGAAGTGGTATGGAACTTCACGCCGTCGCGCAGGTGGAAGGTGTACGTCAGGCCATCCGGGGACACGTCCCAACTGGTGGCCAACCCAGGAATCACAGCGGTGCCGCCGCGCTCGAACTGGGTCAGGCGGTTGAACATGGTTTCGGCCGAGGCATCGAAGTCTGTTCCGGTGGTGTACTGGCCCGGGTCAAAACCAGCGGGGCTGCCTTCGGAGCAGAACACCAGGTTAGTCGCCGCTTGGGCGAACGGGGCTGCGGCCATAAGGCCAGCGCTCACGATTAACGGAATGACTGCGTGTTTAAGCATGTTGGCCTCATGATTTGTTGTCATTTTTGGTGGTGAGGGCGACCTCGTGAGTCGGCCTGCGGATACTTATGCAGGGGCCATACCCAATGCAAGATGCAGAACCGTTGCGAGACTGAAAGTGTGGTACGAACGTACAGGAATGTCGCAAATCTGAAAGTTTCTACATAATTGCGTACATTCAGAGGGTTTTTTCGGTGCAGGGTGTGCACCAAAAATGCCCAACCAAGGCGTCTGGCGCACTTGGTTGGGGCGCAGTTGTTACTTGTCCAGGCTGACACCATAGAAAGGCGTGAGGCCAAAGGGGCTGATCTTGAAGTCCCGCACCTCCTTGCGCAGCGGTTGGAAAACCGTCGAGTTTGCAATAGGCGTTATAGGTACTTGTTCCTTAAGAATTTTTTGAGCCTGTTGATACCACTTTATACGCTGCTCACGGTCGTTGCTGACCTTGGCCTGCTGCACGAGTTTGTCGTAGGCAGGGTTACACCATTTGGCGTAGTTACTGCCCTTGACGGCGGCACAACTGTAGAGCACTCCAAGCCAGTTATCCGGGTCGCCGTTGTCGCCGGTCCAGCCATAAATCATCGCGTCGTGTTCGCCGTTTTTGGCGCGCTTGATGTATTCGCCCCACTCATAGCTGACGATATTGGCTTTGATGCCGATTTTTTCCCAATCCTGCTGGATCATCTGGGCGGACATCCGCGCGTTCGGGTTGGAGGCGCGCTGGACGGTCATTGCCCACAGATTGATGGTGGTACCCGGTGCAACCCCTGCTTCTTTTAGTAGCGCCCGAGCCTTGGTCGGATCGTAGGGGGCGTCCTTGATGGTCGGGTCATAAGACCACTGCGCTGGAGGCAGGGCGTTCTGCGCCAATTGTCCGGCGCTCTGGTACACCGCCTTGATGATGGCCGGCTTGTCGATAGCCATATCCAGGGCCTGGCGCACTTTGAGTTGGTCCAATGGCGGGTGGGTCACGTTGTAAGCGAGAAACCCCAGGTTGAAACCGGCTTGTTGCAGCACGCGCAGGTTGGGGGCCTGCTTCATGACTTCGATATCGGAGGGGCGCGGGTAACCGCTGACCTGGCATTCGCCGGCCTTGAGTTTCTGCAGGCGTGCGGCGGCGTCCGGGGTGATGGCAAATATCAGGTTGTCGAGCTTCACATCCTCGGGCTTCCAATACTGCTTATTGGCCGCGTAGCGGATCTGCGAGTCTTTCTGATAGCGCTTGAATACAAACGGGCCAGTGCCCACCGGCTTCTGGTTGATGTCGGAGGCGGTGCCTTCCTTTAATAGCTGGGCGGCATACTCGGCCGATTGCACCGAGGCGAAACTCATGGCCAGGTTCTGCACGAACGCCGCATCGACGTTGTTCAGGTTGAAACGCACGGTGTGTTCGTCGAGTTTTTCGACGCTCTTGATCGTGGTGTTCAAACCCATATCGGTGAAGTAGGGCGATTCTGACGGATACGCCTTGCGAAATGGGCTTTCGGCATCCAGCAGGCGATTGAAGGTGAACAACACATCGTCCGCATTGAAGTCGCGGGTGGGCGTGAAGAAATCGGTGGTGTGGAACTTGACGCCCTCGCGCAGGTGGAAGGTATATGTCAGGCCATCCTTGGACACCTCCCAACTCGTCGCCAGGCCGGGTTCCACTTCGGTGCCGCCGCGCTTGAATTGCGTGAGGCGGTTGAACACGGTTTCGGCAGAGGCATCGAAATCGGTACCGCTGGTGTATTGGCTGGGGTCGAAACCGGCGGGGCTGGCTTCGGAGCAGTAAACCAGGGTGCTCGCCGCCTGGGCGATGGGCATAAAGGCCAGCAGGCCTGCGGCGAGGAGGAGCGGTTTGAAGGCGATTCTTTGCATAGAGACCCCTGAAATGGCAGGCATATATAAGCTGCCCAAACGAAAACGGCGCAACCGAGGTTACCGCCGTTGACGTTTGTCAGATAGGGGCTGTTTAGGTGATCACTTCAGTACAAGCGTGAACTCAATGTTGGATGGCGCTTTTTTGTCGATAACGTAGACGTTGGCGGCATCTTGGGTCTCATTGCTTTCGGTGATCGTGAGGGTACGTTTGGTGATGATTTCAACCTCCGGAATTTTATAGCGTTCAGTTTCCGGTTGGCTGATAGTGCTCTTGCCCACGAAATTGACCTTGGCTTGGCGGGTCACGGCGTCATATTCGATGATGATCTCGGTGTCTTTCCCACCCAGGTAAAAGCCGCTGTACAGACCGGTGGCCTCGTCGTTCAAGTACTTTGTAGACGGCGCCAGTGAGCCTTGGTGAGCCACTTCGGAAATGCGCGCCCGCAACTTCGGGTTGGTAATCAGCGCTTCAAATTGGCGAAGTTTTTCCGCGGTATTTTCCAGGCCGTCCTGCGCTGTGCTCGTAAGCACCGTGCGGGTATCAGTCAGGCCGTTCTTGACCACCACGGAGTAATTGAACCGCGCAAGGTCTTTGGTGAACTGTTCTGAATACTCGCTTGAACTGAAATCCGACGGGCCGGCAGCCTCGCTCGCATAGATTTGAAAGTCGTCCTCAGCCAAGTCCCAGGAAATACCGATCTTGGATTTTATGACGCCATTGTCTTCAACGTTACGAATGGAGTATTCGTAAGCCATGTTGTCGTCCATTTTCAGGTATTCATCGATCTGCTCGGCGCCTTCAAGCTTTCGGCCTTCCAGATCAACAAACGCGTCAGAGACTTTCGACAGGGGCTTGGCCTCTTTTCCCGGTGGTGCAGAGGGTTTGTTCCACGGCCACTTGCCGCCTGGGCCAAGACCACGAGCCCATTCGCCGTCCGCCGTGGCATGCACGGTCATTACCGGCTTGCCTGTCTCGCGGTTGATGATCTGCACATAATCATGACTCAGCTTGAAGTCGCCTCTGACCTCATACACCCGGCCGACGCCCGTTGTGTCGGTATACCGGATAAACCAGTGGTCCAAGCCTGAAACCTGATCTTTTACCTGGTAGATACCCTTGGCATTGCGCGTGGCGTTTTCGATGAGCTGCTCACCGTTCGCGACCGCGTGTTCGCTGATGTTACCGGCTTGGCTGGGTTGCAGACGGTTGACCGGAACTCGCGGTTGCAGGCTTTCAACCACAGGGGCTTCGCCCGGGGCGGGAGCGATCGGTTGATCTTCCGGCGGCAGGAACGGGTCCTCCACAGAACCGCTGGCCCCGACCGAAAACAACACATTCAGCAAGCCATCGAAGGCTTTGGACGCGCCGTCGTTACGCTCGGCCTCAGTGTCGCCGGAGAGGGCTTTTTCCGTTCCCAGCACGCCTTCGGCCAGGCCCGTGACGGCGGCAAGGGCGGCCACCGGTGCGGCGATGGGGGCGAGCCTGGCCAGTAAGCTGGCAGCCACCGTAATGTCGTTGAGCCAGGTATCGCGATTGACCTCACTGTTGGATTTGATCATCACATCAGCGTCGCCCGTCATGCGTTCTTTAGCGGCGGTGGCGAGTGTGGAAAACACATCCCCTTCAATCGGTGAATGACCATTGTTGATGGCCGGGCCCTTCAACGTGCCGGTCGCCATTTTCTCGAAGATTGTGTCCAGGCCTTCTTTCTTGTCGCCCACATGGGAGAACCAGAGTATGGGCATCAGCGTTGTCGCCGCCTTCTCGGCGAAACCTGCCGCATGGTCCTGGCGATAGATCAGCGGAAAGTGAGCGACCAAGGCCTCGCGTTTTTTGGGATCCCTGGTTTGCTCGGTCACCCATTGGTTCAGCTTTTCCAGAGAGTCGAATCTGAGGAAGGCGGGCTGCGCCCCTGGTATGTAGAGGACTTGTCGACCGCCGTCGGCGCTGAAGCGCAGGATATCGCTGGACATGAACCCGTGAATGTTCAGCGCATGTGCCTGAACGCGGCCGTTGGCGGTAGCCTTCGTCTTGAGCTGTTCAACGCTGAGCGGTGCGTTTTCATCACTCGGCAGGTTGGGTACGGCCCCCATTACCAGGCGGTAATCCTCCCGGGTGAAACGGTGTTCGGGCGCCTGCAGCGTGCGTTCAGCCGGTGGCCAGGTTTGCGCAGCCTTCAACTGTTTGCGGGCCTGGTAGGCGAACTCGCCTCTGATTGCCGTCTCGTAGTCCCCGGTGTGGGCGCTCCAGAAGTTGTCGATCTTTTGCGTCATCCCTGCCTGGAAGTCGGTCTTCCAACTGGCGTGCATGAGTGCGGAGGGAGCCAGGGGAAATTGGTTGTGCGCGCCATATCCACCCTTCGCACTTTGCCCCGGGCCCGCCAGGTACAAACCGGCCTCCTGATCCAGGCTGCCTGGCACGCCGTCGTGTTCGGAGAAGTTTTCAAGCAGCGCATCCGGCAGGCGCAACGATGAGTAAGGTTCTTCGCCTGGGTGCTCCCAGCCTGTGGCGGTGGCTGTCTCGGCGCTCAATGGGGTGTTCGCTGTCTTGAAGCGGTTCAGGTAGATCGTATCGGCATCCACCTGTTTGCCCGTCAATTGGAAGATCAACGTTTCGGCCCACAGCTTGGCTTGCGCCCGTGTATTGGGCAGGTTATTGGCGACATCAACGGCCAAACGCTTGAAAGCCAAAGCCTGGGGAGCGCTCGCGTAGTACTGCGCGGCATGCTGTTTATGCACGCCCAGGGCCTGTGCCGAGCGGCTGGCAGCCGGGCGCAGCGGGTCGTCGGGGGCAATCACGTCAAAGGCTTTGTTGTGCTCGAGTCGCCTGATCTGTGTCCTGGCCTCGGTAACGTTTTTAGGCAGGTACTCGCCGTAGAAGTCGGCCACCAGCTTGACTTTCACTTGCAGGGTTTCACCGTCAAAGGTCGGTTGCAGGCTGCTGCCAGGGACGGGGGATACAACCTTCGCAGCCGCCAGCAGCGGGCCTGAAACCTGGCCCCAGCCACTGTTATCGCGGGGCAGGAAGGTTTTCCTAACGCCCTCGACTTCGGCGGACAGGGCTCCGGTTGCGGGGTTGATCGACACGCTCGCGGTGTCGATGTTCTGTTCGCGCATCCAGCCGCTTACGACAGGGTGTTCCAATTGATTGCGATAGTGCTTCAGCCATTGCCCCAGGGCGCTCTGAGGCGAAACGGTGACCAACCCGACTTTTTGCTTGAGGACCTTGCGTTGAACGGCGGCGAGGTAGGCCGCAAGCACTGCCGTTTCGTCGGGGTGCACCGACGCTGGGGCTTGCGCTACTGCCGGCTGAGCCGAGACCTGCGCAGTGGGGGGCCGGGAAATTGGGGGGATAAGAGCAAGGTGAGGGGTGTTCAGGGAGACTGGCATGGGTTCGATTCTCGTCAGTGAAATACAAGCCGGCAATGCGCTCCCTGCGAGCCTTGGCGGTATCTGTGTCGCGAGAACCGATGGTTTGATTCCATCAGGTGTACAGCAGGATATGACGAAACGGGTGTATCCCCTTGCCCAAAAAAAACGGCGCGAACCTGAGGCCGCGCCGTTCTTGCTGTCGGAAAACGTTGGTTATTGAAGCACTTCGATGACCCCGTCCGCGCTCATGGTGACCTGGCTGGTGCCGGCTTCGACTTCCGGTGTCGGTGCCGAATCCATCATCGCTGCTTTCATCATCATCCCGCCATTGCGGGCGTACGGTTGCGGGTAACCGTTGGTATTGAAGTTCAGGTTGACGATCTTGTAGCCCTTGCCACCCAGGGCATCGGTGGCCAGTTGCGCACGGGCCTTGAAGGCTGCCACGGCGTCTTTGAGCAGGGCGTCTTCGCTGGCCTTGCGCGTGGCATCGGCGATGGCGAAGTCCATGTTTTCCATTTTCAATGTGTTGAGCAGTTCGCCGGTGAGTTTGGACAATGCCGGGAAGTCCGCGCTTTCCAGGCGCAGTTCGGCGCGCTCACGCCAGCCGGTGATCTTCTGGTTCTTGCTGTCGTAGATCGGGTAGCTGTTGCGGCTGCCCTGGCGCAGGGTCACACCCTTGACTTCGCGGGCCTGGCCCAGGGCGGTGTTCAGGGTCGTGGTGATTTCGGCAGCGAGTTTGGCGGGGTCGCTGTTTTGCGATTCGGTGTAGAGGGTGACGATCATCTTGTCGCGGGCAACCTCCTGGCTGGCCTCGGCGCGCAGGGAAATCTGGTTGTAGTTCAGCCCTTCGGCGGCCACGGCCGGAAGGCTGGCCAGGGTGGCGACACCGAGGGTGATAACAGCTGCACTGCGAGTCAAACGTGACATGTAAATTCCTTGAGAGAGTCGTGTTGGGATACTCGTGTTCGGTATGACTGTAGACGGCGGCGTCGGGTTCTTCGGGTTTACACATTCGCTACAAGTTGGGGAATGGCGACGAACGGTCATTTGCCCGGCCTGCGTCAAAGAGCCACAGATGCCGTGCCGGGCGGTCCGCTTCGTTTATACTCCTGCCGATCCGCCTGCTGCGCTCATCGGGAGAGCTCATGCTCGCCGCCGTAAAACTGACTTCCGCCACCCGCCAGAACCTCTGGCGCCTGACGTTCATTCGTACCTTGGTGCTGGCCGCCCAGGCCGGCTCGGTCGGGCTTGCCTACTGGTTCGACCTGCTGCCGTTGCCGTGGCTGCAATTGGCCGTGACCCTCGGCTTCTCCACGGTGCTGTGTGCGTTCACCGCGATCCGGTTGCGCACCACGTGGCCTGTGACTGAGCTTGAATACGCCCTGCAACTGGCCTGTGACCTGTTTATCCACAGTGTGTTGCTGTATTTCTCCGGCGGGTCCACCAACCCGTTCGTGTCGTATTACCTGGTGCCGCTGACCATTGCCGCCGTGACGTTGCCGTGGCGTTACTCGGTGGTGCTGTCGGGCATTGCGCTGACGCTCTACACCTTGTTGCTGGCACAGTTCTATCCGTTGCAAACCTTCCCCATCGCCCGGGAAAACCTGCAGATCTACGGCATGTGGCTGAGCTTTGCATTGTCCGCCGCGGTCATCACCTTCTTTGCGGCACGCATGGCCGAGGAGCTGCGCCGCCAGGAAGAACTGCGCGCCATTCGTCGTGAAGAGGGGCTGCGTGACCAGCAATTGCTGGCGGTCGCCACCCAGGCGGCCGGTGCGGCTCATGAGCTGGGCACGCCGCTGGCGACGATGAGCGTGCTGCTCAACGAGATGACCCAGGATCACCACGACCCCGCACTGCAAGAAGATCTCGGTGTGCTGCGCGAACAGGTCAAACAGTGCAAGCTGACCTTGCAACAACTGGTGCGCGCTGCCGAAGCCAATCGTCGCATGGCGGTGCAAATGCAGGATGTGACCCAGTGGCTCGACGAGGCCCTGAACCGCTGGCACTTGATGCGCCCCGAAGCCAGTTACCGTTTTCATCTGCTGGGGCAGGGCAGCGTACCGCGCCTGGCGCCACCGCCGGACCTGACCCAGGCGCTGCTCAATCTGTTGAACAATGCGGCCGACGCCTGCCCCGAGGGCTTGGGCGTACAGTTGGATTGGGATGCGGAAAACGTGACCATCAACATTCGTGACCACGGTGCGGGCGTGCCGCTGGCCATTGCCGAGCAGATCGGCAAACCCTTCTTTACCACCAAGGGCAAAGGTTTCGGCCTGGGCCTGTTTTTGAGCAAGGCCAGCGTGACCCGCGCGGGCGGCTCAGTGAAGCTCTATAGTCATGAGGAAGGTGGCACGCTTACCGAGCTGCGCCTGCCGCGTGTCGCACGAGGAGATATCGATGAGTGACGAGATCCAAGTCGAAGGCGAAGAACTGCCACACCTGTTGCTGGTAGATGACGACGCTACCTTTACCCGCGTCATGGCGCGGGCCATGAGCCGTCGCGGTTTTCGCGTGAGCACCGCCGGTTCCGCCGAGGAGGGCCTGACCATTGCCCAGGCCGACCTGCCGGACTACGCCGCGCTCGACCTGAAAATGGACGGCGATTCCGGCCTGGTGCTGCTGCCCAAGCTTTTGGAACTCGACCCGGAAATGCGTGTGGTGATCCTCACCGGTTATTCCAGCATCGCCACCGCCGTCGAGGCGATCAAGCGCGGCGCCTGCAACTACCTGTGCAAACCGGCGGACGCCGACGACGTGCTGGCGGCCTTGCTCTCCGAGCACGCCGACCTCGACACCCTGGTGCCGGAAAACCCGATGTCGGTGGACCGTTTGCAGTGGGAGCACATCCAACGTGTGCTGACTGAGCACGAAGGCAATATTTCCGCCACTGCCCGCGCCCTGGGCATGCATCGCCGGACCCTGCAGCGCAAATTGCAGAAACGCCCGGTACGGCGCTGAACAAAGTCTGAACAATCTTCTTCAGGCTGCACGGAGCCCTGAACCGATCGTCTAAGATCGGTTCAAACGCCTGTCATTTTTTCCTACCGAGCCTGAACAATGAACCAGAACGCTGAGTATTGCGCGGTCAACGACGCGGTGCGTGGGCATTTTTTTCGCCGAACCTGGGCGATGATCACGCCCTATTGGCGCAGTGAAGAGAAGGGCAAGGCCTGGCTGTTGCTGGCTGCAGTTATCGGCCTGTCGCTGTTCAGCGTGGCCATCTCCGTGTGGATCAACCACTGGTACAAGGATTTCTATAACGCTCTGGAGAAGAAGGACACGGCAGCCTTCTGGCAATTGATCGGCTATTTCGGCGGCATCGCCGCCGTGGCGATTCTTGGCGCGGTGTATCGGCTGTACCTGACTCAGATGCTGACGATCCGCTGGCGTGCCTGGCTGACCGAAAAACACTTCGCACGTTGGCTCGCCGACAAGAACTACTACCAACTGGAGCAGGGCGGTTACACCGATAACCCGGACCAGCGGATTTCCGAAGACCTCAACAATTTCACCTCCAGCACCTTGAGCCTGGGCCTGGGCCTGCTGCGCAACGTGGTCAGCCTGGTGTCGTTCTCGATCATCCTGTGGGGGGTGTCGGGTAGTATCGAAGTGTTCGGCGTCACCATCCCCGGCTACATGTTCTGGTGTGCGCTGCTGTACGCCGCCGTCGGCAGCTGGTTGACGCATCTGATCGGCCGTCGCCTGATCGGCTTGAGCAACCAACAACAACGCTTCGAAGCGGACCTGCGTTTCTCCATGGTGCGCGTGCGCGAGAATGCCGAGAGCATCGCTTTGTACAACGGCGAGCCGAATGAAAACCAACGCTTGAGCGCGCGCTTCGGCAAAGTCTGGCATAACTTCTGGGACATCATGAAAGTGTCCAAGCGCCTGACCTTCTTCACCGCCGGTTACAGCCAGATCGCAATCATCTTCCCGTTTATTGTCGCTGCACCGCGCTACTTCGCCGGCAAGATCGAGCTGGGCGAGCTGATGCAAATCAACTCGGCGTTCGGCAATGTGCAAGAGAACTTCAGTTGGTTTATCAGCGCGTATTCGGAACTGGCGTCGTGGCGCGCCACCAGCGACCGTCTGCTGAGCTTCCACCAGGCGATGAGTGATAACGAGCAACGTACGCCCGCCATCGATGTACGCCCCGAAGGCGAACGCTTGGTGGTGAAGAACCTGGGCATGGACCTGGCCGATGGCCGTCACCTGCTCACTGATGCGGATATGACCGTGGAGCCCGGGCAGCGCGTCATGCTCAGCGGGCGTTCCGGCAGCGGCAAAAGTACGTTGTTGCGGGCCATGGGCCACCTGTGGCCGGCGGGCCACGGCAGCATTCTCCTGCCGGCCGCGCGTTACTTGTTCTTGCCGCAAAAGCCTTATCTGCCGATTGGCACGCTCAAGGCCGTACTGAGTTACCCACAGGACGACAGCGTCTACCCACCAGAACGTTATGCACAGGTGCTGCAAACCTGCCGCTTGCCGCATCTGGTCGACCGCCTTGATGAAGCCAACCACTGGCAGCGCATGCTTTCACCCGGTGAGCAGCAACGCCTGGCCTTTGCCCGCGCCTTGTTGTTCGCACCGCAATGGCTGTACATGGACGAGGCGACCTCGGCCATGGATGAAGAGGATGAAGCGACACTTTATCAAGCGCTGATCGATGAACTGCCGGGCCTGAGCATCGTCAGCGTCGGCCACCGCAGCAGCCTCAAGCGATTCCATGGGCGGCATGTGCGGATTGAGGGTGGGCAACTGCGGGAACAACAACCGGCTTAAGGTCGTACTCGGTCAGTGTGGGAGGGGGCTTGCCCCCGATGGCTGTGGGTCAGTCACAGCATCTGTAACTGATAGACCTCTATCGGGGGCAAGCCCCCTCCCACAGTGGATCTCTGGTGTGCTTGAGAGTGAGCACCCAACAAAAAGCCCGGCTGATCAGCGATCAGCCGGGCTTTTTGTGTGCTTGAAAAATGACTTACTTCTTCAAGCCATAATGCTCATCCAGCATGCCGGGAGCGTTCGGCGATTTTGGCGCGTAGTCCCGTGGCGGCTCCTGGTTTTCCCGTGGCGGGGTCAGGCGCTCGCGTGGGGCTTGCGGCGCATCGGAATGCAGCGCGGCCAGCAGACGCTGACGGGTGATGTCGTCGAGGGCCAGGCGGTTGGCGCCATCGGCGAGGTGATCCTGTACTTCCTGGTAGCTCTGGGTGAGCTTCTTGACCAGGGTCGCGGTGCTGTTGAAGTGGGTAACAACCTCGTTCTGATAACTGTCAAAACGTTCCTGAATGTCATCCAACTGACGCTGCGTGCGGTTAGGCGCGGCATTCGGCAGCAGGCGAGCAACCAGGAATCCAATGGCGACACCGGCAACCAGGGCGAGAGTCGGCAACAACCAAACTAAGAGCGAGTGTTCCACGAGTCCTTCCTCTATAAACGGCTTTGCTTTACGTTAACGGCTCGGACCTGCGCTGTATACCGCGATTAAGCTCGCAATGATGCCATGCACAGACTTTTAGCTAGACGAGTCGACCCTTTGAGAGGTCACGGAGTTCATCCTTGCTCATGCGTGAAACCCCCGTTTTGATCGATGGCCCGGTGGGTCAATTGGAAGCCTTGTACCTGGATCACCCCGAGCCACGTGGCCTGGCGCTGATCTGTCACCCCAACCCGGTGCAGGGTGGGACCATGCTCAATAAAGTCGTGTCGACCCTGCAACGCACTGCCCGCGATGCCGGTTTGATTACTTTGCGTTTCAACTACCGGGGTGTCGGTGCCAGTGCGGGCACCCACGACATGAGCACCGGTGAAGTGGATGATGCCGAAGCGGCCGCTGCCTGGCTGCGGGAAAAACACCCGGACTTGCCGATCACGCTGCTCGGTTTTTCCTTCGGCGGCTATGTGGCCGCCAGCCTCGGTGGGCGCCTGGAAGCCAAGGGCGAAAAGCTGGCGCACTTGTTCATGGTGGCGGCTGCGGTGATGCGCCTGCGCGATACCGACCTGCTGCCGCTGGGCTGTCCGCTGACCCTGATCCAGCCGGAAACCGACGAAGTGGTCGACCCGCAGGTCGTCTATGACTGGTCCGCTGCCCTCAAACGCCCCCATGAGCTGCTGAAAGTGGCAGAATGCGGACACTTTTTTCATGGCAAGCTGACCGATCTCAAGGATCTGGTGCTGCCGCGCCTCTCGAATTGATAGCAGTCTGATAAGCGATTACCCATGACGACTCGTACCCGTATCCTCACCGGCATCACCACCACCGGCACGCCGCACCTGGGCAACTACGCCGGCGCGATCCGTCCGGCGATCCTCGCCAGCCAGGACGCCAATGCCGATTCCTTCTACTTCCTGGCCGACTACCACGCCCTGATCAAATGTGATGACCCGCAACGCATCCAGCGCTCGCGTATGGAAATCGCCGCGACCTGGTTGGCCGGCGGCCTGGATGTGAACCGGGTAACGTTCTACCGCCAGTCCGATATCCCTGAAATCCCCGAACTGACCTGGCTGCTCACCTGCGTCGCGGCCAAGGGCCTGCTCAACCGTGCCCACGCCTACAAGGCCTCGGTGGACAAGAACGTGGAAGCCGGCGAAGACCCGGATGCGGGCATCAGCATGGGCCTGTATAGCTACCCGGTACTGATGGCGGCGGACATCCTGATGTTCAACGCGCACAAAGTGCCGGTCGGCCGCGACCAGATCCAGCACGTGGAAATGGCCCGCGATATCGGCCAGCGCTTCAACCACCTGTTCGGCAACGGCAAAGAATTCTTCACCATGCCCGAGGCGCTGATCGAAGAAAGCGTCGCCACCTTGCCGGGCCTGGATGGCCGCAAGATGTCCAAGAGCTACGACAACACCATCCCGTTGTTCACCAGCGCCAAGGACATGAAGGATGCGATCTCGCGCATCGTCACCGACTCCCGTGCCCCCGGCGAAGCCAAAGACCCGGACAACTCGCACCTGTTCACCCTGTACCAGGCGTTCGCCAGCAAGGCGCAGGAAGAAGAGTTCCGCGCTGAATTGCTGCAAGGGCTGGGCTGGGGCGAGGCGAAGAACCGTCTGTTCCAACTGCTCGACGGCCAACTGGGCGAAGCCCGCGAGCGTTACCATCAACTGATGTCGCGCCCGTCCGACATGGAAGACCTGCTGCTGATCGGCGCCAAGAAAGCCCGTGCCGTGGCGGCGCCATTCCTGGCTGAGTTGCGTGAAGCGGTGGGCCTGCGTTCGTTCGTCAATCAAGCGGCAGCGCCGGTGGCGGCCAAGAAGAAGGCTGCGAAAGCCGCGCGCTTCGTGAGCTTCCGTGAAGATGATGGTAACTTCCGCTTCCGCCTGCTGGCCGCCGATGGCGAGCAACTGCTGCTGTCGCGCAACTTTGCCGACGGTAAAGCCGCTGGCGCGGTGACCAAGCAACTGCAAAGTGGCGACGCCCTGGACGTGCGCACCGAAGCCCTGGGCTTCAGCGTATGGCTGGACGGCGCTGCGGTGGCCGACAGCGCCGAGTTCGCCGACGAACAGTCGCGCGATGCGGCCATCGCAGCCTTGCGCGTCGCGCTGACCCCTCTCGAGGATTAACCCGACCAAGGGTTGATTGCCATTATCCGGGGCCGTCGCTACAGTGACGGCCCGTTTTTGTTGCCTTGCTAACGAAATTATGACGCCCCTAGAACGATATCAAGCTGATCTGAAGCGCCCTGAATTCTTCCATGACGCAGCCCAGGAAACCGCGGTGCGTCATTTGCAGCGCCTGTACGACGACCTGCTCGCGGCCTCGCAAAGCAAGCCAGGGATGCTCAGCAAGCTGTTTGGCAAAAAAGACCGCACGCCGGTCAAGGGCCTGTACTTCTGGGGCGGCGTCGGCCGGGGCAAGACCTACCTGGTCGACACCTTCTTCGAAGCGCTGCCGTTCAAGGAAAAGGTCCGTACCCACTTCCACCGCTTCATGAAGCGCGTGCACGAAGAGATGAAGACCCTGCCGGGCGAGAAGAACCCGCTGACCATCATCGCCAAGCGCTTCTCCGAAGAAGCGCGGGTGATCTGCTTCGATGAGTTCTTCGTCTCCGACATCACCGACGCCATGATCCTCGGCACCCTGATGGAAGAGTTGTTCAAGAACGGCGTGACCCTGGTCGCCACTTCGAACATCGTGCCCGACGGCCTGTACAAGGACGGCCTGCAACGTGCGCGCTTCCTGCCGGCCATCGCGCTGATCAAGCAGAACACCGAGATCGTCAACGTTGACAGTGGCGTCGACTACCGCCTGCGTCACCTTGAGCAAGCTGAGCTGTACCACTTCCCGCTGAACGAAGCGGCCCACGAGAGCCTGAAAAAGAGCTTCCGTGCGCTGACGCCGGAATGCACCCAGGCGGTGGAAAACGACAAGCTGATGATCGAGAACCGCGAAATCATCGCGCTGCGCACGTGCGATGACGTGGCCTGGTTCGACTTCCGCGCACTCTGCGATGGCCCGCGCAGCCAGAACGACTACATCGAGCTGGGCAAGATTTTCCATGCGGTGATCTTGAGTGGCGTGGAGCAGATGAGCGTCACCACCGACGACATCGCGCGGCGCTTTATCAACATGGTCGACGAGTTCTACGACCGTAACGTCAAGCTGATCATCTCGGCTGAGGTCGAGCTCAAGGACCTGTATACCGGTGGCCGCTTGAACTTCGAATTCCAGCGTACCTTGAGCCGCCTGCTGGAAATGCAGTCCCACGAATTCCTGTCGCGCGGACACAAACCTTAAGAACGCTATACACACACAAACTGTGGGAGGGGGCTTGCTCCCGATAGCGGTGTATCAGTCAACCTATACAGTGACTGGCACCCAGCTATCGGGAGCAAGCCCCCTCCCACATTTGCCTTGTGCGTATCCTTGATTCAGGCCGCTTGCTGGAACTGCTGGCGATATTGGTTCGGCGACAGCTCCGTGTGCTGCCTGAACAACCGCGCAAAGAAACTCGCATCGTCGTAACCCACCTCGTAACTGATGGTCTTGATGCTCTTGCGGCTGCCCGAGAGCAGGCCTTTGGCCGTCTCGATTCGCAGGCGTTGCAGGTAATGCAGCGGCTTGTCACCGGTGGCGGTCTGGAAGCGGCGCATGAAGTTGCGAATGCTCATGCCGTGCTCCCTTGCGACGTCTTCAAAGCGGAACTTGTCGGCGAAGTGCTCTTCGAGCCAATGCTGGATCTGCAGGATGATCACGTCCTGATGCAGCTTCTGCCCACCAAAACCGATGCGCCCCGGCGCGTAGCTGCGCTGCACTTCGTAGAGGATATCGCGGGCCACGGCTTGGGCGATGTTGGCGCCGCAGAAGCGTTCGATCAGGTAGATGTAGAGGTCGCACGCCGAGGTGGTGCCGCCGGCGCAATAGAGGTTGTCGGCGTCGGTGAGGTGTTTGTCCTGATTGAGTTGGACCTTGGGGAAGCGCTCGCTGAAAGCGTTGAAGAAACGCCAGTAGGTGGTCGCCTCCTTGCCATCGAGCAGGCCGGCCTCAGCGAGCCAGAACACCCCGGTGGCTTCGCCGCAGAGCACGGCGCCGCGGGCATGTTGCTCGCGTAGCCAGGGCAGCACTTGCGGATAGCGGGTGCACAGGGCGTCGAAATCATCCCAGAAAGCCGGCAGCACAATGATGTCGGCGTTTTCCAGGCCGCCATCCACCGGCATGATCACATCGCTGAAGCTGCGCACCGGTTGCCCATCGGGGCTGACCAGGCGCGTTTCGAACGCTGGGGTCAGGCCCAGGCCCTGCTGTTTGCCATAGCGCAGGCTGGCAAGGTGGAAGAAATCCTTGGCTTGCATGAGGGTAGAAGCAAATACCCGATCAATGGCCAAAATGCTGACGCGCCGCAAGGGCGTGGAGATTTGGTTAGACATAATTTCATTTATTCTTATAGGGGAAAGTGGTCACCAGACGGCTGGATCGTCTTATTTTTTGTCGCATGTGTCCAGTGTCCCGTGACGCCATCGGGGCATAGTCTCTGGGGTCTCGTCCTTGTCCGACAATTCTTGCAGGTGACCCATGATTCCCAGAACCTTGTTCAGTCCCGAGCACGAACTCTTTCGCGAAAGCGTGCGCACCTTCCTCGAAAAAGAGGCGGCGCCATTCCACAGTCAATGGGAGAAGCAGGGCTATATCGACCGCAGCTTGTGGCGCAAGGCAGGGGAGGCGGGGATGCTGTGTTCCCATCTGCCGGAGACGTATGGCGGGCTGGGCGCGGACTTTCTCTACAGTGCGGTGGTGATCGAGGAGATCAGTCGCCTGGGGTTGACTGGCATCGGTTTCTCTCTGCATTCGGACATCGTCGCGCCCTACATCCTGCATTACGGCAGCGAGGCGCTGAAGCACAAATACCTGCCCCAATTGATCTCGGGCGAGATGGTCACGGCCATTGCGATGACCGAGCCGGGTGCCGGTTCCGACCTGCAGGGGGTCAAGACCACAGCGGTTCTGGACGGCGATGAGTACGTGATCAATGGCTCCAAGACCTTCATCACCAACGGCTTCCTGGCCGAGCTGGTGATCGTCGTAGCCAAGACCGACCCCAAGGCCGGCGCCAAGGGCACCAGCCTGTTTCTGGTGGAGGCCGATACGCCTGGCTTTGACAAGGGCAAGCGTTTGGAGAAGGTGGGCATGAAGGCCCAGGATACGTCGGAGCTGTTTTTCCAGGACGTGCGCGTGCCCAGGGAAAACCTGCTGGGCCAGGCGGGCATGGGGTTCGCTTACTTGATGCAGGAGCTGCCCCAGGAGCGATTGACCGTGGCGATTGGCGCCCTGGCGTCCGCCGAGGCCGCGTTGGAATGGACCTTGGAATACACCCGTGAGCGCAAGGCCTTCGGCAAGGCCATTGCGGATTTCCAGAACACCCGCTTCAAACTGGCAGAGATGGCGACTGAGATTCAGATCGGCCGTGTATTCGTCGACAAGTGCATGGCGTTGCATCTGGAGGGCAAGCTTGATGTGCCTACGGCGGCGATGGCCAAGTACTGGGCGACCGACCTGCAATGCAAGGTGCTCGACGACTGCGTGCAGCTACATGGCGGTTACGGTTTCATGTGGGAATACCCGATTGCACGGGCCTGGGCGGATGCGCGGGTGCAGCGGATCTATGCGGGGACCAACGAGATCATGAAGGAAATCATTGCGCGGGCGCTTTGAGGGGGGCGTCGTTGAGGGCCCCATCGGGAGCAAGCCCCCTCCCACATTTGAATGTATTCACAGACCAAAATGGGGGAGGGGGCTTGCTCCCGATAGCAGTCTAAAGGTCAATCAAGGCGCAGGATTCGGATGATCCTTCTGAATCGCCTCAATCCCTTCCAGCACCTCTTTGGACAGCTTCAGGTCAGCACTGGCGATGTTGCTGTCCAGTTGCTCCAGCGACGTAGCCCCGATGATGTTGCTGGTCACGAACGGCTGCTGTGTCACGAACGCCAGCGCCATCTGCGCCGGGTCCAGGCCATGCTCGCGCGCCAGCGCCACATAACGGCTGCATGCCGCCTCCGACTGCGGGTTGAAGTAGCGGCTGAAACGGCTGTACTCGGTCAGGCGTGCCTTTGCCGGGCGTGCCCCGCCTTCGTACTTGCCGCTGAGCATGCCGAAGGCCAGGGGCGAGTAGGCCAGCAGGCCGCACTGTTCGCGAATGGCGACTTCGGCCAAGCCCACTTCGAAGCTGCGGTTGAGCAGGTTGTAGGGGTTCTGGATCGACACCGCACGGCTCCAGCCGCGCGCTTCGGCCAGGGCCAGGAACTTCATGGTGCCCCACGGGGTTTCGTTGGACAGGCCGATGTGGCGGATCTTGCCGGCCTTCACCTGTTCATCCAGTGCCTCGAGGGTTTCCTCAAGTGGGGTGAGGTCGTCTTCGTCCTTGTGCTTGTAGCTAAGTTGGCCGAAGAAATTGGTGCTGCGTTCCGGCCAGTGCAACTGGTAGAGGTCGATCCAGTCGGTCTGCAGGCGCTTGAGGCTGGCATCCAGCGCCAGGGCGATGTGCTTGCGGTTGTGGCGCAGGTAGCCGTCGCGGATGTAGTCGATGGTGTTGCCGGGGCCGGCGATCTTGCTGGCCAGGATCCAGTCAGCCCGGTCGCCGCGACTCTTGAAGTAGTTGCCGATGTAACGCTCGGTGGTGGCGTAGGTGTCGGCCTTGGGTGGCACCGGGTACATCTCGGCCGTATCGAGGAAGTTGATCCCCGCGGCCTTGGCTCGTTCGATCTGCGCAAAGGCCTCTGCCTCGCTGTTCTGCTCGCCCCAGGTCATGGTGCCCAAGGCTATCGCGCTCACGTTCAGATCCGTACGGCCCAGCTGTCGATAATCCATCGGGTACTCCTTCAGGGAAAACAATCATAAAAGCAGGTTGAATTTTTTTTCGCAATCTGCATAATTGCCCACCTCTTTCTGCAGTGGAAGTGATGCGCCGCCTGCCGAAGAATCTTGCCGTTGAACGGACGCGCCGACCCGAGCCCCCGATAGCGTCTGTATCCGGCTGCCTTTGACCTTGTCAAAGTACGCACTATTCAGTAAGATCCGCCGTCTAATTTACAGGCGGCCCCTGAGGCTATTAAAGAATGACAACTTTTACTGCAAAACCGGAAACAGTTCAGCGCGACTGGTTTGTCGTCGACGCCGCTGGTCAGACCCTGGGTCGTCTGGCCACTGAAGTCGCCAGCCGTCTGCGTGGCAAGCACAAGCCTGAGTACACCCCGCACGTTGATACCGGTGACTACATCGTGATCATCAACGCTGAGCAGGTTCGTGTAACCGGCAACAAAGCAAGCGACAAAATGTACTACCGTCACTCCGGTTTCCCAGGCGGTATCAAGTCTTCCAACTTCGAAGGCCTGATTTCCAAGAAGCCTGAAGCCCCGATCGAAATCGCGGTCAAAGGCATGCTGCCGAAGGGCCCACTGGGTCGCGATATGTTTCGCAAGCTGAAAGTCTATGCGGGCGCAGCTCACCCTCATGCTGCTCAGCAGCCCCAAGAACTGAAGTTTTAACGGAATAGTTCATTATGTCGGCGACTCAAAATTACGGCACTGGCCGTCGCAAAACCGCAACCGCACGCGTTTTCCTGCGTCCGGGCACTGGTAACATCTCGATCAACAACCGCTCCCTGGACAACTTCTTCGGCCGCGAAACTGCCCGCATGGTAGTTCGTCAGCCGCTGGAACTGACCGAGACCGTTGAAAAGTTCGACATCTACGTCACCGTTATCGGTGGCGGTGTAAGTGGTCAAGCTGGCGCAATCCGCCACGGCATCACTCGCGCTCTGATGAGCTACGACGAAACCCTGCGTAGCGCTCTGCGCAAAGCTGGCTTCGTTACTCGCGATGCCCGTGAAGTTGAACGTAAGAAAGTCGGTCTGCGTAAAGCGCGTAAGCGTCCGCAGTACTCGAAGCGTTAATTCGCTTTACGTTCCACAAAAACGCCCAGTCTCCTCACGGAGCTGGGCGTTTTTTATTGCCTGCGATTTATGCAGAAATTTTACCGTGACAACTTGCCACATCCGTAGACCCCCTATACTACAAGGCTTGGAGAGGGAGCCCCGGGCAATTCCCTTGTCATACGTGGGGCTTTTCATTACCATCCGTCAAAATTTTTATAAGTAAAGATTCAACACTTAGTAGACGCCTGATTTAACAGGCCAAAAAGCTGATGGGAGATGACTGAATGAGCAATGACGGCGTGAATGCAGGCCGGCGTCGCTTCTTGGTAGCAGCCACATCCGTGGTGGGTGCTGCAGGAGCGGTGGGGGCTGCGGTCCCGTTCGTGGGGTCATGGTTTCCCAGTGCCAAGGCGAAAGCCGCAGGTGCACCGGTGAAGGTGAATGTCAGCAAGATCGACCCAGGCCAGCAAATGATTGCTGAGTGGCGCGGTCAGCCAGTATTCATCGTTCGTCGTACCGAGGAAATCCTGGGGAATCTGAAGAAAATCGAAGGTCAACTGTCTGACCCCGACTCGAAGAATTCCGACCAACCCGCTTACGTCGATAAGGAAATCCGTTCGATCAAGCCAGAAATCCTGCTGCTGATCGGTATCTGCACCCACCTGGGCTGCTCGCCTACTTTCCGTCCTGAAGTTGCTCCCGCCGACCTTGGCAAAGACTGGGTAGGTGGCTACTTCTGCCCTTGCCACGGCTCTCACTACGACCTGGCCGGTCGCGTCTACAAGGCACAACCCGCACCCTTGAACCTGCCGGTTCCGCCCCATCACTACGAGACTGACAGTGTCATTGTCATTGGTGTCGACCAAGGGGAGAAAGCCTGATGAGCAAGTTCATGGATTGGGTGGATGCACGCTTCCCCGCGACTAAAATGTGGGAAGACCATCTCAGCAAATATTACGCACCAAAAAACTTCAACTTCTTCTACTTCTTCGGTTCCCTGGCGCTGCTGGTGCTGGTCAACCAGATCGTCACCGGCGTCTGGCTGACGATGAGCTACACCCCGTCGGCGGAAGAGGCGTTCGCCTCCGTCGAGTACATCATGCGCGACGTCGAGTACGGCTCGATCCTGCGCCTGCTGCACTCCACCGGCGCATCGGCGTTCTTCATCGTTGTCTACCTGCACATGTTCCGTGGCCTGCTCTACGGTTCGTACCAGAAACCCCGCGAACTGGTCTGGGTCTTCGGCATGCTGATCTATCTGGCGCTGATGGCCGAAGCCTTCATGGGTTACTTGCTGCCTTGGGGCCAGATGTCGTACTGGGGAGCCCAGGTGATCATCTCGTTGTTCGGCGCGATCCCGGTGATCGGTAACGACCTGACCCAGTGGATTCGTGGTGACTACCTGATCTCCGGCATCACCCTGAACCGCTTCTTTGCTCTGCACGTCGTAGCCTTGCCGATTGTGATTCTCGGCCTGGTAGTACTGCACATCCTGGCGCTGCACGAAGTGGGCTCCAACAACCCCGATGGCGTGGATATCAAGAAGCACAAAGACGAAAATGGCGTACCGCTGGACGGCATTCCATTCCATCCGTACTACACGGTAAAAGATATTGTCGGTGTGGTCGTCTTCCTGTTTATCTTCTGCTCGATCGTGTTCTTTTTCCCGGAGATGGGCGGTTATTTCCTGGAGAAACCCAACTTCGAACAGGCCAACGCCTTCAAGACGCCTGAGCATATTGCCCCGGTCTGGTACTTCACGCCGTTCTACGCCATCTTGCGGGCGATCCCCGACAAACTGATGGGCGTCATGGCGATGGGGGCTTCGATCGCGCTGCTGTTCGTGCTGCCCTGGCTGGACCGAAGCCCGGTCAAGTCCATGCGCTACAAAGGCTGGCTGAGCAAAATCTGGCTGTGGATATTCTGCATCGCGTTCGTGATCCTGGGCGTACTCGGCGTATTGGCGCCAACCCCCGAGCGTACGCTGCTGTCGCAGATCTGCACCTTCCTGTACTTCGCCTACTTCATTCTGATGCCGTTCTACACCCGGCTCGAGAAGACCAAACCGGTTCCGGAAAGGGTGACTGGCTGATGAAAAAGTTATTCGTTGCTTTGATGCTTGCGGCGCTGCCGCTCCTGTCCTTCGCGGCCGAACATGGTCCTGAGCTGGAAAAAGTCGATATCGACGTGTCCGACAAGGCTGCCATGCAAGACGGTGCACGCACGTTCGCCAACTACTGCATGGGTTGCCACAGCGCCAAGTTCCAGCGGTACGAGCGCGTCGCCGACGACCTGGGCATTCCTCACGAGGTGATGCTCGACAAGCTGGTATTCACTGGCGCCAAGATTGGCGACCATATGAACATCGGCATGCAGCCGGCGGACGCCAAGGCCTGGTTCGGTGCGGCACCGCCCGATCTGACCCTGGTGGCCCGCGTGCGTGGGACTGACTGGCTGTATGGCTACCTGAGATCTTTCTACGAAGATCCGGCGCGCCCTTGGGGGGTGAACAACAAGGTGTTCCCGAACGTCGGCATGCCTAACGTTCTGGTAAGCCTGCAGGGCCGGCAAGTGGTAGGATGCAAGCAGGTTCAGGTCGTTGAAGATGGCAAGAAGCAATATGATCCGTTGACCGGTACGCCGTTGACCCACGAAGCGTGCGATCAACTGACCATTGTGCCCAAGACCGGTACGCTGAATGAAGAGCAGTTCGACGAGAAGGTCAAGAACCTGGTGACCTTCCTGGCCTACTCGGCCAACCCGGTCAAACTGCAGCACCAACGTATCGGCACCTATGTATTGCTGTACCTGGCTTTCTTCTTTGTATTCGCTTATCTGCTCAAGCGCGAATACTGGAAGGATGTGCATTGATCCAACCGTAAGCAATTGCTGTTAATCTTGCGCGCCCAGCGGCATCTCTGAACATGTAGCAGTCTGGTTGAACCGGACGTTACGGAGATGCTCACTGGGCGCGCTCGTTTTTGAGCTTTCGATAATTTCAACAAGCGAGGAGGACCGCCATGGGCGTGACCAATCGGTTGGCCTGTTACTCCGACCCCGCCGACCACTATTCCCACCGAGTACGTATCGTGCTCGCCGAGAAGGGTGTCAGCGCAGAGATCATCAGTGTGGAGGCGGGCCGTCAGCCGCCGAAGCTGATCGAAGTGAACCCCTACGGCAGCTTGCCCACTCTGGTCGATCGTGACTTGGCGTTGTGGGAGTCGACTGTGGTGATGGAATACCTGGATGAGCGTTACCCGCATCCCCCTTTGCTGCCGGTGTACCCGGTGGCGCGTGCCAACAGCCGCCTGCTGATCCATCGGATCCAGCGTGACTGGTGCGGGTTGGTGGATCTGATTCTGGATTCGCGTACCAAAGAAGCCGCTCGGGTGCAGGCGCGTAAGGAATTGCGCGAGAGCCTGACCGGTGTTTCTCCGTTGTTCGCCGATAAACCTTTTTTCCTCAGTGAGGAACAAAGCTTGGTGGATTGCTGCCTATTACCGATACTCTGGCGCTTGCCGATTCTCGGTATCGAACTGCCGCGGCCGGCCAAGCCGTTGCTTGATTACATGGAGCGCCAGTTTGCGCGTGAGGCTTTCCAGGCGAGTCTGTCTGGTACCGAACGCGATATGCGCTAAGGCTTAAGGAGCCGCTGATGAACTCCAGTCGACCCTACCTGGTCCGCGCGCTCTATGAGTGGATTGTGGACAACGATTGCACCCCGCACATGCTGGTCAATTCCGAATTTCCTGCGGTTCAGGTACCGCAGGGTTTTGCCAGTGACGGGCAGATCGTCCTGAACGTATCACCCAGCGCCGTGCGCCACCTGCACATGGACAACGAGGCAGTCAGCTTCGAAGGGCGTTTCGGCGGCGTGCCACATACGCTGTACGTGCCTATTGGCGCCATCCTCGGGATTTACGCCCGGGAAAATGGCCAAGGCATGGTGTTTGATCTGGAGTCGTCTCTCGCAGATGACGAATCGATCGAAGGCGAAGATGGCGATGATGTGCCACCACCGGATACCGAGCCACCGCGCCCTAGCGGCCGGCCGAGTCTGAAAGTGGTGAAGTAATGGGTTGACCCTTGAGGTCTGCCTGGAAAATGCCTCGACCTGGGTCGGGGCATTTTTTTGCGCGGATGATAAAGATGAAAGTCGCGACAGGACGGTGATCGTACAACCACCATGGGCTATGATGCGTGCTCAAGTTCGCCGAAAAAGATGATTCATCATGGATAACGCCCACACCGCCCCTCGTCTTCCCCGCAAGCGCCGCAGCCTTGCCCAGGAACTGGTCACGGTGTTGTCCGAACAGATCCGCGACGGCCAGCTCAAGCGCGGTGATAAATTGCCCACCGAGTCGGCGATCATGGATGCCCACGGGGTCAGTCGCACGGTCGTGCGCGAAGCGATCTCGCGATTGCAGGCCGCAGGGCAGGTGGAAACCCGTCACGGTATCGGCACTTTCGTGTTGGACACGCCAAGCCCCAGCGGCTTTCGGATTGACCCGGCCACGGTCGTGACCTTGCGTGATGTGCTGGCGATCCTGGAGCTGCGCATCAGCCTGGAGGTGGAGTCTGCCGGCCTGGCGGCGCTACGTCGCAGTGATGAGCAGTTGGCAGCCATGCGCGCCGCCCTCGACGCCTTGAATGAAAGCGCGGCTCATGCCGGTGATGCGGTGGCGTCCGACTTTGCATTCCACCTGGAAATTGCGCTGTCTACCGGCAACCGTTACTTCACCGACATCATGACCCACCTGGGCACCAGCATCATTCCGCGCACGCGGTTGAATTCGGCGCGCCTGGCCCATGATGACCAGCAGCACTACATGAGCCGCTTGAGTCGTGAGCACGAAGAAATCTATGAAGCGATTGCGCGGCAGGATTCGGATGCGGCGCGGGCGGCCATGCGGCTGCATCTGACCAACAGCCGGGAACGGCTGCGCCATGCCCATGAAGAGGCGCAGGCGCAGCGCGGTTAAGGGTCAGGCGGGCTGGTTGGGCTTATAGTCCTTGAGCAACAGGTAGGTGCTCCACCCCCACCAATCATTCGTCCAGTGCTTGTCGTTCAGGTCATTCACGTCCTTTCGGCGCAGCACCTTGTCTCCCTCCATCTTGAACAGCGGCGAGAAGTTATTCGTCGGGTTCTGCGCGGCATTCAGGTCCGGCACATACAGCGGTGCCTTGAAGTTGGCCGGAGAGGGCGCGACCCCGCTGATAAACGTGTCGAAGATCTCATCCGCTGAAGCCTGTACCGCACGTTTGACCTGTACGCGATTGGCCGCGTCAATCGCATCGAAGTAGCGTTTGTCCCCATAGGCGTGCCACTGATCGCCCATGGCATTGCGTACGTTGAGTCCGAATTTGCTGTCTTCGTCGTGCATGAAACGACTGATCAGTGAACCTAGATCGCCCGGCGTCACCACGGCCGCCAATTGTTTGCGCGGTACGCGCAAATGGCCGGCGGAGAACAGGTCGGTCAAAAAGTGATCGGCGAAACTGTTCATGGCATACGCCAGCTCCAATGCCTGGTCGGTACCGGTCTGATGGGCGACGACGGCTTGTTGAAGTGCCGCCGTGTGCCCCGCCAGATAGGCCGAAAGCGCCCATTCGCCGAAGTGATCGGCATTGTCTGCCGCCAGTTTCAGGTAGCGCCCCAGTGGGATCAGCGCCGAAACGGCACTGCCGCCGCCGGTGATCCGGTTCCATTCTTCAGACAACGTATCACCCAGGGCGTCATAGGCTTCATGGGGTTGCTTGCCGTCCTTGATGGCCTGGTTGACCGCGTTGATCTCCTTTTGCATCACCGCGAGAATTTTTTTGGCTTCTTCCCGCGAGGCCGGCAGCACGGCCAGCGAGTTAAACGCTGCCGTGAAGCGTTGCACACGGTCGGCAGGGGACGCGCCATCGCTGATGGGTTGGCCGGGGATGCCATAGAAGTCGCCGCCCAGGGCGATCACTTGGCCATACGTCAGTGCGAGGCCGTTGGGCAGGTGCAACTCGACCTGGTGGGCAGGAATTGCCGGAGCGCCTTTGACGAAGCGCAACAGGGTGTCGTCGCCGATGGCGGTGTGTTCACCCCCTTCGAAGCGCAATGTCGGCGGGCTTTTTTCGGGTGCTGCGAGTTCAAGATCTGACATGTTAGCTCCTTGCTATGTCGTAGGAATCTTCCTTGATAACTGTATGCATATACAGTTAATTTGAGGATAGAGGAAATTTTTCCTACGTCAAGAAGGCACTTCCAGACATCCCGCGCACTGCAGCCTGATGAATTGCGGTTGACGAATTTATTTATAGTTGTACGATGACGTACGACATCGCGAAAACCAACAATACCTTTCACATGAAGTCTTTGCCCAGGGTGTTCGAATAATGAATCCACAAGAACTGAAGTCCATCCTTTCCCACGGTCTGCTGTCTTTTCCGGTGACCGATTTCAATGCCCAGGGTGACTTCCACCAGGCGGGCTACATCAAGCGCCTCGAATGGCTGGCCCCCTACGGTGCGACGGCGTTGTTCGCCGCCGGCGGTACCGGTGAGTTTTTCTCCCTGGCCGCCAGCGAATATTCCCAAGTGGTGAAAACCGCTGTTGATACCTGCGCCAGCAGCGTGCCAATCCTCGCCGGTGTGGGCGGTTCGACCCGCCAGGCGATCGAGTACGCCCAGGAAGCCGAACGCCTCGGCGCCAAAGGCTTGTTGCTGCTGCCGCACTACCTCACCGAAGCCAGCCAGGACGGGGTTGCCGCCCACGTTGAAGCGGTGTGTAAATCGGTCAAGATCGGCGTGGTGGTCTACAACCGCAACGTCTGCCGCCTGACTGCGCCATTGCTGGAGCGCTTGGCCGAACGTTGCCCGAACCTGATCGGCTACAAGGACGGCTTGGGTGACATCGAGTTGATGGTGTCGATCCGCCGTCGTCTAGGTGACCGATTCAGCTACCTCGGCGGCCTGCCGACTGCAGAGGTTTACGCCGCTGCCTACAAGGCCCTGGGCGTTCCGGTGTACTCCTCGGCGGTGTTCAACTTCATCCCGAAAACCGCGATGGACTTCTATCACGCGATTGCCAAGGACGATCACGCCACGGTCGCCAAAATCATCGACAACTTCTTCCTGCCTTACCTCGACATCCGTAACCGCAAGGCGGGTTATGCCGTGAGCATCGTCAAGGCCGGCGCCAAGATCGCCGGCTATGACGCAGGCTCGGTCCGTACCCCGCTGACCGACTTGCTGCCGGAAGAATACGAAGCCCTGGCGGCACTGATCGACCAGCAAGGTCCGCAGTAACTTATCAACAAGGCCGCTGAGCAATCAGCGGCCTTTTGCGTCAGGAGAAGATTTGTGTCCCAAGCCAAGCGTTTTGAAAACTACATCAACGGCGAGTGGGTGGCCGGTACCGACTACTGCGTCAATCTCAACCCGTCGGAGTTGTCCGATGTCATCGGCGAATATGCCAAGGCTGACGTCGCCCAGGTCAATGCCGCTATCGATGCCGCCCGGGCTGCGTTTCCGGCCTGGTCGACATCCGGTATCCAGGCTCGCCACGATGCGCTGGATAAAGTCGGCAGCGAAATCCTCGCCCGCCGTGAAGAGCTCGGCACCCTGCTGGCCCGGGAAGAGGGCAAGACCCTGCCCGAAGCCATTGGCGAAGTGACGCGTGCAGGTAATATCTTCAAGTTTTTCGCCGGTGAATGCCTGCGCCTGTCCGGCGACTATGTGCCGTCGGTGCGCCCAGGCGTCCACGTTGAAGTGACCCGCGAAGCCCTGGGTGTGGTCGGCTTGATCACACCGTGGAACTTCCCGATTGCCATCCCCGCCTGGAAAATCGCCCCGGCCCTGGCCTACGGTAACTGCGTGGTGATCAAGCCCGCCGAGCTGGTGCCGGGCTGTGCCTGGGCCCTGGCGGAAATCATTTCTCGCGCCGGTTTCCCGGCCGGTGTGTTCAATCTGGTGATGGGCAGCGGTCGTGTGGTCGGCGATATGTTGGTCAACAGCCCGAAAGTCGATGGCATCAGCTTCACCGGCTCGGTGGGCGTGGGTCGTCAGATCGCCGTGAGCTGTGTGTCGCGCCAGGCCAAAGTGCAGTTGGAAATGGGCGGCAAGAACCCGCAGATCATCCTCGATGATGCCGACCTCAAGCAGGCTGTCGAGCTGTCGGTACAAAGTGCTTTCTACTCCACCGGCCAGCGTTGCACCGCATCCAGTCGCTTGATTGTCACGGCCGGCATCCACGACCGGTTCGTCGCGGCCATGGCCGAGCGCATGCGCTCTATCACTGTCGGTCACGCGCTGAAAAGCGGCACCGATATTGGCCCGGTCGTGTCCCAGGCCCAGTTGGACCAGGATCTGAAATACATCGACATCGGCCAAAGCGAAGGCGCTCGGCTGGTCAGTGGCGGCGGCCTGGTGACCTGTGACACCGAAGGCTACTACCTGGCGCCGACGCTGTTTGCCGACAGCGAAGCCGCCATGCGTATCAGTCGTGAGGAGATCTTCGGTCCGGTAGCCAACGTGGTCCGCGTGGCGGACTACGAGGCGGCATTGGCGATGGCCAATGACACCGAGTTCGGTCTGTCGGCCGGTATTGCCACCACGTCGCTGAAATACGCCAACCACTTCAAGCGCCACTCCCTGGCCGGGATGGTCATGGTCAACCTGCCGACCGCGGGTGTGGATTACCACGTGCCGTTCGGTGGCCGTAAGGGCTCGTCCTATGGTTCGCGTGAGCAAGGTCGTTATGCACAAGAGTTCTACACCGTGGTGAAAACCAGCTACATCGGGTCGTAGGACGCGCCCGTCGTAGGAGCCGGTTGCCTGCCGGCTCCTACCTTCAACACAGAAATGATTACCCGCAAAAAAAATAATTAGTGGGAGTACTTCTTCATGCAAGCGACCAAGCCGACCCACGTCCGCTATTTGATCCTGCTCATGCTGTTTCTGGTGACGACGATCAACTATGCCGACCGGGCCACTATCGCCATCGCAGGCTCCAGCCTGCAAAAAGACCTCGGTATCGACGCGGTCACCCTCGGTTACATCTTCTCCGCATTCGGTTGGGCCTACGTGGCTGGGCAAATTCCCGGTGGCTGGTTGCTGGACCGGTTCGGCTCAAAAAAAATCTATGCCTTGAGCATCTTCACCTGGTCTTTGTTCACCGTGCTGCAAGGCTATGTCGGTGAGTTCGGGGTTTCCACCGCAGTGGTCGCGTTGTTCATGCTGCGCTTTCTGGTGGGCCTGGCTGAGGCACCGTCGTTTCCCGGAAATGCGCGTATTGTCGCAGCGTGGTTTCCTACGGCGGAGCGCGGTACGGCGTCGGCGATCTTCAACTCGGCGCAGTACTTCGCCACCGTGCTGTTTGCGCCGCTGATGGGCTGGATCGTCTTCACCTTCGGCTGGCAGCACGTGTTTATCGTGATGGGCGTGATCGGCATTCTGTTTTCGCTGATCTGGCTCAAAGTGATCCACAGCCCGCGCCAGCACCCGATGATCAACGAAGCCGAGTTCAATCACATCGCGGCCAATGGTGCGATGGTCGATATGGATCAGGATAAAGGCAAAGGCAAGAAAACCGACGGCCCGAAGTGGAATTACATCCGCCAGTTACTGACCAACCGCATGATGCTCGGCGTGTACCTGGGCCAATATTGCATAAACGGCATCACGTACTTCTTCCTCACCTGGTTCCCGGTGTACCTGGTGCAGGACCGTGGCATGACCATCCTCAAGGCCGGCTTCATTGCGTCGTTGCCGGCGATCTGCGGGTTTATCGGCGGCGTGCTCGGTGGGGTGATTTCCGATTACCTGCTGCGCAGGGGCCATTCGCTGACCTTCGCGCGCAAGGCGCCGATCATTGGCGGGCTGTTGATTTCCAGCAGTATCGTGGCCTGCAACTACGTGGATATCGAATGGGTGGTGGTGGGCTTCATGGCCCTGGCGTTCTTCGGCAAGGGCGTTGGCGCACTGGGGTGGGCGGTGGTGTCCGACACCTCGCCGAAACAGATCGCCGGCCTCAGTGGCGGCTTGTTCAATACCTTCGGTAACCTCGCGTCGATCACCACGCCGATCGTCATCGGTTACATCATCAGCACCACCGGCTCGTTCAAGTGGGCCCTGGTGTTTGTCGGCGCCAACGCGCTGGTGGCGGTGTTCAGCTACCTGGTCATCGTTGGCCCGATCAAGCGTGTAGTACTCAAAGAGCCTCCAAGCAAGGGGCCTGAGCTGACCCATCTGTCCGAAGCGCATTCCTGAGGGGCCGTGTGATGCAATTGATTGAACATGCCGATTCGCCGCGCTCGATTCGTTTGCACGAGCGCGACAACGTGGTGATCGTGGTCAACGATCAGGGGGTACCGGCCGGGACCGAGTTTGCGGACGGCCTGGTGACGGTGGAGTTTATTCCCCAGAGCCACAAGGTGACCCTGGAAGATATTCCCGAAGGCGGTCGGATCATTCGTTATGGCCAGACCATCGGGTATGCCTTGGCGCCGATTCCACGTGGCAGTTGGGTGCAGGAAGATCAACTGCGCATGCCCACCGCGCCACCGCTGGACAGCTTGCCGCTGTCCACCGAGGTCCCGCAAACCCAGGCGCCGTTGGAGGGCTTTACGTTCGAGGGGTATCGCAACGCCGACGGTACCGTGGGGACGCGCAATATCCTCGGTATCACCACCACGGTGCAGTGCGTCACGGGCGTGCTGGATCATGCGGTCAAGCGCATCAAGGACGAATTGCTGCCCAAGTATCCGCACGTTGACGACGTGGTGGCGCTCACCCACAGCTACGGCTGCGGCGTGGCGATCACCGCGACGGATGCTTATATCCCGATCCGCACGGTGCGCAACCTGGCACGCAACCCCAACCTGGGGGGCGAAGCGCTGGTGATCAGCCTGGGTTGCGAGAAATTGCAGGCCGGGCAAGTGATGCATGAGCACGACAGTTCCGTCGACCTGAGCGAGCCGTGGTTGTACCGCCTGCAGGACGCCAGCCACGGCTTCACTGAAATGATCGAGCAGATCATGGCGCTGGCCGAAACCCGCTTGAAGAAGCTCGACCAGCGTCGTCGTGAAACCGTGCCGGCCTCTGAGCTGATCCTGGGGATGCAATGCGGGGGCAGTGATGCGTTTTCCGGCATCACCGCCAACCCGGCGCTGGGGTACGCCTCGGACTTGCTGTTGCGGGCCGGGGCGACGGTGATGTTTTCCGAAGTGACTGAAGTCCGAGACGCCATCTACCTGCTGACTTCTCGCGCACAGAGCGAGGACGTTGCTCGGGAGCTGGTCAGGGAAATGGACTGGTACGACCGTTACCTGGCCAAGGGCGAGGCGGATCGCAGCGCCAATACCACGCCAGGCAATAAGAAGGGCGGGTTGTCGAACATTGTCGAGAAGTCTTTGGGGTCTATCGTCAAATCCGGCAGCAGTGCGATCAACGGCGTGCTTGGCCCCGGCGAGCGATTCAAGGGCAAGGGTCTGATTTTTTGCGCCACGCCGGCTAGTGATTTTGTGTGTGGCACCTTGCAACTGGCGGCGGGAATGAACCTGCATGTGTTCACCACCGGGCGTGGCACGCCGTATGGGCTGGCGATGGCGCCCGTGGTGAAAGTGTCGACGCGCACGGAGTTGGCGCAGCGCTGGCCGGATCTCATCGATATCGACGCCGGGCGCATTGCCACAGGGCGCGCGAGTATCGAGGAATTGGGCTGGGAGTTGTTTCACTTCTACCTGGACGTGGCCAGCGGCAAGAAGCAGACGTGGGCCGAACGGCATAAGCTGCATAACGACATCACCCTGTTCAATCCTGCGCCTATCACCTGAACTTGCCTTGTAGTGAGCGGGCTTGCCCCGCGCTGGGCGGCAAAGCCGCCCCAATCGCCGCGGTGTTTCAGAAAGACCGAAGCGCTTGGGATTAGGGCCGCTTCGCAGCCCATCGGGAGCAAGCCCCCTCCCACAGTGACAGCGTTAAGCCTTGACTGGCTGGTATTAGGGCGTGCCTCGCCCTCAACCCAGGCGCCTCGGTCTTTCTGAAGCGTCTTGGGAGGGCTCGTTGGGGCGGCTGCGCCACCCAGCGCGGGGCGAGCCCGCTCACTACAACCGGACGGGGTGGCCTGTGGTGGCTTATCATTGGCTACCTGACGACGTCGACCAAGGTTCTCCCCGGCATGCTGGCTATTTTCTTCACCACCCTCACCATCACGGCGCCGGTGTTTGCCATGCTGTTCCTTGGTGTGCTGCTCAAGCGCATCAACTGGATCAACGACAACTTTATCCACACTGCCTCGTCCCTGGTGTTCAACGTCACCATGCCGGCGCTGCTGTTCCTGGGCATCCTGCATGCCGATCTGCATTCGGCGCTCAAGCCGGGTTTGCTGATCTACTTTGCCGTTGCCACCTTGCTCAGCTTTGCATTGGCCTGGGGTTGGGCGATTGTTCGTTGCCCGCGTGAAGACCGGGGCATTTATACCCAGGGTGCGTTTCGCGGCAATAACGGGGTCATCGGCCTGGCGCTGGCAGCCAGCATGTACGGTGACTACGGCATTTCCCTGGGCGCTATCCTCGCGGCGTTGGTGATCCTGTTCTACAACACGCTGTCGACCATCGTGCTGGCGGTGTATAGCCCGGTGATCAAGTCCGACCCGTGGAGTATCTGCAAAAGTGTGCTGGCCAACCCGTTGATCATCAGCGTGATTGCGGCCGCGCCGTTTGCGATGTTCAAGATCGGCCTGCCGGGTTGGCTGGAGTCTTGCGCCCGGTATTTGGCGGACATGACCCTGCCGCTGGCGTTGATCTGCATCGGTGGCACCTTGTCGCTGGCAGCGCTGCGCAAGAGTGGCAACATGGCGCTCAGCGCCAGCCTGGTAAAAATGCTCGGCTTGCCGCTGGTGGCGACGCTAGGCGCCTGGTTGCTGGGCTTCCGGGGGCCGGAGCTGGGCATTCTGTTTCTGTACTTCGGCGCGCCGACGGCCGCTGCGAGTTTCGTGATGGCCAGGGCGGCCGAGGGCAATCATGAACTGGCGGCGGCGATTATCGTGATCACCACGCTGATGGCGGCGGTGACCACGAATATCGGGATCTTTGTATTGCAGGCAGGCGGCTGGATCTAACCTTCCTTCTGGTAGCTGTCGATGACTTCCTGGGCCGCACGAAACGCATCGATCGCCGCCGGCACCCCGGCATACACCGCGCAATGCAGCAGCGCTTCGCGAATTTCTTCGACGGTGCAGCCATTATTCAGTGCGCCCCGCACATGGCCTTTGAGCTCCTGCGGGCATTTGAGCGCGGTCAGGGCGGCAAGGGTGATCAGGCTGCGCGTCTTCAGGGGCAAGCCTTCGCGATTCCACACGCTGCCCCACGCGTGCTCGTTGACGAAATCCTGCAACGGTTGGGTGAATTCGGTGGCATTGCCCAGGGCGCGTTCGACGAACGCGTCGCCCATGACTTGGCGACGCATTTCAACCCCGGGCTTTTTCTGATCGGTCATTGCGATTCCCTCTTGTGTTGACGACGCCAGGCCCGTAGCGATGTGAACAACAGCAACGCCACCAGCACCGGCAGGACGTAGTACAGCATCAATTGTTCGAGCTTATTGGCCAGGGGCATGCCGGTGGTGAACGCCATCACATGCAGGCCATACGCAAGGTACAGCCCCAGCAGAACGAGGCCTTCGGCGCGAGTGACGCGGTAACCGGTATAGAACACCGGCAAGCACAGGGTGATTGCGCCGAGCATCACCGGCAGGTCGAAGTCCAGGGCGTTGGGTGACACCGACAGTGGCGACGGTGCGATCAACGCCGTAAAACCCAGTACGCCCAGCAGGTTGAACAAATTGCTGCCAATCACGTTGCCCACGGCTATTTCCCGCTCGCCACGCAGGGCTGCAATCAACGAGGTGGCCAGGCACGGCAGAGAAGTACCGACGCCGATCAGCGTGAGGCCGATGATGCGTTCCGACAGGCCCAGGTCACCGGCCACATCCACCGCCGCGCCCAGCAGCAAATGCCCGGCCAGCACCAGCACCAGGAACCCGCCCAGCATCAGCAATACGCTACTCAGCCAAGGCGCTTGGGCCACGGTATCCCGTGTACGTGGGCGGCGTGAGTGGCGGGTCTGGTAATGCAACAGGCCCAGATAGCCCGCCAGGGCGGCGAGCAACAGCAGGCCATCGAAGGGTGTCAGCGCTTCGTTGGCTGCCAGCGCAAAGACCAGCAGCCCGGCGAGGATCATGACCGGGATGTCCAGGCGAACCAATTGTCGTGACACTCGCAATGGAATGACCAGGGCGGACAAACCCAGGGTCACCAGGATGTTGAAGATGCTGCTGCCGATCACGCTGCCCACGGCAATATCGGTGTTGCCGGCCACGGTGGCTTGCAGGCTGACGGTCATCTGCGGCGCGCTGCTGCCGAAGGCGACGATACTCAAGCCGATGATCAGCGGCCGTACCTTGAGGCTGGCGGCCAGGCGCACGGCGGCACGCACCAGGATTTCGGCACCGACGATCAGCAGCAACAGGCCGCTGATCAGTTCGGCCAGGCTCCAGGGCGAGAGTGCGTTCAATCCAAAAATACTCAAGGCGGCCTCGATCAGTTGCTCATGGCTTGCACACGAACCCGTGCGGTGCCGCTGCCCAGCATACCCAGTTGCTCGGCTGCTTTGCGCGACAGATCGATCAAGCGCCCTCGGGTATGCGGGCCACGGTCATTCACGCGTACCACCACGGATCTGTTGTTGGCGAGGTTGGTCACCCTGACCCGGGTGCCGAAGGGCAGGCGCCGGTGGGCGGCCGTCAGGGCGTTCTGGTTGAAGGGTTCACCGCTGGCGGTTCTTTTGCCATGGTGCTTGGCACCGTAATAGGAGGCGGTGCCGGTTTCGTCGTAGCCGTTGGGGTCAATGAGGCCGCTGGCGCAACCGGTCAACAGGGAGAACAGGGCCAGGAGGCCGAATAGACGCTTCATTTCCAGGTATCCCCCTATCAAATGTGGGAGGGGGCTGGCCCCCGATAGCGGTGAGTCAGTCTATAAAATTGCTGACTGGCACACCCTCATCGGGGGCAAGCCCCCTCCTACAGTAGACCGAGCTCACCCGGTCTCTTCGTCGCTGTCAGCCTTCGAGCTTGCTTTTCAGCAGTTCGTTCACCTGTTGCGGGTTGGCCTTGCCTTTGGATGCTTTCATCGCCTGACCGACAAAGAAGCCGAACATCTTGCCGCGTTTGGCTTCGTCGGCCGCACGGTATTGTTCGACCTGCTCGGCGTTGGCCGCGAGCATTTCGTCGAGAACGGCGGAAATCGCACCGCTGTCGGTCACTTGCTTGAGGCCACGCTGCTCGATGATTTCGTCGGCGCTGCCTTCGCCTGCGGCCATGGCTTCAAACACGGTCTTGGCGATTTTGCCGGAGATCGTGTTGTCCTTGATACGCAGCAGCATGCCGCCCAGTTGCTCGGCTGTGACTGGGGCTTCGTCGATTTCCAGGCCCTGTTTGTTCAACAGGCTGCCCAGCTCGACCATCACCCAGTTGGCCGCCAGTTTGGCGTCGCCGGCGATGCTCAGCACTTTTTCGAAGTAGTTGGCTTGTTCGCGGCTGGACGCCAGGACGCTGGCATCGTAGACCGACAGGCCAAACTGCTCCTGGAAGCGCTCGCGTTTCTGCTGCGGCAGTTCCGGCAGGGTGCTGCGGATGTCATTGAGGAACGAGTCCTCCAGCACGACCGGCAACAGGTCCGGGTCGGGGAAGTAACGGTAGTCGTTGGCTTCCTCCTTGCTGCGCATGGCGCGGGTTTCGTCTTTGTTCGGGTCGTACAGGCGGGTCTGCTGGATGACCTTGCCGCCGTCTTCGATCAGTTCGATCTGGCGACGCACTTCGCTGTTGATCGCCTTTTCGATGAAGCGGAACGAGTTGACGTTCTTGATCTCGCAGCGGGTGCCGAATTCGACCTGGCCCTTTGGGCGGACCGACACGTTGCAGTCGCAACGCAGCGAACCTTCGGCCATGTTGCCGTCGCAGATGCCCAGGTAGCGCACCAGTGCGTGGATCGTCTTGACGTAGGCTACGGCTTCCTTGGCGCTGCGCATGTCCGGCTCGGACACGATCTCCAGCAGCGGCGTGCCGGCACGGTTCAAGTCGATGCCGGTAGCCCCCGGGAATTCTTCGTGCAGGCTTTTGCCGGCGTCTTCTTCCAGGTGGGCGCGGGTTACACCGACACGTTTGATCGTGCCGTCTTCCAGGGGAATGTCCAGGTGGCCCTTGCCGACGATCGGCAGTTCCATCTGGCTGATCTGGTAGCCCTTGGGCAGGTCCGGGTAGAAGTAGTTCTTGCGCGCGAACACGTTGTGCTGGCCGATCTGGGCGTCAATCGCCAGGCCGAACATCACCGCCATGCGCACCGCTTCCTGGTTCAGCACCGGCAGCACGCCGGGCATGCCCAGATCAACCAGGCTGGCCTGGGTGTTGGGCTCTGAGCCGAACGTGGTGGCGCTACCGGAGAAAATCTTCGATTGGGTGGCGAGCTGGGTATGAATCTCCAGCCCGATCACAACTTCCCATTGCATAGTGTTCTCCTCAGAAGCCGGTAGGGGTGCGAGTGTGCCAGTCAGTGTTCAACTGGTACTGGTGCGCCACATTGAGCAGGCGGCCTTCCTGGAAATACGGTGCGAGCAATTGCACGCCCACCGGCAGGCCGTCGACGAAACCGGCCGGCATGGACAGGCCAGGCAAGCCCGCGAGGTTGGCGGTGATGGTGTAGAAATCTTCCAGATACTCGGCGATCGGGTCGTTGTTCTTGGCGCCGATCTTCCAGGCCGGGTTAGGCGTGGTTGGGCCGAGAATCACGTCGACTTCATTAAAGGCGCTCATGAAGTCGTTCTTGATCAGGCGACGGATTTTTTGCGCCTTGAGGTAGTACGCATCGTAGTAACCAGCCGACAGCGCGTAGGCACCCACCATGATCCGGCGTTGTACTTCCACGCCAAAGCCTTCGCCACGCGAGCGCTTGTACAGGTCGGTCAGGTCTTTCGGGTTTTCGCAGCGGTAGCCGAAGCGCACACCGTCGAAACGCGACAGGTTGGAGGAGGCTTCCGCCGGGGCGATCACGTAGTAGGCCGGAATCGCATGCTGGTTGTTCGGCAGGCTGATTTCCTTGATCACGGCGCCGAGCTTTTCCAGCTCCTTGATGCTGTTGTGAACCAGCTCGTTGATACGTGGGTCGAGGCCTGCGCTGAAGTATTCCTTCGGCACGCCGATACGCAGGCCCTTGATCGACGTATTCAGGCTGGCGCTGTAGTCCGGCACTGGCTCATCGATGCTGGTGGAGTCCTGTTTATCGAAGCCTGCCATGCCTTGTAACAAAATTGCGCAGTCTTCTGCAGTCCGAGCCAGCGGGCCGCCCTGATCCAGGCTGGACGCGTACGCGATCATGCCCCAACGGGAAACACGACCGTAGGTCGGCTTCAGGCCAGTGAGGTTGGTGAACGCGGCAGGCTGGCGGATCGACCCGCCGGTGTCGGTGGCGGTGGCGGCCGGCAGGAAACGTGCGGCGACGGCCGCAGCCGAGCCCCCGGACGAGCCGCCGGGCACATGCTCCAGGTTCCACGGGTTTTTCACTGCGCCGTAGTAGCTCGACTCGTTGGCCGAGCCCATGGCGAATTCGTCCATGTTGGTCTTGCCCAGGGTTACGGCCCCGGCGGCGGCCAGCTTGGCGACTACGGTGGCGTTGTAGGGCGCCTTGAAGTTGTCGAGCATCTTCGAGCCGCAGCTGGTGCGGATGCCCTGGGTGCAGAACAGGTCTTTGTGGGCGATCGGTGCGCCCAGAAGTGCGCCTTGTTCACCGTTGGCGCGACGCTCGTCGGCGGCCTTGGCCTGGCTCAAGGCCAGTTCCTCGGTGAGGCTGATGAAGCTGTTGACCTTGGGATCGTGCTCGGCGATGCGCGCCAGCAGGGTCTTGGTCAGCTCTTCGGAAGAAAACTTTTTGTCGGCGAGACCGCGGGCGATCTCGGCCAGAGTCATGTGATGCATGAAAGGCTCTTTCCCTTTAGTCGATGACTTTCGGAACCAGATACAGGCCGTTTTCGACCGCTGGCGCGATGGACTGGTAGGCCTCGCGGTTATCGCGCTCGGTCACGACGTCTGCGCGCAGGCGCTGGCTGGCTTCCAGCGGGTGAGCCAGGGGCTCGATACCGTCGGTATTCACGGCCTGCATTTGGTCAACCAGCCCGAGAATGCTGTTCAGGGCTGCGGTGGTCTGTGGAAGATCGGCGTCATTCAGGCCAAGCGAGGCCAGATGCGCGATTTTTTCCACGTCGGAGCGTTCAAGCGCCATGGGATTCTCCAGTGGAAAACAGAACGGAGGGCGTCCGTGTGTTAGATTGTCGGAACACTACCGCATTTCTACGGTCATATGGCCGCGATTGTGGGGGTTGGTGCACAGAAAGTCGGCCAATTTAGCACATTGGCGCCTTGCCCAAAATCCCTGTCGTTGTTAGAGTTTGCCGCACTTTTTTACCCACGCGTTGCCTAGGGTCCCTTTCCCATGTTCAAGAAACTGCGTGGCATGTTTTCCAGCGATCTTTCCATTGACCTGGGCACTGCCAACACCCTTATTTACGTGCGCGAGCGCGGTATCGTCCTGAATGAGCCATCGGTTGTGGCTATTCGGACCCATGGTAATCAGAAAAGTGTCGTTGCCGTCGGCACCGAGGCCAAGCGCATGCTCGGCCGTACACCAGGCAATATTGCTGCCATTCGTCCGATGAAGGACGGCGTGATCGCCGACTTCAGCGTCTGCGAGAAGATGCTGCAGTACTTCATCAACAAGGTTCACGAAAACAGTTTTCTGCAGCCCAGCCCTCGCGTGCTGATCTGCGTTCCATGCAAGTCCACCCAGGTGGAGCGTCGTGCCATCCGTGAATCGGCCCTGGGGGCCGGTGCCCGCGAAGTGTTCCTGATCGAAGAGCCTATGGCTGCCGCTATCGGCGCCGGCCTGCCGGTTGAGGAAGCGCGCGGTTCGATGGTGGTCGATATCGGTGGTGGTACCACTGAAATCGCCCTGATTTCCCTGAACGGTGTGGTGTATGCCGAATCCGTGCGCGTAGGCGGCGACCGCTTCGACGAAGCGATCATCACTTATGTACGTCGCAACTACGGCAGCCTGATCGGTGAATCCACCGCCGAGCGCATCAAGCAGGAAATCGGTACCGCTTACCCGGGCGGCGAAGTGCGCGAAGTCGACGTTCGCGGCCGTAACCTGGCCGAAGGCGTTCCACGTGCCTTCACCCTGAACTCCAACGAAGTGCTGGAAGCTCTGCAAGAGTCCCTTGCCACTATCGTTCAGGCAGTGAAAAGCGCCCTGGAGCAATCGCCGCCGGAATTGGCTTCCGATATCGCCGAGCGTGGCCTGGTGCTGACCGGTGGTGGCGCGTTGTTGCGTGACCTCGACAAGTTGCTGGCCCAGGAAACCGGTCTGCCGGTGATCGTCGCCGAAGACCCGCTGACCTGCGTTGCCCGCGGTGGTGGCCGTGCACTGGAAATGATGGATAAACACACCATGGACCTGCTCTCCAGCGAATAAGATCGCCAGGATGGTTCATGCTTCGTCGGCAGGCAGCACTTTGCAGTGCTGCCTGTTGGCGTTTATCTTCTTCAATCTGCATCCAGGCCGGTTAGATGCCGTATGAATAAAGAGAACATTTGCCTGGGAGGAGCGGCTTATTAAACCGCTTTTCGCCAAAGGCCCCTCATTGGGCGTGCGCTTATTGGTGCTGGTCGTGCTTTCGGTCGCGCTGATGGTGGTCGATGCCCGCTTTGCACTGCTCAAGCCTGTGCGTAGCCAGATGTCGCTGGTGCTGATGCAGACCTACTGGATCACCGACCTGCCGCAACGTCTCTACCAGGGCGTGGCCAGCCAATTCGGCAGCCGCACCGAGCTGGTTGCCGAGAACGAAAAACTCAAGACTGAGAACCTGCTGCTGCAGGGACGCCTGCAAAAGCTCGCGGCCCTTACCGAGCAGAACGTTCGGCTGCGCGAGTTGCTCAATTCTTCCGCACTGGTCAACGAGAAGGTCGAAGTGGCCGAGTTGATCGGCATGGACCCCAACCCGTTTACCCATCGCATCATCATCAACAAGGGTGAGCGCGACGGTGTGGTCCTTGGCCAGCCGGTGCTCGATGCCCGTGGCTTGATGGGCCAGGTGGTTGAGCTGATGCCCTACACCTCGCGGGTATTGTTGCTGACCGACACGACCCACAGCATCCCGGTGCAGGTCAACCGTAATGGCTTGCGTGCAATCGCCAGCGGCACCGGCAATCCGGAGCGCCTGGAACTGCGGCATGTGGCCGATACCGCCGACATCAAGGAAGGCGACCTGCTGGTCAGCTCCGGTCTCGGCCAGCGGTTCCCCGCCGGCTACCCGGTGGCGACGGTCAAGGAAGTGATCCACGATTCCGGCCAGCCGTTCGCCATTGTTCGCGCCGTGCCGACCGCTGCCCTCAACCGTAGCCGTTACCTGCTGCTGGTCTTCAGTGACAACCGCACGCCGGAAGAGCGCGCCAATGACGCCGCGCAGGCCCAAGAGGCGGAAGACAAGCAAAACGGTACGGCGCCGATCATTCCGGCGACGGTGCCCAAGCCCGCGTTCGTAGGGCCGCCTGCACCGGCAGCCGCTCCGGCGGCGCCCGTAGCAACCCCGGCCAAGCCGGCCGCCCACAGTGCGCGGCCAGCCAAACCGGCAGCAGCTAAACCACCGGCCGCGACGCCAGCCGCCAGGCCGGCGGCAACCACCCCGGCAACTACGCGGCAGAGGGAGGAATAATGGCCGGTACTCATTCGCGCAATGGCTGGATCGTCTGGCTAACCTTTGCTATCGGTTTGCTGCTCAGCGTGTCGCCACTGCCGCAGTTCATGGAGATCCTGCGCCCACTGTGGCTGGCATTGCTGCTGGCCTTCTGGTCGCTGAACCTGCCGCACAAAGTGGGCATGGTCACTGCGATGTTTCTGGGCTTGGCGGAAGATGTGCTCTATGGCACTTTGCTTGGGCAGAACGCGTTGATCCTGACCCTGATTACCTTTCTGGTGCTGTCGTTGCAACAGCGTCTGCGCATGTTTCCGATGTGGCAGCAGTGCCTGGTGATCCTGGTGATCTTCGGCCTGGCGCAGTTGGTGCAACTATGGCTCAGCGCCTTGACCGGTAACCGCCAGCCAACCCTGGCATTGGTGTTACCGGCTCTGGTCAGTGCGCTACTGTGGCCCTGGATCAGTTTCGGCCTGCGCGGCCTGCGTCGTCGTTATAAAATCAATTGAATGGATTGCGAGGCTCTGCCTGGTTATCGAACTCTACAGGGAGAGTCTTGAATGAATTCGCTTTATCTGGCCTCGGGCTCTGCGAGGCGACGTGAACTGCTGACCCAGATCGGTGTGCCTTTCACCGTGGTCAGCGCCGCCATTGATGAAACCCCTCTTGCAAACGAACCCGCCGTTGCCTATGTCGAGCGTCTTGCGCGTGGCAAGGCCATGGCAGGTTTTGCTGCGCTTGAACATTCTTCCGGCGCTTGTGTGTTGGGTGCCGACACGGCTGTGATCGTCGACGGTCAGATCCTCGGTAAGCCGGTGGATCAAGCCGATGCGCTGGCGATGTTGCTGGCGCTTTCTGATCGCGAGCATGAAGTCCTAACCGCGATTGCTGTTACTGATGGGCTGCGCTGCGTAACCCAATGTGTAAGCAGCCGTGTACGTTTTCGCGGGGTTTCTGTCGAAGAGGCTACAACTTACTGGCACAGTGGCGAACCTCAGGACAAGGCGGGGGGCTATGCTATTCAAGGGTTGGGTTCGGTATTTGTGACCGGTCTCAATGGCAGTTATTCCGCCGTGGTCGGCTTGCCGGTGTGCGAAACCGCGCAACTGCTTGGCCAATTCGGCATACCCTGTTGGCAAAACCTCACCGTGCGCTGATCGCTTGACTCCAGCGCCCAGCCTTAAGCGATCGGCCACTATTGTGAAAACGCCTGAACGAGACCCAGCCATGAGTGAAGAGATTCTGATCAATATCACGCCGATGGAATCGCGCGTGGCGGTGGTAGAGAACGGTGTTCTGCAAGAAGTGCATGTCGAGCGCACCCAGAAGCGCGGGATCGTCGGCAATATCTATAAAGGCAAAGTGGTGCGCGTGTTACCGGGGATGCAGGCAGCGTTCGTCGATATCGGCCTGGACCGTGCTGCGTTTATCCATGCCTCGGAAATTTCCCTGCGCGAAGGCCCGGCGGTGGAAAGCATCAGTGCTCTGGTGCATGAAGGGCAGAGCCTGGTCGTGCAAGTCACCAAGGACCCCATCGGCTCCAAGGGCGCACGCCTGACCACCCAGCTATCGATTCCATCACGCTACCTGGTGTACATGCCCCGTACTGCCCATGTCGGCATCTCGCTGAAAATCGAAGACGAAGCCGAGCGTGAGCGCCTGAAAAAGGTCGTCAGTGATTGTGTGGCCGCTGAGGGCATCAAGGAAGCGGGTGGTTTTATCCTGCGCACGGCCGCTGAAGGCGCCGGCGCGGATGAGATCCTGATGGACATCCGTTACCTGCGGCGTTTGTGGGACCAGATAGGCGCGCAGATCAAGACCGTTGGCGCACCGAGCGTCATCTATGAAGACCTGGGCCTGGCGCTGCGCACCCTGCGCGACCTGGTCAGCCCAAAGATAGAGAAAATTCGCATCGACTCGCGGGAAACCTTCCAGCGCACCACGCAGTTTGTTGCCGAACTGATGCCGGAAATTGCCGATCGCCTGGAACACTACCCTGGCGAACGTCCAATCTTTGACTTGTATGGCGTCGAAGATGAAATTCAGAAAGCCCTGGAGCGCAAGGTGCCACTCAAGTCCGGAGGCTATCTTGTGGTAGACCCGGCAGAAGCCATGACCACCATCGACGTGAATACGGGCGCGTTCGTAGGGCACCGCAACCTGGAAGAAACCATCTTCAAGACCAACCTCGAAGCGGCTACGGCGATTGCCCGCCAACTGCGCCTGCGCAACCTCGGTGGCATCATCATCATCGACTTCATCGACATGGAAGACGAAGAGCACCAGCGTCAGGTGTTGCGCACGCTGGAGAAGCAGCTGGAGCGCGATCACGCCAAGACCAATATCATCGGTATCACCGAGCTTGGCCTGGTGCAGATGACCCGCAAGCGTACCCGTGAAAGCCTTGAGCAGGTGCTGTGCGAGCCTTGCAGCAGTTGCCAGGGGCGCGGCAAGTTGAAGACTCCAGAAACGGTTTGCTACGAGATTTTCCGGGAAATCTTACGGGAGGCGCGAGCCTACCAGGCTGAAGGCTATAGAGTGCTCGCCAACCAGAAAGTGGTCGATCGATTGCTGGATGAGGAGTCCGGTAACGTCGCGGAGCTGGAAGGTTTTATCGGGCGCACCATCCGTTTTCAGGTTGAAACCATGTATTCCCAGGAACAATACGACGTGGTGCTGCTCTGATCCCCATTCGCTTTCTTTCCGTGAGACCGGCAGGCCATGATCTGCCGTCCGCCAACTGCCTTGAGGGTCGCCTGACATGGAGCGTCTGATACGCTTTTTTGCCGCTTTGACCCGTTGGGGCCTGGGCCTCTGTGCGCTGCTGCTGGTAATGGCGGCGGTATACGTGAGCCTGGGTCGTGAACTGACGCCGCTGGTGGCCGAATACCGTGCGCAAGTTGAGGCCAAGGCCCAGGCCGCGGTTGACATGCCCCTGCACATTGGCAGCCTCGAGGGGCGCTGGAGTGGCTTCGCCCCGGTATTGCTGGCCCACGACGTGATGGTCGGTGAGGGCAGCAGCGCCCTGCGCCTGGATCAGGTCGAAGTGGTGCCGGATATCTGGGCCAGCCTGATGGCCCTTGAAGTGCGCATCGCCCATCTGCAAGTCAGTGGGCTGCAATTGAGCGTCAAGGAAGACAAGGACGGTCACTGGGCCTTGCAAGGTCTGCCGGTACGGGATGAACAGCCACTGGACCCCGGGCAGTTGTTGACGCGCATGCAAATGGTCAAGCGCGTGTCGCTGTTGGATAGCCAGGTCACCCTCCAGCCGTTCGATCAGGCGCCGCTGACCATGACTTACGTCGGCTTGAGCCTGCACACCGGCATGACTCGGCAACGTTTGGATGCACGCTTGACGTTGCCTGACGGTCAACCGCTTGCCGTCAGCCTGCGCAGCCGCATTCGCGCCAGCCAATGGCAAGACGCAGAAGTCGAAGCCTATCTCAGCCTGCCCCAGAGCGACTGGGCCAAATGGATTCCCGCGAAGTTGACCCGGCAATGGAAGCTCACGCAGTTCCAGGCCGGCGGTGAGTTCTGGTTGAGCTGGGCCAAAGGTACTGTCCAAAGTGCTGCGGTGCGTCTCAACTCTGCGCAAGTGAAGGGCAGCTATGCCGATCGCAAGCCTGTGCATATCGAAAATCTGGCCCTGACCGCTTATCTGCAACGCAGTGATAGCGGCCTTAAGGTGCTGTTCGATTCGCTCGCGATGAACCTGGGCGATACCCGCTGGGAATCGCACATGCAATTGCAGCAAACCCTGGCCACGGACAAGGACCAGGAGGTCTGGAAGCTCCAGGCCGATCGCCTCGATCTGACGCCTATCACCCCTTTGTTGAATGCCTTGGCGCCGTTGCCGGAAGGCTTCGCCAAGACCCTGGAGCATCTGAAGGCCACGGGGGTACTGCGTAATGTACTGGTGGATCTGCGCCCCCAGGATACCACCGACCAGAAAGTCAGCTTCGCCGCCAACCTTGAGCGCATCGGCTTTGATGCTTATTTCGGTGCGCCGGCCGCGCGTAACGTGTCCGGTAGTATCAGCGGCGACCTGGGCCATGGCGAATTGCGCATGGACAGCAAGGACTTTTCCCTGCATCTGGACCCGATCTTCGCCAAGCCTTGGCAGTACATCCAGGCCAATGCGCGACTGACCTGGAAGCTGGATAAGGAAGGCTTCACCCTGATAGCGCCTTACATCAAGGTGCTGGGCGAGGAAGGCAAAATCGCTGCCGACTTCCTGATTCGCCTGCATTTCGACCATAACCAGGAAGACTACATGGACCTGCGGGTCGGCATGGTTGATGGTGATGGTCGCTTCACCCCCAAGTATCTGCCCGCCGTACTCAGCCCGTCGCTGGATGAGTGGTTGCGCACAGCGATTCTCAAAGGGGCGGTTGACCAGGGTTTCTTCCAGTACCAGGGCTCGCTGAACCACGACGCGCTGCCGGCTTCGCGCAATATCAGCCTGTTCTTCAAGGTGCATGATGCCGAGTTGGCGTTCCAGCCGGGCTGGCCTCATGTGGGCAAGGTCGACGGTGAAGTGTTCGTCGAGGAGAGCGGTGTGCGTATTCTGGCCAGCAAGGGCCAGTTGCTCGACACCAAGGTCAAGGATGTCTATGTCAATATTCCCCACGCACCTGCCGGCCAGGACAGTCACCTGCTGCTGACCGGAGGGTTTGCCGGTGGCCTGGGTGATGGTCTGAAAATCCTTCAGGAAGCGCCGATAGGCACAGCCTCGACCTTCGCCGGTTGGAAAGGCGAGGGCGATCTGCAAGGCAGCCTGGACCTGGATGTTCCGTTGGCCAAGGGGACCGACCCCAAGATCGTGGTGGACTTCAAGACCGACAAGGCCCGCCTGCAACTGGCCGAGCCGCCACTGGACCTGACCCAGCTCAAGGGTGACTTCCGCTTCGACAGCGCCAAGGGCCTGAGCGGCCAGAACATTTCGGCGCAGGCGTTCGACCGTCCCATCACTGCGCAGATTGTTGCCGATGGCAAGCCCGGCAATATCAGTACCCGCGTGACCGCCAAAGGCCAGGTCACGGTGAAGCGTCTGACGGATTGGTTGAAGATCAGCCAGCCATTACCGGTTTCCGGCGACATACCTTACCAACTGCAGCTGACCCTGGATGGCGCTGACAGCCAACTCATGGTCAGCTCCAATATGAAGGGCGTTGCAGTAGATTTGCCCGCCCCCTTTGGCATGCCAGCCAGCCAGGGGCGTGACAGCGTCTTTCGCATGACTTTGCAAGGTGCCGAGCGCCGCTATTGGTTCAGTTACGGCGAGTTGGCGAGTTTCACCTTTGCGGCGCCACCCGACAAGCTCAATGACGGTCGTGGCGAGTTGTTCCTCGGCGATGGCAACGCGTTATTGCCCGGGAACAAAGGCCTGCGCATTCGCGGGGTGCTGTCGGAACTGGATATCGACCCATGGAAAAAACTGGTTAACCGTTACGCGGGCAACGATCCGGGCGGCAGTGCCAAGCAACTGCTCAGTGGTGCCGATTTCAAGGTGGGCAAGCTGACCGGCCTTGGCTCCCAGTTGGATCAAGTCAGCCTGCAGCTCGACCGCAAGCCTGCTGCGTGGGGCTTGCAGCTCGACAGCCAGCAGGCCAAAGGCACGGTGAACCTGCCGGACGCCAAGGGCGCGCCGATTGCGATCAACCTGCAGTACGTGAAATTGCCTGCGGTGGACCCAACGGTACAGGCGGACGAAAACGCTCCTGACCCGCTGGCTGATATTGATCCCAAGGATATTCCGGCACTGGATATCGCCATCGATAAGCTGTTCCAGGGGCCGGACCTCGTGGGGGCCTGGTCGCTGAAGATCCGGCCGACCGCCAAGGGCCTGGCGTTTACCGACCTGGATCTGGGCCTCAAGGGCATGCTGCTCAAGGGCGCCGGTGGCTGGGAAGGTGCGCCAGGGGCCAGTTACAGTTGGTACAAAGGGCGCCTGGATGGCAAGAATATCGCCGATGTGCTGAAGGGCTGGGGCTTTGCGCCAACCGTGACCAGCGAGGACTTCCACCTGGACGTGGATGGCCGTTGGCCGGGTTCACCGGCGTGGGTCGGGCCCAAGCGCTTCTCCGGCAGCCTCGATGCCTCGTTCCGTAAAGGTCAGTTTGTGGAAGTGGAGGGCGGCGCCCAGGCGTTGCGGGTGTTCGGCCTGTTGAACTTCAACTCCATCGGTCGTCGTTTGCGCCTGGACTTCTCGGACCTGCTCGGCAAGGGCTTGAGCTATGACCGAGTCAAGGGGTTGCTGGCGGCCAGTGACGGAGTCTTCGTGACCCGTGAGCCGATCACCATGACCGGGCCGTCGACCAATCTGGAACTCAACGGCACCCTGGACCTGGTGGCTGACCGCGTGGACGCCAAGTTGCTGGTGACTTTGCCTGTGACCAACAACCTGCCCATTGCGGCGCTGATTGTCGGGGCGCCGGCCATTGGGGGGGCGTTGTTTCTGATCGACAAATTGATCGGTGACCGTGTTTCGCGCTTCGCCAGCGTGCAATACAAAGTGGAAGGGCCTTGGAAAGACCCGAAAATCACGTTCGACAAACCATTTGAAAAACCAAACTGAGAGACTGTGGAGTAGCATGGCCCTATGCCAATCATGGAGTGTGGGCCCATGTCCTTTGCGGTAATTCAAATGGTCAGCCAGAGCGATGTGCTGGCCAACCTGATCCAGGCCCGGCGCTTGCTGGAACAAGCGGCGATGGGCGGTGCGACGCTTGCCGTGCTGCCGGAAAACTTCGCGGCCATGGGGCGTCGTGATGTGGCCGATATCGGTCGCGCCGAGGCCTCGGGTGAAGGCCCGATCCTGCCGTGGTTGAAACAGACAGCCCGCGACCTCACCTTATGGATAGTGGCCGGTACATTGCCATTGCCACCCGAGGGCCAGCCGAATGCCAAGCCCAACGCCTGCTCGCTGCTGATCGACGATCAGGGCCAGATCGTCGCCCGTTACGACAAGCTGCACTTGTTCGATGTCGATGTCGCCGATGCCCGTGGTCGTTATCGGGAGTCTGACGACTATGCTTTCGGTGGCAAAGTGGTGGTGGCGGATACACCGGTGGGTCGACTGGGGCTGACCGTGTGTTATGACCTGCGTTTCCCCGAGCTGTACAGTGAGTTGCGCGCAGCGGGCGCAGAGCTGATTACCGCACCCTCGGCTTTTACTGCGGTGACGGGAGCGGCGCATTGGGACGTATTGATTCGCGCACGCGCCATCGAGACCCAATGCTACGTGCTGGCGGCCGCACAAGGCGGCGTGCACCCCGGGCCGCGGGAAACCTTTGGACATGCGGCGATTATCGACCCTTGGGGGCGAGTGCTGGCACAACAGGATCAAGGCGAAGCGGTGTTGTTGGCCGAGCGCGATAGCAGTGAACAGGCGTCGATACGGGCGCGCATGCCGGTGGTGAACCATCGGCGCTTTTTCTCGCAGGGCGCCCAGCGGCCTGCTTCAGAATGATGAATTTAAGGCCAAACCTATGAGCGAGTTGTTGTCCTCAGTCAGTGAACACCTCCTGGCACCCGGTGGCGTGACCATCGAAAGCTTGCAAACCGTGCTGGGCGATCTGGCCGGGCCGGGCATCGACGCAGCCGACCTGTATTTCCAGGGGCAGATTTCCGAGTCGTGGGCTCTTGAAGACGGCATCGTCAAGGAAGGCAGCTTCAACCTGGACCAAGGGGTCGGCGTGCGCGCGCAATCGGGTGAGAAGACCGGTTTTGCTTACAGCAACGCAATCACCCTGGAAGCCCTGGGCCTGGCGGCCCGTGCGGCGCGTTCGATCTCTCGTGCCGGTCAAAACGGCACGGTACAGGCGTTCAGCACCCAGGATGTGGCGCAGCTCTACGCACCGGATAACCCTTTGGAAGTCATCAGTCGTGCAGAAAAGGTTGAGCTGCTCAAGCGTGTCGACGCGGCCACCCGAGCCCTGGACCCGCGCATTCAGCAGGTGACCGTGAGCATGGCCGGTGTGTGGGAGCGCGTCCTGGTGGCGTCCACCGATGGTGGGCTGGCGGCGGATGTGCGGCCGTTGGTACGTTTCAATGTCAGCGTGATCGTCGAGCAGAACGGCCGTCGCGAGCGCGGCGGCCATGGCGGCGGCGGGCGTACCGACTACCGCTATTTCCTGGCTGACGACCGTGCCATGGGCTACGCCCGGGAAGCGCTGCGCCAGGCATTGGTCAACCTGGAGGCCATTCCGGCACCAGCGGGGACTTTGCCGGTGGTACTGGGTTCGGGTTGGTCCGGTGTTTTGCTGCACGAAGCGGTGGGCCATGGGCTGGAAGGCGACTTCAACCGTAAGGGTAGCTCCGCCTACAGCGGACGCATGGGCGAGAGGGTGGCTTCCAAACTATGCACCATCGTCGATGACGGCACCCTAGCCGGCCGCCGTGGCTCGCTGAGTGTTGATGATGAAGGTACACCGACCGAGTGCACCACCCTGATCGAGAACGGCGTACTCAAAGGCTATATGCAAGACAAACTCAACGCGCGCCTGATGGGTGTGGCACGTACCGGCAACGGCCGCCGCGAATCCTATGCGCACCTGCCGATGCCGCGCATGACCAATACCTACATGCTGGGGGGCGAAAGCGACCCGGCGGAAATCATCGCTTCGGTGAAACGCGGGATCTACTGCGCCAACCTCGGCGGCGGCCAGGTGGATATCACCAGCGGCAAGTTTGTGTTTTCCACCAGCGAGGCGTACCTGATCGAGGACGGCAAGATTACCGCGCCGGTCAAGGGGGCGACGTTGATTGGTAACGGGCCGGAGGCCATGAGCAAGGTGTCGATGGTCGGTAATGACCTGTCGCTGGACAGTGGCGTCGGTACGTGCGGGAAGGACGGGCAGTCGGTGCCGGTGGGTGTCGGCCAGCCCACGCTGAAAATTGATGCGATTACCGTCGGGGGTACGGGGTCGTAAGCCGGGGAGCTTCGGGTGGCGAAGGTCGCCACCCGGGGAAGAGGATCAGCGCAGGCCGCGCTGCGTCTCGTCCAGCTCACGGATGTACTTGAAGATTTTACGGCTGGTGGCCGGCGCCTTGTTGTGCGCCAGTTCGTGTTGGGCCTGACGGATCAGGGAACGCAGTTGCTGGCGATCCGCTTCCGGGTAGTCCACCACGAATTTCTCCAGCACGGCGTCGTCGCCCGATATCAGGCGGTCACGCCAACGTTCCAGGTTATGGAAGCGTTCGTTGTACTGGCGAGTGGAGGCATCGGTTTGATCAAGCAAGGCCAGAATCGCGTCAGTATCCTGATCGCGCATCAGCCTGCCGATAAACGCGATATGCCGTTTACGCGCGATATTCGCGGTGTGCTTGGGCGCATCCGCCAGCGCCCGGCGCATTTCGTCGGTCAGTGGCAGTTTCGCAATCAAGTCTTTCTTGAGCGTTGTAAGGCGCTCGCCAAGGTCAACCAGAGCATGCAGCTCGCGTTTGACCTGGGATTTGCTTTTCTCCCCATCGAGGGAGTCGTCGTAAGAATCAACCATGGTGGCAGTCCGCAAAGAAACGCCGCCATGATAACCAGTCGGGGGCCGCTTGTCCGGCCCGGTCGCTCGATGGCCTTAACCGAAAGCAGAATTTGAGTGGAGAAAACCATGAGTGCAGCCCAAAGCGTCGGTCCGCAAGCTTTACCGGCACTGCAGGAACAAGTCGAGCAGATCCTTGCCGAGGCCAAGCGCCAGGGGGCCAGCGCCTGTGAGGTGGCGGTGTCGCTGGAGCAAGGGCTGTCTACGTCGGTGCGTCAGCGCGAAGTGGAAACCGTCGAGTTCAACCGCGACCAGGGTTTTGGTATTACTTTGTATGTGGGGCAACGCAAGGGCTCGGCCAGCACGTCGGCCAGCGGCCCGGAGGCGATTCGCGAGACCGTCGCGGCTGCCTTGGCCATCGCCAAGCACACCTCTGAAGATGAAAGCTCGGGGTTGGCCGACAAAGCGTTGATGGCTAAGGACTTGAAGGATTTCGACCTGTTCCATGCCTGGGATATCACGCCTGAGCAAGCGATCGAGCAGGCGCTGAAGTGCGAAGCGGCTGCGTTTGACGCTGATGCCCGCATCAAGAACGCCGATGGCACCACCTTGAGTACGCATCAGGGCTGCCGCGTTTACGGTAACAGCCACGGTTTTATCGGTGGTTACGCGTCCACCCGTCATAGTTTGAGCTGCGTGATGATCGCCGAAGCCAATGGCCAGATGCAGCGTGATTACTGGTACGACGTGAATCGCCAGGGCGATCTGCTGGCGGACCCGGTCAGCATCGGCCAGCGCGCTGCACAACGCGCTGCCAGCCGGTTGGGTGCGCGCCCGGTGCCGACCTGTGAAGTGCCGGTGCTGTTTTCGGCGGAACTGGCTGGGGGGTTGTTCAGCAGTTTCCTGGGGGCGATTTCCGGCGGCAACCTGTACCGCAAGTCCTCGTTCCTTGAAGGCGCAATCGGCCAGAAGTTGTTCCCTGAGTGGATGACCATCGACGAGCGCCCTCACCTGATGCGTGCCATGGGCAGTTCGGCGTTCGACGGTGATGGCCTTGCGACGTATGCCAAGCCGTTTGTCGAGAAGGGCGAGCTGGTGTCCTACGTGCTGGGCACTTACGCCGGGCGTAAGCTTGGCTTGCCGAGTACTGCCAACTCCGGTGGCGTGCATAACCTGTTTGTGACTCACGGTGCCGAAGACCAGGCTGCCTTGCTGCGTCGTATGGGCCGGGGCCTGCTGGTGACCGAGTTGATGGGCCATGGTTTGAATATGGTGACGGGTGATTACTCTCGCGGCGCGGCGGGTTTCTGGGTGGAAAACGGTGAGATTCAGTTCGCCGTTCAGGAAGTGACCATCGCCGGCAATATGCGCGACATGTTCAAGCAGATCGTGGCAGTGGGTAATGACTTGGAGCTGCGCAGCAATATTCGCACGGGGTCGGTACTGATCGAGCGGATGACCGTCGCCGGCAGCTGATCACACAGCGCTTCATAAAAAAGCACGCCATCCCGAAGATGGCGTGCTTTTTTTTGGCTATGTAAAAGTCGAACTGAATTTCTCGGCTTGTTTTGATTCTTAATATCATTTAATAATGAATATCATTATCGAGCGAGCGTAGATCATGAGTTCTGTCCTGCATGAGGATCCGTACCTGGAAAGCTGGCGCTGGATGAGCCGTCAGATCCGCTGCGGCCTCGATCCCAATGAGCCTCGCCTGATCGAACATTACCTCAACGAAGGTCGATACCTGGCGTGCTGCACTGCGACCCATCCGTGGACGATCGCCGAAACCTCATTCCGTCTCTTGATCGACACCGCCAGTGATATCGCCTTGCCATGGCACTGGCGATCCCTGTGCCTGGATCAGGCATGGCGCCCATTGCGTGACCTGGAAAAACTCTCCCGCTGCGCCTGCCGCCTCAAGCGCTGGCAGACCTTTGCCTGGCAGTTGGCGACCTGCCAATTGCTGCCATCACTTTCTCACTCTGACCTGGTGCAAGGATCTAACGATGAGTAACACCCGTATCGAACGCGACAGCATGGGCGAACTTCAAGTACCTGCCGACGCGCTGTATGGCGCGCAGACCCAGCGCGCGGTGAACAACTTTCCGATCAGTCACCAGCGCATGCCGGCGCAATTCATTCGAGCCTTGATCCTGGCCAAGGTGGCTGCCGCCAAGGTCAATGTCGACCTCAAACAGATCAGCGAAGCACAGGGCAAGGCCATCGTCGATGCCGCCCAAGGCTTGCTCGAAGGTGATTTCATGCCGCACTTCCCGGTGGATATCTTCCAGACCGGGTCCGGCACCAGTTCCAACATGAATGCCAATGAAGTGATTGCAACTCTGGCCACCCGCTTGCTCGGTGAGGTAGTCAACCCCAACGATCATGTCAACTGCGGCCAGAGCAGCAACGACATCATCCCGACCACTATCCATGTCAGCGCCGCGTTGGTGCTGCATGAGCAAACGTTGCCAGCCCTGCTGCATCTGGTTCAGGTGATCGAGCAAAAGGCCGAAGCCGTCCATCCCTTCATCAAGACCGGCCGCACCCACCTGATGGACGCCATGCCGGTGCGCATGAGCCAGGTGCTCAACGGCTGGGCGCAGCAACTCAAGGCCAATATCGGGCATTTGCAGGACTTGCTGCCAAGCTTGCAGGCCCTGGCTCAAGGAGGCACGGCTGTCGGCACCGGGATCAACGCACACCCGGAGTTCGCTGCACGTTTCAGCCAGCAACTGAGTGGTTTGACCGGCGTGAAATTCACGCCGGGCAAGAACCTGTTTGCCCTGATCGGTTCCCAGGACACTGCCGTCGCCGTTTCCGGTCAATTGAAAGCCACCGCCGTCTCACTGATGAAAATCGCCAACGACCTGCGTTGGATGAACTCCGGTCCCCTCGCCGGGCTCGGTGAAATCGAACTGGAAGGGCTGCAGCCGGGCTCCTCGATCATGCCGGGCAAGGTCAACCCGGTGATCCCGGAGGCGACCGCCATGGTGGCCGCGCAAGTGATTGGCAATGACTCAGTGATTACCGTCGCCGGCCAGTCGGGCAACTTCGAGCTGAACGTGATGCTGCCGATCATCGCCCAGAACCTGCTCAGCAGCCTTGAATTGCTGGCCAATTCCAGCCGATTGCTGGCGGACAAGGCTATCGCCAGCTTCAAGGTCAATGAGGCCAAGCTCAAGGAAGCGCTGTCACGCAATCCAATCCTGGTCACCGCGCTCAACCCGATCATTGGTTACCAGAAGGCCGCCGAAATCGCCAAAAAAGCCTATCAACAAGGCCGGCCGGTGATTGACGTAGCCCTTGAACACACTGACTTGCCCCGTAGTCAGCTGGAAATGCTGCTGGACCCGGAAAAACTCACGGCCGGCGGCGTGTAATCACCGACTCTGCTTTGGAGGATCACCATGGAGCACTGGAAACGCACGATCGAACGCGCCAATCGCTGCTTTATGCAGGGTGAGTTAGTCGACGCTCGCGAGGCCTATTTGCAAGCCCTGGCCCTGGCTCAAGTGCTGTTTGAGCGCTGGGCGGACGCCGAAGAAGCAGTGGCGGCCTGCGTCATTTCCCATCACAACCTGGCAGATCTGCACCTGCGCCTGAACCAGCCGGAAGAAAGCGCGGAATACCTCTGCGCCATTCACCAACGCCTGTTGCAGACCCTGCAGGACCCGCGTCTGAGCCCGCAGTTGCGCGAGGCGGCGCTGCGCCAGAGCAGCAAGACCTATGTCGAGTTGTTGAATTTCATCAGCGATCACGGTGAATACCCACGTACTCATCGCTTGTTGGGCGGCGCTGCGACGCAACCGGATGCGTCGACCCGCAACAACCCTTATTACGGAGCGCATTGATATGACCTACACCTTGCCTGCCTTGCCTTATGCCTACGATGCCCTCGAGCCGCATATCGATGCACAGACCATGGAAATTCACTACACCAAGCATCACCAGACTTATATCAACAACCTCAACGCGGCGGTTGACGGGACTGAGTTCGCGGGCTGGCCGGTAGAGAAACTGGTGTCCAGCGTCCAGCAATTGCCTGAAACACTGCGCGCGGCAGTGATCAATCAGGGCGGCGGTCATGCCAACCACTCGCTGTTCTGGGCAGTGATGTCACCCAAGGGCGGCGGCCAGCCCGAGGGTGTGCTGGGCCGGGCTATCGACGAGCAATTGGGCGGCTTTGAGCGTTTCAAGGAAGCCTTTACCAAAGCCGCGCTGACCCGTTTCGGCAGTGGCTGGGCCTGGCTCAGTGTCACTCCAGGCAAGACCCTGGTGGTGGAGAGCAGCGGCAATCAGGACAGCCCGTTGATGAGCGGCAATACGCCGATCCTCGGGCTGGATGTCTGGGAGCACGCCTACTACCTGCAGTATCAGAACCGTCGCCCGGAATACATCAATGCCTTCTACAGCGTCATCAACTGGCCGGAAGTCGCCGCTCGTTATCAGGCTGCCTTGGCCTGACACTCGCCTCCCTATAACAAGATCCAAGGGTGACCAATGGGCACTGAAACACTGACGATCGGCAGCGGGCGCCTGTTTCGCTATGCGTTTGGCTCGCTGCTGCTATTGGCAGGTACTGCGTTGCTGGTGGCCCATGGGCTGGCCTGGCTGGGCCTGGAACCACGCATTCTGCGTGCCCTGCAGGGCGGGGCGATCTGTGCGCTTGGCACGGCGTTGGGGGCGGTCCCGGTGCTGGTGATTCGGCGCATGCCGGTCGCACTGAGTGATTCCCTGCTGGGATTTGGTGCGGGGGTGATGTTGGCGGCGACCGCGTTCTCGTTGGTCGTGCCGGGTATCTCTGCCGCCCAGAACCTCGGGTTATCGCCCTGGGGCGCGAGCGGATTGATCAGCTTCGGCATCATGCTGGGTGCTTTCTGGCTGTATCTGGTTGATCGCAAGGTTGCTGGTGCCAGCCCCGAAATATTGGTGGGGACACCGGACAAGCCGGTAATCCCGCCGCGTATCTGGCTATTTGTGTTCGCGATCATTGCCCACAACATTCCGGAAGGTATGGCGGTGGGCGTCTCCGCTGGGGGTGGCGTACCCGATGCCGACAGTTTGGCCATGGGCATTGCCCTGCAGGACGTGCCTGAAGGTCTGGTGATAGCGCTGGTATTAGCGGGGGCAGGGATGTCACGGTTCAAGGCATTCTTGATCGGTGCTGCATCCGGGTTGGTCGAGCCTGTCTTTGCCGTGCTTTGCGCATGGCTGGTAAGCCTGGCCGAGGTGCTGTTGCCATTGGGGCTGGCGTTGGCCGCCGGTGCGATGTTGCTGGTGGTAACCCATGAAGTGATCCCCGAATCGAGGCGCAATGGTCACGAAAAGCTCGCCAGCCTGGGGCTGTGTATCGGGTTTTGCCTGATGATGGTCATGGATACTGCGTTGGGGTGAAGCCGTTTCAGCTCCACGCAGTTTTCAACGGGTGGGTTTACTCACCCTCATCAAAGTAGTTGTTGATCAACTTCACCAAGGCGTCCATCGCTTCCTGTTCCTGCTCGCCTTCCGTCTTCAGGTGGATCCGGGTGCCCTTGCCGGCAGCCAGCATCATCATGGCCATGATGCTTTTGCCATCGACCATCGATTCCGGGGTGCGGCCGGCGCGAATCTGGCAGGGGAACTGCCCGGCAACGCCGACGAATTTGGCGGAAGCCCGGGCGTGCAAGCCGAGCTTGTTGATGATTTCAATTTCCAGAGCGGGCATCGCGGGGGTGTTCCTTTCAGCTAAGGTCGCGGTGGCGAACCTGGACGTTCTTGAGGGTGTGTTGCAAAACCTGGCCCAGTCGTTCGGTCAAATAGACAGAGCGGTGATGGCCGCCGGTGCAACCAATGGCAATCGTGACATAGGCCCGATTGCTCGCGGCGAAGCGCGGCAACCATTTGAGCAGGTAAGTAGAGATATCCTGGAACATATCCTCTACATCCGGCTGTGCTGCAAGGTAGTCGATAACGGGTTGATCCAGCCCGGACTGGTCGCGCAGTTCTGGCTTCCAGTAGGGGTTAGGCAAGCAGCGGACATCGAACACCAGGTCGGCGTCCACCGGCATGCCGCGCTTGAAGCCGAACGACTCCACGAGAAACGCGGTGCCGGGCTCGGGCTGGTTCAACAGGCGCAGCTTGATCGCGTCGCGTAGTTGGTACAGGTTGAGGCTGGTGGTGTTGATCTTCAGGTCGGCGAGGTCAATGATCGGCCCCAGCAACGTGGTTTCGTCCTCAATGGCTTCAGCCAGAGATCGATGTGGGCTGCTGAGCGGATGACGTCGACGGGTTTCCGAGAAGCGTTTGAGCAGCGTCTCTTCGTCGGCATCCAGATACAGCACGTCGCAATGAATGTGCTTGGCGCGTACTTCCTCGAGCAACTCCGGGAAGCGGGAGAGGTGGCTGGGCAGGTTGCGGGCGTCAATCGATACGGCCACCAACGGCTGCGCCAGTTCGGTATGGATCAACGCACGTTCCGCCAATTCAGGCAGCAGACCGGCGGGTAAGTTGTCGATGCAATAAAAACCGTTGTCCTCAAGAACATTGAGGGCGGTGCTTTTACCTGAGCCGGAACGGCCGCTGACGATGATCAAACGCATGATTACTGCCCGTTTTGTTCATCCAGGACAACCTGATAGAGCGCCTCGTTGCTGCTGGCGCTGCGTAGTTTGTCGCGTACTTCCTTGCGGTCGAGCATGCTGGCGATCTGCCGAAGCAGTTCCAGGTGTGCGTCGGTGGCGGCCTGTGGGACCAGTAGCACGAACAGCAGGTCGACCGGGGCGCCGTCGATGGCGTCGAAATCGATGGGCGCTTCCAGGTGCAGCAGGGCGCTCACGGGCGCTTCACAACCTTTGAGGCGGCAGTGCGGAATGGCGATGCCATTGCCAAAACCGGTAGAGCCGAGTTTTTCACGGGCAATCAACGCGTCGAAGACATCCTGCATCTCCAGATCCGGCACTTCACGGCTGATCAGGTTGGCAATTTGTTCGAGGGCTTTTTTCTTGCTGCCGCCCGGCACGTTCACAAGGGAACGGCCGGGGGTCAGGATGGTTTCAAGTCGGATCATGGGAGGGGAGTTAGCGACCTGTACCTTGCATCAGGTGCAGATTCTTTTCCTTATGCTTTATGAGTTGGCGGTCGAGCTTGTCGTAGAGCGAGTCGATCGCCGCGTACATGTCTTCATGTTCCGCATTGGCGACGAGCTTGGCATTCGGTACGTGCAGGGTGGCCTCGATTTTCTGCTTGAGCTTATCGACCTCCATGATGACCTGCACGTTGGTGATCTTGTCAAAATGCCCCGCAAGCTTGTTCAGCTTGCTTTCGGTGTATTCACGCAGGGGTTTGGTGACTTCCAGCTGGTGTCCACTGATGTTGACTTGCATACAGCTTCTCCTTCGTTGCCAGTGCATAAAGCGGCAGGCCGGGGTGCCTGCCACTGGAACGCTGTGGCCCGCCCGTCACATCAAACGCTTACGCTCGCTGGAAGGCGCGATCCCGAGGGACTCGCGGTACTTGGCGACGGTTCGACGGGCGACCTGAATGCCTTGTGCCTCCAGTAAACCAGCGATCTTACTGTCACTCAATGGCTTTTTCTGATTTTCCGCGGCAACCAGTTTTTTGATGATCGCGCGGATTGCCGTGGACGAGCATTCGCCGCCTTCGGAGGTGCTGACGTGGCTTGAGAAAAAGTATTTCAACTCATAAATACCCCGGGGGGTATGCATGAATTTTTGCGTGGTTACCCGGGAAATCGTCGACTCGTGCATGCCCACTGCTTCGGCGATATCGTGCAACACAAGCGGTTTCATCGCTTCGTCGCCATACTCCAGGAAGCCGCGCTGATGCTCGACGATCTGGGTGGCCACTTTCATCAGGGTTTCGTTGCGGCTTTGCAGGCTCTTGATGAACCAGCGGGCTTCCTGCAGTTGGTTGCGCATGAAGGTGTTGTCGGCGCTGGTATCGGCGCGGCGCACAAAGCCTGCATATTGCGGGTTGACTCGCAGGCGCGGCACCGACTCCTGGTTCAGCTCGACGAGCCAGCGCTCATTGTCCTTGCGCACGATTACGTCGGGCACGACATACTCGGCTTCGCTGGACTCGATTTGTGAGCCTGGGCGCGGGTTGAGGCTCTGTACCAGCTCGATCACCTGGCGCAGGTCGTCTTCCTTGAGCTTCATGCGGCGCATCAGCTGGCTGTAGTCGCGGCTGCCCAGCAGGTCGATATAGTCGGTCACCAGGCGCTGGGCTTCGACCAGCCAGGGGGTCTTGGCGGGCAGCTGGCGCAGTTGCAACAGCAGGCACTCGCTGAGCGTACGGGCGCCAATGCCGGCGGGCTCGAACTGCTGGATGCGGTGCAGGACGGCTTCGATTTCGTCCAGTTCGATGTCCAGTTCCGGGTCGAATGCCTCGAGGATTTCATCAAGGGTTTCGTCCAGGTAGCCCTGGTTGTTGATGCAGTCGATCAGGGTGACGGCGATCAGGCGGTCGGTGTCGGACATCGGCGCCAGGTTCAACTGCCACAACAGATGGCTTTGCAGGCTCTCGCCGGCGGACGTGCGGGTGGTGAAGTCCCACTCGTCATCGTCGCTGCTGGGCAGGCTGCTGGCACTGGTCTGATAGACGTCTTCCCAGGCGGTATCCACTGGAAGCTCGTTGGGGATGCGTTCGTTCCATTCGCCGTCCTCGAGGTTGTCCACCGTAGGGGCGGTTTCCTGATAGGAGGGTTCCTGCACGTCGGAGTTGGGTTTTTGCTCGATGTTGTCGGCCAGCGGGTCCGTATTATCGAAGTCGTCGCCGTCTTCCTGGCGTTCGAGCATCGGATTGGACTCCAGGGCCTCCTGGATTTCCTGTTGCAGGTCCAGGGTCGACAATTGGAGCAGGCGGATGGCCTGTTGCAGCTGCGGTGTCATCGTCAGCTGCTGGCCCATTCTCAGGACTAGCGATGGTTTCATGGCAGGGGCTTAACACCTTATTCGCCGGCGCATTGCGCCATCCACGACAGGGCGCGTGAGCGCCAAACATAAGCAAATTATATGCCTGATATCGGGGGCTTTGCCTAGAGCGCGGTAACAATAAAAAGCCTGAGGTTTTTATTGACTACCGCGCGCATTGGCCAATAGCCGTGACACCGCGGTGTTTACAGGCGGAACTCGTGGCCCAGGTACACTTCCTTGACCAGTTCGTTGGCCAGGATGGTCGCGGAGTCACCTTCGGCGATCAGTTGGCCATCGTTGACGATATAGGCGGTTTCACAGATATCCAGCGTCTCGCGAACGTTGTGATCGGTGATCAGTACGCCGATGCCCTTGGCCTTGAGGTGGTGGATGATCTGTTTGATGTCGCCAACCGAGATCGGGTCGACGCCGGCAAACGGTTCGTCCAGCAGGATGAACTTCGGTGCGGTGGCCAGGGCGCGGGCGATCTCCACTCGGCGACGCTCACCACCGGACAGGCTCATGCCGAGGTTGTCGCGAATGTGGTTGATGTGGAATTCCTGCAGCAGGCTTTCCAGCTCTTTGCGGCGGCCATCACGGTCGAGTTCCTTGCGGGTCTCCAGAATCGCCATGATGTTGTCGGCCACCGACAGTTTGCGGAAGATCGACGCTTCCTGCGGAAGATAGCCGATGCCAGCCCGAGCACGACCGTGCATGGGCTGGTGGCTGACATCCAGGTCGTCGATCAGCACGCGACCCTGATCCGCCTGGACCAGGCCGACGATCATATAGAAGCAAGTAGTCTTGCCGGCACCGTTGGGGCCGAGCAGACCGACGATCTGGCCACTGTCGATCGACAAGCTGACGTCGCGCACGACCTGACGGCTTTTATAGGCCTTGGCCAGATGCTGGGCTTTCAGGGTTGCCATTACTCGGCCTTCTTCTTCGGCTGGATAACCATGTCGATACGCGGACGAGGTGCAGTGACCTTGTTGCCATTGGCACGACCGGCGTTGGCGATCTGTTTCACGGTGTCATAGGTGATTTTTTCACCTTCCGTGGAGTTGCCGTCGGTGCTGATCACTTTGGCCTGGTCGATCAAAATGATGCGGTTTTGCTGGGCGTGGTACTGGATGGTCTTGCCGTAGCCCTTCATCGGTCCCGGATCGGTCGCGGCTTGCTTCTGCTCGAAGTAAGCCAGGTTGCCCACCGAGGTCACCACGTCGATGTCGCCAGCGGGGGTGCGAGTGAGCGTCACCGTGTTGCCGGTGATTTTCATCGAGCCCTGGGTAATGATCACATCGCCCGTGTAGGTAGCAATGCCTTTCTTGTCGTCCAATTGGGCATCGTTGGCCTGAATATGGATCGGTTGGTTGCTATCGGTCGGCAGGGCCCAGGCGCTCACGCTTCCCAGTGCTGCGCCCAGACCGAGCAAAATAGGGAGGGTTTTAACGAGCCTCATACTGTCCTCTTACGTTCGATAGCAGGTGTATCCTGCTTTCTTTCAAATACGCTTTCATTCCCTTGCCAGTCGATACACCGCCAGCGCCGTCGATTCTAACGTCTTGCTCGGTCTGCGCATATTGCTGTTGTGGGAATACGGTCATGCGACTGCTGGTGATGATGGTGTCGCGCTTCTGTTCGTCGGTGCGCGCAATGCGCACCGAGTCGATCAACTCTACCTGGGTGCCGTCCGGGTTGACTTCGCCGCGCAGGCTCGTGACATGCCAAGGGAACTCGGTGCCACGGTACAGGTTCATGTCCGGGTTGGTCAGCAAAGTGACCTCGGACGCTTTCAAATGTTCGACCTTGTCCGCCGTCATCTCGTACTGCACCTTGCCGTCGGGCAGGAACTGCACGCTGTAGGCGTTGGTTGCGTAATAGTCGATAGCGCCTGCATCAACCTGCACGACAGGTTTGTCGAGGAAGCGCTCCGGGCTGATATTCCAGTAGCCCACCGCCAGGAAGATCGCGGCGATGACTCCGAATAACAGGAAGTTGCGAATCTTTTTGCTCAGCATAAAACGCTCTATAGGTAGGCGGCGTGGGCCGCTTCAAGACTGCCCTGGGCGCGCAGGATCAATTCGCAGAACTCGCGGGCGGCACCTTCACCGCCACGGGCAGTGGTGACGCCATGCGCGTGTTCACGCACAAAGGCTGCGGCGTTCGCGACGGCCATGCCCAGGCCCACCCGGCGAATGACCGGCAGGTCGGGCAGGTCATCGCCCAAGTAGGCGACCTGCTCATAGCTTAGGTTGAGTTGGCCAAGAAGCTCGTCCAGAACCACCAGTTTATCCTCACGGCCCTGATAGAGGTGAGGAATCCCCAGGTTTTGTGCGCGGCGTTCCACAACGGGTGTCTTTCGACCGCTGATAATCGCGGTTTGCACGCCCGCGGCCATCAACATTTTGATGCCTTGGCCATCAAGCGTGTTGAAAGTCTTGAATTCGCTGCCATCTTCGAGGAAATACAGGCGGCCATCGGTCAGCACGCCATCGACGTCGAAAATCGCCAGTTTGATGTTCTTGCCGCGTTGCAGCAGGTCGTCGGTCATTTACATCACTCCCGCACGCAGTAAGTCGTGCATGTTCAACGCGCCAATCGGGCGGTCGTCGCTGTCGACTACCACCAGCGCGCCGATCTTGTGGTCTTCCATGATCTTTAGGGCTTCGGCCGCGAGCATTTCCGGGCGAGCCGTCTTGCCGTGGGGCGTCATCACCGCATCGATGGTTGCGGTGTGGATATCAATGGTACGGTCCAGGGTTCGGCGCAGGTCGCCGTCGGTGAAGACTCCGGCCAGGCGTCCGTCGGTCTCCAGGATCACGGTCATGCCCAGGCCCTTGCGGGTCATCTCCATCAACGCGTCCTTGAGCAACGTGCCGCGTTGTACGTGGGGCAGTTCATCGCCGGCATGCATGACGTTTTCCACCTTCAGCAGCAGGCGACGGCCCAGGGCGCCGCCCGGGTGGGAGAACGCGAAGTCTTCAGCGGTAAAGCCGCGAGCCTCCAGCAGCGCTACGGCCAGGGCGTCGCCCATGACCAGGGCCGCGGTGGTCGAAGAGGTGGGAGCCAGGTTCAGTGGGCAGGCTTCATGGGCCACATGCACGTTCAAGTTGACTTCGGCAGCCTTGGCCAGCGTCGATTCCGGGTTGCCGGTGAGGCTGATCATCTTGATGCCCAGGCGCTTGATCAGCGGCAGCAAGGTCACGATTTCGTTGGTGGTGCCGGAGTTTGACAGCGCCAGGATGATGTCATCCTTGGTGATCATGCCCATGTCGCCATGGCTGGCTTCGGCCGGATGTACAAAAAACGCGGTGGTGCCGGTGCTTGCCAGTGTGGCGGCAATCTTGTTGCCGACATGGCCGGATTTGCCCATGCCGACCACGACAACGCGGCCCTTACTGGCCAGGATCATCTCGCAGGCACGCACGAAATCCGCGTCGATATGGGTCAGTAAACCTTCTACGGCTTCCAGTTCGAGGCGAATGGTACGTTGTGCGGATTCAATGAGGTCGCTGGATTGGCTCATGTCTGAAGTCGTATAGCCTGACGAAAAGTCGGCGATTATAGCGGTAATGATCAATTCCCTCACGCAAGTTCGTCAGGCTTTATTCGCTGAGCGCTTGAGATTCGTGCTCAGCAACGTTTTTTCCCTGTCGTGAATCTGAACAAGCGCTGTTCCGGCCTTGGGGGCGCTGTACCAGCAGTGATATAGTTCGCCGCCAGTTCGGTCCGCTCAGCCCATGTGGATAATTATTGCGCAGGCGTTGCTAACGAAAGTCGCATACCGGGTGTCTGAGTGAAAGGCTGCATCCCAAGGAGATTAGATGAGTGCCGATAACGCCTACGCGGTCGAGCTGAAGGGCCTTACCTTCAAGCGCGGGACGCGCAGCATCTTCAATAACGTCGATATTCGCATTCCCCGTGGCAAGGTCACGGGAATCATGGGGCCTTCCGGCTGTGGCAAAACCACCTTGTTGCGCCTGATGGGCATGCAATTGCGCCCCAGTGCCGGTGAAGTGTGGGTCAATGGCCAGAACCTTCCGACGCTGTCGCGCAGCGATCTGTTCGATGCGCGCAAGCACATGGGGGTGCTGTTCCAGAGCGGCGCGCTGTTTACCGACCTCGATGTTTTCGAAAACGTAGCGTTTCCGCTGCGGGTGCATACCCAGCTGTCCGACGAGATGATCCGTGACATCGTGTTGTTGAAACTGCAGGCCGTTGGCCTTCGTGGTGCCATCGACCTGATGCCCGACGAGTTGTCCGGCGGCATGAAACGCCGTGTCGCCCTTGCGCGGGCTATTGCCCTCGACCCACAGATCCTCATGTATGACGAGCCTTTCGTCGGCCAGGACCCCATCGCCATGGGCGTGCTGGTACGCCTGATCCGCTTGCTCAATGATGCGCTGGGGATCACCAGCATCGTGGTGTCCCACGATCTGGCCGAGACCGCGAGCATCGCTGACTACCTCTATGTAGTGGGTGATGGCCAGGTGCTGGGGCAGGGTACGCCGGAGGAGCTGATGAATGCCGATAACCCGCGTATCCGCCAGTTCATGACCGGCGATCCCGATGGCCCGGTGCCTTTTCACTTTCCGGCAGCGGACTACCGCTCAGATCTTCTGGGGAAGCGCTGATGCGCAAGACATCTCTTATCGAGAAGGTTCGCCTTTTCGGCCGCTCAGGCATCGACATCGTCGAAGTGCTGGGTCGCTCGACTATTTTCCTGTTTCACGCCTTGCTCGGTCGCGGCGGCATCGGCGGCGGCTTTGGGTTGCTGGTCAAACAGCTGCATGCGGTCGGCGTGATGTCCCTGGTGATCATCGTCGTCTCGGGCGTATTCATCGGCATGGTGCTGGCGTTGCAGGGCTTCAATATTCTTTCCAGCTACGGTTCGGAGCAGGCGGTAGGGCAGATGGTCGCCCTGACGCTGCTGCGTGAGCTTGGTCCGGTGGTCACCGCGTTGCTGTTCGCCGGGCGCGCCGGTTCGGCGCTGACTGCCGAGATCGGCAACATGAAGTCCACCGAGCAACTGTCCAGCCTGGAAATGATCGGCGTAGACCCGCTCAAATACATTGTTGCCCCGCGCCTGTGGGCCGGCTTCATTTCCCTTCCATTGCTGGCGATGATTTTCAGCGTGGTGGGTATCTGGGGCGGCTCTTGGGTGGCGGTGGACTGGCTGGGGGTCTATGACGGCTCCTACTGGGCCAACATGCAAAACAGCGTGACGTTCAGTGGCGATGTGCTCAACGGCATCATCAAGAGTATCGTTTTTGCCTTTGTAGTGACCTGGATCGCCGTATTCCAAGGCTACGACTGTGAGCCCACCTCAGAAGGGATCAGTCGCGCCACCACCAAGACCGTTGTGTACGCCTCGCTGGCCGTACTGGGCCTTGACTTCATTTTGACCGCCTTGATGTTTGGAGATTTCTGATGCAAAACCGCACTGTGGAAATCGGTGTCGGCCTTTTCTTGCTGGCTGGCATCCTGGCTTTACTGTTGCTGGCGCTGCGCGTCAGCGGCCTTTCGGCCAGCCCCACCGCCGATACTTATAAACTTTACGCATACTTTGACAATATCGCCGGTTTGACGGTCAGAGCTAAAGTGACCATGGCCGGTGTGACCATCGGCAAGGTCACGGCAATCGATCTGGATCGCGACAGCTTCACCGGTCGAGTGACCATGCAAGTGGATAAGAAGGTAGATAATCTGCCGACGGACTCCACTGCATCTATCCTCACTGCGGGTCTGCTGGGCGAAAAATACATCGGTATCAGCGTGGGCGGGGAAACAGCCCTGCTCAAGGATGGTTCGACAATCCACGACACACAGTCGTCGTTGGTGCTTGAAGACCTGATCGGTAAATTCCTGCTCAATACGGTCAATAAAGACGCCAAATGAGGAACCTGTTCATGATCTCTACCTTGCGACGCGGCCTGCTGGTACTGCTTGCAGCGCTGCCGCTGATGGCCAACGCGGCAGGTTCTGCGCACGATCTGGTGCAGGACACGACCAACAAGATGCTGGCTGACTTGAAAGCCAACAAAGAGCAATACAAACAAGACCCAAGCCAGTTCTACAACGCCCTGAACACTATTGTCGGGCCTGTGGTTGACGCCGAAGGCATTTCCAGAAGCATCATGACGGTCAAGTATTCGCGCAAGGCAACCCCAGCGCAGATGCAGACCTTCCAGGAAAACTTCAAGAGGGGCCTGTTCCAGTTCTACGGCAATGCGCTACTTGAGTACAACAATCAGGGCATTACCGTTGCTCCGGCCGGCGATGAGTCGGGCGACCGCACCAGCGTGAACATGAGCGTCAAAGGCAACAACGGCGCCGTCTACCCTGTGCAGTACACGCTGGAGAAGGTCAACGGCGAGTGGAAGCTGCGCAACGTGATCATCAACGGCATCAATATCGGCAAGCTGTTCCGTGACCAGTTCGCCGATGCCATGCAGCGCAACGGCAATGACCTGGACAAGACCATCAATGGTTGGGCGGGTGAAGTGGCCAAGGCCAAGGAAGCTTCCGATAAAGAAGCTGGGAAGTCCGCGCAATGACCGAGTCGGCTGTTCGTCTTGGCGATGCCGGCGAGCTGCTGCTCAGCGGCGTGCTGGACTACCGCACCGGGCCTGCGCTGCGCAAGCAGGGCCAGGCGTTGATCAAGTCCAGCACCGCGCCCGCTTTGGTGCTCGATTGCTCGGCGGTGACCAAGTCCAGCAGCGTCGGCTTGTCGTTGTTGCTGTGCTTCATGCGTGATGCCGAGGCTGCGAAAAAGCCTGTGAGTATCCGCGCGTTGCCCGAAGATATGCGTGAAATTGCCCAGGTCAGTGGCCTGACCGAGCTGTTGGCGCATCCTTAATAGCTATTATCAAGAAACCCCCCCGTCAGAGTCCTGCTATGCGGGGTTCGCAGGCGCGGGGCTTTTTTGTATGATGTGCGACCCGTGCGCACTGGGCGCCGATAGAGGTTGAGCATGCAGGCCCTAGAAGTTAAGAGCTTCCTTGAAGGAAAGCTGCCGGAAACGATCGTAGAAGTTGAAGGCGAAGGCTGCAATTTCCAGCTGAACGTGATTAGCGATGAACTGGCGGCATTGAGCCCGGTCAAGCGTCAACAGCAGATCTATGCCCATTTGAACCCGTGGATCACCGATGGCAGCATCCACGCGGTCACTATGAAATTTTTCAGCCGCGCGGCCTGGTCCGAGCGCACCTGAGCCCCCAAGGCGTCGAGATTCTTATGGATAAATTGATTATTACCGGTGGTGCCCGCCTTGATGGCGAGATTCGCATTTCCGGTGCGAAAAACTCCGCCTTGCCGATCCTGGCAGCGACCCTGCTGTGCGATGGCCCGGTGACTGTGGCCAACCTGCCGCACCTGCACGACATCACCACCATGATCGAACTGTTCGGTCGCATGGGTATCGAGCCGGTCATCGACGAGAAACTGGCGGTCGAAATCGACCCGCGCACCATCAAGACCCTGGTTGCCCCGTATGAATTGGTGAAAACCATGCGTGCGTCGATCCTGGTACTGGGCCCGATGGTTGCCCGTTTCGGCGAAGCCGAAGTGGCCCTGCCTGGCGGTTGTGCCATCGGTTCGCGCCCGGTTGACCTGCACATCCGTGGCCTTGAAGCCATGGGCGCGATCATCGACGTCGAAGGTGGCTACATCAAGGCCAAGGCGCCGGAAGGCGGCTTGCGTGGCGCCAACTTCTTCTTCGATACCGTCAGTGTGACCGGTACCGAGAACATCATGATGGCCGCTGCCCTGGCCAATGGCCGCAGCGTCCTGCAAAACGCCGCGCGTGAGCCGGAAGTGGTCGACCTGGCGAATTTCCTGATCGCCATGGGTGCCAACATCAGCGGCGCCGGCACCGACACCATTACCATCGACGGTGTGAAGCGTCTGCACTCGGCCACCTACAAAGTGATGCCGGACCGTATCGAAACCGGCACCTACCTGGTTGCCGCCGCCGTGACCGGTGGCCGCGTGAAGGTCAAGGACACCGATCCGACCATCCTCGAAGCCGTCCTGGAAAAACTCAAGGAAGCCGGTGCTGAAATCACCACCGGTGAAGACTGGATCGAGCTGGACATGCACGGCAAGCGAGCCAAAGCCGTTAACTTGCGCACTGCTCCTTACCCGGCGTTCCCGACTGACATGCAAGCGCAGTTCATCTCCTTGAACGCAATTGCCGAAGGCACGGGCGCCGTGATCGAGACCATCTTCGAAAACCGCTTCATGCACGTGTATGAGCTGCACCGCATGGGTGCCAAGATCCAGGTCGAGGGCAACACCGCTATCGTTACCGGCATCGATGAGCTCAAGGGCGCGCCGGTGATGGCGACCGACCTGCGTGCTTCGGCCAGCCTGGTGATTTCTGCACTGTGCGCCAAAGGCGACACCCTGATCGACCGCATCTACCACATAGACCGTGGCTACGAGTGCATCGAAGAGAAGCTGCAGATGCTCGGTGCGAAGATCCGCCGCGTACCGGGCTAGTCCGCTATCACTGTAGTGAGCGGGCTTGCCCCGCGCTGGGCTGCGAAGCGGCCCTAAAAATCTTGGGAGCGCTGCGCACTCCAGCGCGGGGCAAGCCCGCTCACTACAATGAAGTTTGCCGTTATTTCAAGTCGAGGCTGTAATGGCCTCGATCTGTGTCTGGCGCCGTTTGCGCCCGGACAGCAATAGCCTGATGAAGGACTGACGTTTCCCATGTTGACCATCGCACTGTCCAAGGGCCGCATCCTTGACGACACTTTGCCGCTTCTGGCTGAAGCGGGCATCGTGCCGACCGAGAATCCGGACAAGAGCCGCAAGCTGATCATCCCCACGACCCAGGACGACGTTCGCCTGTTGATCGTGCGGGCTACCGACGTGCCGACTTATGTTGAACATGGCGCGGCCGACCTCGGTGTCGCCGGTAAAGACGTGCTGATGGAATACGGCGGCCAGGGCCTGTACGAGCCGTTGGACCTGCGTATTGCCCTGTGCAAGCTGATGACTGCCGGTCGTGTCGGTGACGTCGAACCCAAGGGCCGCCTGCGGGTTGCCACCAAGTTCGTCAACGTTGCCAAGCGCTACTACGCCGAGCAGGGTCGTCAGGTCGACATCATCAAGCTCTACGGTTCGATGGAGTTGGCGCCGCTGATTGGCCTGGCCGACAAGATCATCGACGTCGTCGACACCGGCAACACCCTGCGTGCCAACGGCTTGGAACCCCAGGATTTCATTGCTGACATCAGCTCGCGCCTGATCGTCAACAAAGCTTCCATGAAAATGCAACACGCCCGTATTCAGGCGTTGATCGACACCCTGCGCAAGGCAGTGGAGTCTCGACACCGCGGTTGACCTACCCGCGCGGCCTTAGGTCGCGCCCGTCTATCCGCCTCATAGCCAGAATTCTCAGGTGCCCAAGCGGATCGACTGCTAACTTTCGGCGCCTGAGCATCTTTGCCAATCCTATGAGGCCCTCGCTATGACCACGTCCACTGCAATTGCCCGACTCAATGCTGCCGACCCGGATTTCGCCCATCATCTGGATCATCTGCTGAGCTGGGAAAGCGTGTCCGACGACTCGGTCAACCAGCGAGTACTCGACATCATCAAGGCCGTGCGCGAGCGCGGTGACGCGGCGCTGGTGGACTTCACCCGCCAATTCGACGGCCTGGACGTCCAGTCCATGGCCGACCTGATCCTGCCCCGCGAACGCCTGGAACTGGCTCTGACGCGCATCACCGCAACCCAGCGCGAAGCCTTGGAAGTCGCGGCGGCGCGGGTACGCAGCTACCACGAAAAGCAGAAACAGGATTCCTGGAGCTACACCGAAGCCGATGGCACCGTGCTGGGCCAGAAGGTCACGCCGCTGGACCGCGCTGGCCTATACGTGCCGGGCGGTAAAGCCTCGTACCCGTCATCGGTGTTGATGAACGCGATCCCGGCCAAAGTGGCCGGCGTGACCGAAGTGGTCATGGTGGTGCCCACCCCGCGCGGCGAAATCAACGAGCTGGTGCTGGCGGCGGCGTGCATCGCCGGTGTCGACCGCGTGTTTACCATTGGCGGCGCCCAAGCCGTTGCGGCCTTGGCCTACGGCACCGAAAGCGTGCCGAAGGTCGATAAGGTGGTGGGGCCGGGCAACATCTACGTGGCCACCGCCAAGCGTCATGTGTTCGGCCAGGTGGGGATCGACATGATCGCCGGTCCTTCGGAAATCCTCGTGGTGTGCGACGGCCATACCGACCCGGACTGGATCGCCATGGACCTGTTCTCCCAGGCTGAGCACGACGAAGACGCCCAGGCAATTCTGGTCAGCCCGGATGCCGAGTTCCTCGACAAGGTCGCCGCCAGTATCGATAAGCTGCTGCCGACCATGGAGCGCGCCGAGATCATCGAGAAGTCGATCAACGGCCGGGGCGCGCTGATTCTGGCTCGCGATATGGAGCAGGCCATCGAAGTGGCCAACCGCATCGCGCCGGAACACCTGGAATTGTCCGTGGCCGACCCGCAAGCCTGGCTGCCGTCGATTCGGCACGCCGGAGCGATCTTCATGGGCCGCCACACCAGCGAAGCCCTGGGCGACTACTGTGCAGGCCCTAACCACGTACTGCCGACTTCCGGCACCGCGCGTTTCTCGTCGCCGCTGGGGGTATATGACTTCCAGAAGCGTTCGTCGATCATCTTCTGTTCGCCGCAGGGCGCCTCCGAGCTGGGCAAGACCGCCTCGGTGCTGGCCCGTGGTGAATCGCTGAGTGCGCACGCGCGCAGCGCCGAATATCGCATCCTCAAGGGAGAGTAAGGCATGAGCAAATTCTGGAGCCCTTTCGTCAAGGACCTGGTGCCTTACGTGCCCGGCGAGCAACCCAAGTTGACCAAGCTGGTCAAGCTCAACACCAATGAAAACCCCTATGGTCCCTCGCCCAAGGCACTGGCGGCCATGCAGGCCGAGTTGAATGACAATCTGCGCCTGTACCCGGACCCCAACAGCGACCTGCTCAAGCAGGCTGTGGCCAAGTATTACGGGGTCGACGCCGGTAAGGTATTCCTCGGCAATGGTTCCGATGAAGTCCTGGCACACATCTTCCACGGTCTGTTCCAGCACGACTTGCCGCTGCTGTTTCCAGACATCAGCTACAGCTTTTATCCGGTGTACTGCGGCCTGTACGGCATCAAGTCCGACCCGGTGCCGTTGGACGAGCAGTTCCAGATTCGTGTCGCCGATTACGCCAAGCCTAACGGCGGGATCATTTTCCCCAACCCGAACGCGCCGACCGGCTGCGTGATGGCATTGCAGGCAGTCGAGCAGATTCTCAAGGCCAGCCCGGATTCGGTGGTGGTGGTCGATGAAGCCTATATCGACTTCGGTGGCCAAACCGCTATCAGCCTGGTGGACCGCTACCCGAATCTGCTGGTGACCCAGACCCTGTCCAAATCGCGCTCACTGGCCGGTTTGCGGGTGGGCCTGGCCGTAGGCCACCCGGACCTGATCGAGGCGCTGGAGCGGGTCAAGAACAGCTTCAACTCCTACCCGCTGGATCGCCTGGCGATTGTCGGCGCGACGGCAGCGTTCGAGGACCGTGAGTACTTCGAGAAAACGTGCAAGCAGGTGATCGACAGTCGCAACACACTGGTCGCACAACTGGAAGGCAAAGGCTTTGAAGTGTTGCCGTCGGCAGCCAACTTCATCTTTGCCCGCCACCCTCGGCACGACGCAGCCGGCCTGGCGGCCAAGTTGCGTGAGCGGGGTGTGATCGTACGGCACTTCAAGCAGGAGCGGATTGCCCAGTTCCTGCGGATCAGCATCGGCACGCCTGAGCAGAACCAGGCGCTGGTCGATGGGCTCGGCGAGCTCTAAGCGACACTGGAGATCAAAAAATGTGGGAGGGGGGCTTGCTCCCGATGGCAGTAGATCAGTCAATCATGTATCGACTGACACTCCGCCATCGGGAGCAAGCCCCCTCCCACATTTTGTTAGATCAACGGCTTGTCAGACTGCTTGTTCTTCCAGCCATCATTACCCGGCAGCAGCAGGTTCAAACCAATCGCCACCACCGCGCACAGGGCGATGCCCTTGAGGCCGAAATCATCCGGGCCAGTGCCGGTGCCTACCAGTACACCGCCGATACCGAACACCAGGGTCACGGACACAATCACCAGGTTGCGTGCCTCACCCAGGTCGATCTTGTGGCGGATCAGCGTGTTCATCCCCACTGCGGCAATCGAGCCGAACAGCAGGCATAGAATGCCGCCCATCACGGGTACCGGAATGCTTTGCAGCAATGCGCCGAACTTACCGATAAATGCCAGGCTGATGGCAAAGATTGCGGCCCAGGTCATGATTTTAGGGTTGTAGTTCTTGGTCAGCATCACCGCGCCGGTCACTTCGGCGTAGGTGGTATTCGGCGGGCCACCAAACAGGCCGGCGGCCGTGGTGGCGATCCCGTCACCCAGCAAAGTGCGGTGCAGGCCCGGTTTCTTCAGGTAGTCACGACCGGTCACGCTGCCCACCGCAATCACACCACCGATATGTTCGATCGCCGGGGCCAGGGCTACCGGCACGATAAACAGAATCGCCTGCCAGTTGAATTCCGGCGCGGTGAAGTGGGGCAGGGCGAACCAGGGGGCGGCGGCGATCTTCGCCGTATCGACCACGCCAAAGTAGAACGACATGGCGAAACCCACCAGTACCCCAGAGATGATCGGCACCAGGCGGAAAATACCCTTGCCGAACACCGCCACGATCAAGGTGGTCAGCAAGGCCGGCATCGAGATCATCATGGCGGTCTGGTAATGAATCAGCTCGCTGCCATCACCGGCTTTACCCATTGCCATATTGGCGGCAATCGGCGCCATGGCCAGGCCGATGGAGATAATCACCGGGCCGATGACCACCGGCGGCAGCAACCGGTCAATGAACCCGGTGCCCTTGATTTTCACCGCCAGGCCCAGGAAGGTATAAACGAAACCGGCCGCCATCACGCCGCCCATGGTCGCTGCCAAGCCGAACTGGCCCTTGGCGAGAATGATCGGGGTGATGAACGCGAAGCTCGATGCCAGGAACACCGGCACCTGCCGCCCCGTCACCACCTGGAACAGCAGTGTGCCCAGGCCGGCGGTGAACAGCGCGACGTTTGGATCCAGACCTGTGATCAGCGGCATCAACACCAGCGCGCCAAATGCCACGAAGAGCATTTGTGCGCCAGACAGGATCTGGCGCCAAAGCGGGTCGTTGAATTCATCCTGCATGTTCACGCGTCCTTCTGTTTGGTGCCGAAAATCTTGTCACCGGCATCGCCCAGGCCAGGGATGATGTAGCCGTGTTCGTTCAGGCGCTCGTCGATGGATGCGGTGTAGATCTGCACGTCGGGGTGGGCCTTCTCGACGGCGGCAATGCCTTCGGGGGCGGCGACCAGCACCATGGCGCGGATGTCCTTGCAACCGGCCTTTTTCAGCAGGTCAATGGTGGCGACCATGGAACTGCCGGTGGCGAGCATCGGGTCGATGATCATGGCCAGGCGCTCGTTGATTTCCGGAACGAGTTTTTCCAGGTAAGTGTGCGCCTGCAGGGTTTCTTCATTGCGGGCCACGCCGACGGCGCTGACCTTGGCGCCTGGAATCAGGCTGAGCACGCCTTCGAGCATGCCGATACCGGCGCGCAGGATCGGCACCACGGTAATCTTCTTGCCGGCGATTTTCTCGACCTGGACGGGACCGGCCCAACCGGGGATCTCGTAGCTTTCCAGGGGCAAATCCTTGGTGGCTTCGTAAGTGAGCAGCGCTCCGACTTCCTGAGCAAGCTCACGGAAGTTCTTGGTACTGATATCGGCACGGCGCATCAGGCCGAGTTTGTGTCGGATCAGCGGGTGGCGGATCTCGCGAGTGGGCATGGGGAAGGCTCCGGCAGCGGGCAAAAAAACCGGCCTAGATTAATCTATCCGAGGGTGTTGTCCTATAGACATCAAGTACGTTAGTCCATAAAGGCTTGATTGGAGCGCACGAGAAGCGTACCTTCGCCCGCTTTTCTTGCCACAGCACCCCTTGGAGAGCGCCATGTCCGCTGATCTCGAGCATATCCGTCAAATCATGCGCGAGGCTGACTGCCTGTACACCGAAGCACAAGTCGAAGCAGCGATCGCCGAGGTTGGAGCGCACATCACTCGCGAAATGGCCGACACCAACCCGGTGGTTTTCTGTGTGATGAACGGTGGCCTGATCTTCGCCGGCAAATTGCTGACGCACCTGCACTTCCCGCTGGAAGCGTCCTACCTGCACGCTACGCGCTATCGTAATGAAACCAGCGGCGGCGATCTGTTCTGGAAAGCCAAGCCGGAAGTCTCGTTCATCGACCGCGACGTACTGATCATCGACGACATCCTCGATGAAGGGCACACCCTGGGCGCGATCATCGACTTCTGCAAGCACGCCGGCGCGCGCAAAGTGCACACTGCCGTGCTGATCGACAAAGACCACGACCGCAAGGCCCGCCCGGACCTGAAAGCCGATTATGTCGGCCTGCCGTGCGTCGACCGCTACATCTTCGGTTATGGTATGGACTACAAAGGCTACTGGCGTAACGCCAATGGCATCTTCGCCGTTAAAGGAATGTAATGAATGGCCCGCTTTCTTGATCAATCGCTGTTTGCTGAGTTGGCCGAGAAAGCGGCCAGCAGTCCACGCGGTCGGCACCATCACAACTTTCACCAGATGGAAGAGCCGTGCCATCGCCTGGCGGTGAGCCTGCAGCCCACCACCTACGTACCACCCCATCGGCACCTGAGCGCGGACAAGGCGGAAACCTTGTTGGTGCTCAAAGGGCGTTTGGGCTTGTTGATATTCAACGAGGCCGGCGAGGTCATCGCCAAGCGTGTCATGCAGGCCGGTGGAGAGTGTTCGGGCGTCGATCTGCCGCCGGGTGTGTTCCACGGCCTGGCGGTCCTGGAGCCCGACACCGTCATGTTTGAGTGCAAAGCCGGTCCGTATCGCCCGGTGGGTGAAGGGGAGCTTGCCGAGTGGGCGCCTCGCGAGGGCGATGCCGAGGTCGCTCAATACCAGCGCTGGATGCTTGCCCAGTTCGAATGAGCGGTTTGATCCTCGCCTACACAAGGCCGAGCCCCGCAGGTAGACTTCAATCCCCGTGTAAATGTCTGCAGGCTGGAGTCGGTAATGCGTAAAGATAAGAAACAGGTGATTGGTGATGAGATCGGTGACGATCAGATCAAGTTGTTCCTGGACTTCGAGCCGGCTGATGCGACTTCACCGTCCCTGCACAAACTGATCAAGGCCTACCGTGGCTTGCGTATCGACGATTTCGAGCGGTTCCTGGGCTTTTTCAAGGCTGCAGGCCTGGATCTCGATGGCAAGGATGAGCATGGTCAGACCTTTATCGACCTGATCAAGGATCAGCGTCACGCGGACGAGTACATCGAGTTGATCGAAAACGCTCGCGGCTGATTATCCGAACATAAAAAAACGCCCCGTCCTCATGCAGAGGGCGGGGCGTTTTTTATGGGCTCTTCTGTAGGCGCGAGCTTGCTCGCGAAGAGCCCCAGGGCGCTGGGCTAAACCAGGCGCGCTGCGTTATCGTTAACGATCTTCGCGAGCAAGCTCGCTCCTACCAGTCTCGGCGGCAGGCTCAACCAGTTCCAGGCTGATGTTGTTTTGCGTGTTGATCTTGCGGTACAGCTCGGCATCGGTTTCGAGGGTCTTTTCCCGTGCCGGGAAGATCTCGTGCAGCTTGGCTGCCCACTCACCAGCGGCTTTCTCCGGGAAGCACTTCTCGATCAACTCCAGCATGATCGAAACGGTTACCGAAGCACCTGGGGATGCGCCCAGCAGTGCTGCCAGCGATCCATCCTTGGCCGCGACCAGCTCGGTGCCGAATTGCAGCACGCCGCCTTTCTTCGGATCTTTCTTGATGATCTGCACCCGCTGGCCGGCCACTTCCAGGCGCCAGTCTTCGGCTTTCGCCTCAGGGTAGAAGCGGCGCAAGGATTCCAGGCGTTGCTCCATGGATTGCATCACTTCGCTGACCAGGTACTTGGTCAGGTCCATGTTGTCCCGGGCGACGGCGAGCATCGGGCCGATGTTGCCGGCGCGGACCGACAGCGGCAGGTCAAGGAACGAGCCGTGCTTGAGGAACTTGGTGGTGAAGCCGGCGTATGGCCCGAACAGCAGGGATTTCTTGCCGTCTACCACGCGGGTGTCCAAGTGAGGGACGGACATCGGTGGCGAACCCACGGCCGCCTGGCTGTAGACCTTGGCCTGGTGGTGCTTGACCACTTCCGGGTTGTCGCAACGCAGCCATTGGCCGCTGACCGGGAAACCGCCAAAGCCTTTGCTTTCTTCGATACCCGAGGCTTGCAGCAACGGCAGGGCCGCGCCACCGGCGCCTAGGAACACGAACTTGGCATCCACTTCGCGGCTGTTGCCACTGTTGACGTCCTTGATGCTCACGGTCCAGCCCGCGCCATTGCGCTTGAGGCCGGTAACGCGCTTGCTGTACTTGACCTGGGCGTCTGCAGAACTGGTCAGGTGACTGAGCAGTTGGTTGGTCAGGGCACCGAAGTTGACGTCAGTGCCGTTCATCACACGGGTGGCGGCGATTTTTTCATCGAGCGGGCGACCCGGCATCATCAAGGGCATCCACTCGGCCATTTCGCTACGGTCTTCGGTGTAGTGCATGTCCGAAAACGCGTGGTGCTGGCTGAGGGTTTCAAAACGCTTCTTGAGAAAAGACACGCCTTTTTCACCCTGCACGAAGCTCAGGTGCGGCACCGGGCTGATAAAGGACTTGGACGAGCCAAACGTGCCTTTCTTGGTCAGGTAGGCCCAGAACTGCTTCGATACCTCGAATTGGGTGTTGATGTGCACCGCTTTCTTGATGTCGATGGAACCGTCAGCCGCCTGCGGCGTGTAGTTCAGCTCGCACAGCCCGGCGTGGCCAGTACCGGCGTTGTTCCACGGGTTGGAACTTTCCGCGGCACCCGAGTCCATCAGCTCAACGACTTCCAGCTTGAGGCCGGGGTCGAGCTCTTTGAGCAGTACGGCCAGGGTGGCACTCATGATGCCGGCCCCTACCAGTACTACGTCGACTGCTTCGTTATGCGCCATTTAACGCGTCTCCAAAATCTGCAGCACCAAATTGACGGCATGGCTGCCAGGAGTGACGGGGCGGTTCACGTGTTGCCCCAGGTTACCCATGGCCAGGATCGCCATGTCCGATTCTTCGCAATTTTTTTGCAACTTCAGCGCACGCTTCCTGCCGGGCTAATCTGCCTATGAACGCATTCATGGGCGCCTGTGGCAATTCGACTTATGGTCAAAGCGTGCGGTTCGTGCAACCAAATCCGTAGCGGACAGGTTTCAAGCTCCAGTTTTCGGGGAGTTCTCGGTCCTGTGTTGGGCTGTTCCAGACGCTGATGGTGCTTGTACAAACGCAAAACTATTCATTTGCTCGCCACACTCTTGTGAAGTTGTGAAAACCCGTTTTTTCACGCTCTTTTGAAGACGTGAACCTCAAAAATGGGCTGCCCCAGCCTGGCACCTGGCCCGAGGTCCTTGCCGACACGCGGCAAAACGGGCAAACAACTCAAGTGGCCGAGCGCAATGGCAGCTCTGGCAGATTCGGCAAAGGCGGGTGGTTTGCAAGAAAACAGCAAGCGCGCCGGCTTCACACGATCTGTGTGGGCGGCTCTCTGTGGGCGGTTTGGGGGTTAATGCCGGGGCATTAACGATGCTGCGGGGCCCGATCAGGAGACGTCCTTATAATCGGGGGGAGATTGTAGCGAAGAACGCCAGGGAAATGGGCGTGTTTTATGACTTTTATTAGCGCCTCGGTCAGGAGGCCAACGCTTGCGGTGGTTGTGCATGCGCAGACAACGGGCGCACCCGGGCGCTGGCCGGCAACGGGCGGTTCATCCACCCCAGGTGAGTCTCCGTCACCTCCACCCAACCCTCACCGACGGGCGGCAAGCGGCACTGCTTGAATGCCAGGCAATAGCCACGGGCATCGAGTCGGGCAAAGTGGCGATGGTCGGCGCGTGGCATGAACAGTGATTTGAGAAGGCGCATGGTTTTGTACCTGTTACGTTACATGCTCGAAGGTTGCCAGTGTGCCATGACACTGGAGTGACCAAATTATGTGAAATTGTAATTTCCGCGTGCCTTCAGCTGCCGTTCAGGATGGCTGGTGAGCGGCGCGCCTGCACCGTTATACTGGCGACCTGTTTGCCTCTAGTTCTGGAGAAATGAGTATGTTGCAACGCCTGTTGTTCGGTTTGATCACTGTGACCAGTTTGACGCTGGTTGGCTGCGCCAACAGCCCGCAACAACTCAGCCCGCAACCTAAAGTCACTGCGCAGTTGGCACCTGTGGGGCATGGCCAGCCGGTGTCGGTACGCGTGGTGGATGGTCGTCCGTCGCCGACCCTGGGCTCTCGCGGGGGCCTGTACCCTGAGACCGCGCTTATTTCGGTAACCGGCCAGGATGTGCTGCCCAAGCTGCAAGCCCAGGCCGAAGCGGCTGTACGCCTGCTGGGTTTCACGCCGGCCAACTCGCCGGGCGCACCTCAACTGACCATTACCTTGGCCGAACTGAAGTACCAGTCGCCTAAACAAGGCTTGTATGTGACTGAAGCGTCCATCGGCGCGACCTTCAAGTCCGACGTCGTTGCCGGCACTCGTCGCTACAGTGGCCGTTACGGCGCGTCCCTGGACCAGCGTTTCGGCATGTCGCCGAACCAGGAAACCAACACCAAGCTGGTCAGCGACGTGCTCAGCGACGCCCTGACCCGTCTGTTCAAAGACCCAAGCATCGCCCAGTTGCTCGGCTCGCAGTAAACACCGCTCAACAAAAAACCGGGCTCAGTGATGAGCCCGGTTTTTTTATGCCTGTGATGTTCATGCCGCCGTTTCGACATAAAGCTCCAGCACACTGACACCTGTGAGCAGATCCAGCTCCGGCAGGTCGGCATGCTGATGCCCGGCGAGGGCGCAATACACCAGCCAATGGCGGTCTTGGACGTTGAATGCCAGGCTGCCGACCAGCGCCTCTTGCTCGTCGCTTTGTGCGACCCAATACAGTCGATCCTGGTTTTGCGCGTGCAGCATGACAAGCTCCTCAAACGTCGAAGGGCAACAGAGTGGCTTGTTAAGGTGACGTTCAGGTGACGCTGTAAATTACTGGATACATTAGCGCTATGGGGGAGGGAGCAGGAAGGCGCAGGAGGCGACTATCGTTCAGGTTTGTATCTGAGCTGATACCAGGCCACTGATACATCGAGGTTTGCGATGGCACTGCCCGCACTGCTCATCAATACTGCTGCGCTACTGGTTGCCTGCCCGGGCGCCGCGCTGCTATTCATCACCCGCCTGCGATCACAGCGTGCGATGGCCGATCTTACCGCGCGAAGCGAAGAGCGCGCCGTTGACCAACCGATGCTGTTTCTGGATGTACACACCGAACGGGCGTATCGCCTGGCCTATCGTGTCGGGTTTGCCTGCCTTGGGCTGGCGCTGGCCACCTCCTGGCTCAGCACCCATCTGTAAAAAAAGCACTGCAAAAACATCTGTGGGAGAGGGCAAGCCCCCTCCCACAGGTGTCATCGGCGGTTACAGAGGCATTCCGGCCTTGACCCGGTACTGATTGCGCACCGGTGTTGCATATTGCACCACCAGGTACGGGCGGTGCTCGGCCGGGCATTCGTTCAAGCGCCGCTCCCATTCCGCTTTGGCCTTGGCCAGTTCGTCGGCCGGGAACAGGTCTGCTGCCTTCGGCACCTGCAGTTGAGGGTCGGCATCACTCCACTGTGCATAAGCCAGGTAGTGCACCGGGAACAGTCGATACCCACCCAGGATCTGCCGGTCCATTTCCACGGCGAGCAGCTTGGTGTCTTCAAAACGTTCGGTGATCGGCGGCGCGAAGTTGACGTGTACTCGGCCCTTGTAGCCGGTGATGCCCAAGGCGATGCTCACATCATCCTCGCCTGGGGCCTTGCTATAGGTGCCGGTTGTGGCACGGATATACAGCTCACGGGCCTTGGCCGCATCGCAGGGGTCGTATTCGTAGCTGATGGACACCGGCGTCAGGTTCAGCGACTGGATGACTTCGGCAAACGGTTCGTCCTTGCGGCTGACGTGGAACATCTTGAGGATCGCCGACTCGGTGCGATCGTCCCCATCCTTGGCGCGACCTTCGGCCTGGGCGATCCAGATCGACTGGCCGTCGTTGCGGATCGAATGATTGATGTAGGCCGACAGCAGGTTGAACGCCGCCATCTTCTCCTTTCGCCCGGTGATCGAGCGGTGCACGATGAAGCTCTTGTTCAGGCGCATCAGGTCGCTGACAAACGGCTTTTGCAGCAGGTTGTCGCCAATGGCGATGCGGGGTGTCGGCAGGCCGGCGTGGTACACGGCGTAGTTGACGAAGGCCGGGTCCATCACGATGTCGCGGTGGTTGGCCAGGAACAGGTAGGCGGTGCCCGATTTGAGTTGCTCGACGCCGGTATAGGTCACGCCGTCGGTCGCCCGGTCGATGGTATGGTCGACGTAATACTCGACTTTGTCCTGCAGCGTCGCCACGGTGGTGACGCCGGCAAACTCGCGGCGCAATTTGCGCGCGATCATCGGCTTGAGCAACCAGCCCAGGGCGCCGGCAAAGCGCGGGAAGCGGAAGTGGGTCAGGATGTCCAGAAAGGCCTTGTCACTGAACAGGCGTGCCAGCACTGCCGGGACTTCGCTGTCGTTGTAAGGTCGGATGGTATCGAATTCGCCCATCATGCTCTCTTGTTAGAAACGGCTAGGGTAAGTAGAAGGAAACATCAGGGTGCGGCCGCAATATTGGCTCTGCCGTGAATAGCCCTGTAAATAGACCGGCGATTATACGCACAAGTCACCTGGGAGACCGCGATGCTGGAAACCGCACTGTACGAATGTCCTTATTGTGGCGAAGAGGTCGAGACAACGGTGGACCTGTCTGGCGGTGACCAGACTTATATAGAGGACTGCCAAGTGTGTTGCCGGCCGGTCATTTTCACCCTGCAGGTGCACGGTGACGAGTGGATGCTGGACACCCGCAGCGAGAACGAATAACCGGCAGGTCATGAATAACAGGTACGCGCATGCAGCGAATCTACGAACCGGAAAACCTGATGGAAGGCGAGCTGCTGCAGCAGATGCTTGCCAGCGAAGGTATCGAGGCGCATCTGGTGGGGCGCCATTTGCTCGGCGGTACGGGGGAACTGCCGATTTTCGGACTGCTGGGCCTGGAAGTGGACAACGATCAGGCCGCCTATGCCCGTGAGCTGATTACCGCCTACATCGGCGCCCAACCCTTGCCCGGTGAAGAACCCGACAGCTTCCCCGACGTGCTGGTCTGTTAGGCTGTCGGTCGGTTTACCCAAGAGTCGTGTTACCCCATGTGTGGACGTTATGCCTTGTTTCGCTGGAACTCATCGTTTGCTGCCCTGCCGGGCTTCCCGGCGGATCAGCAGGCCCAGTGGAATATCTCCCCCAATGACTCGGTGCTGATCCAGCGCCTGAGTGAGGGTCAGCGCACGCTGGCGCGTGCGCGCTGGGGCCTCACGCCACCCTGGCTGACCGATCTGTCGCGCACCCCGGCCCACGCCCGCGCCGAGACCCTGGCCGAACAACCGATGTTTCGCGAAGCCTTTCGCCAGCGTCGCTGCCTGCTGCCGGCCAACGGGTTCTATGAATGGCGAGGCACCCAGCGCAAGCGTCCGTATTGGCTGACGCCGGGGGAGGGTTCCACGTTGTTTTTTGCCGCCATCTGGGAGGCGTACCCGGTGCAGGAGCAGGTCTGGCTGAGTACGGCGGTGGTGACCCAGGCTGCACAAAACCAGCGGCGTCCGTTGATTCTGGACGCGCAGGGGCAGGAGGCCTGGCTCAATCCCGAAACCTCCCTGCCTGTCCTGCAGGCCCTGCTGGCCAGTGAGCCCGCCGCATTGCGCGAGCGGGTCCTGGCCAATATGGTCAACGATCCCAAGCTCAACGGGCCGGAGTGCCTGACCCCGGCCTAGTGGTGGGATTGACCGGCCTCATCGGGAGCAAGCCCCCTCCCACAGTTTGATTTGTGGATACATTCAAATGTGGGAGGGGGCTTGCTCCCGATAAGGCCTCAAAGTCGCCGCAAATCTCAAACCTTGAACTGATTGATCAAGCGCCGCTGCTGTTCAGCCAGTTTGGTCAGGTCGGCGCTGGCCGTGCTGGACTCATCCGCACCGCCCGCGACTTCATTGGCCACCTGGCCAATATTGATCACATTGCGATTGATGTCCTCGGCCACCGCGCTCTGTTCCTCGGCAGCACTGGCGATCTGGGTGTTCATGTCGTTGATCACCGACACCGCCTGGGTGATGGTCTCAAGCGCCTCAGCCGCCTTGGCTGCGTGTTGCACGCTTTCATCGGTGCGGTTCTGGCTGTCTTCCATCACCCGTACCACATCGCGGGTACCTTGTTGCAACTGCTGGATCATGGCCTGGATTTCTTCGGTGGCCTTCTGGGTTTTCTGCGCCAGGTTGCGCACCTCATCGGCGACCACGGCAAAACCACGGCCTTGCTCGCCGGCTCGCGCCGCTTCGATGGCCGCGTTGAGCGCGAGCAGGTTGGTCTGCTCGGCAATCCCGCGAATCGCCGTGAGGATCGCATTGATGTTCTCGCTGTCCTTGGCCAGGGTCTGGACCACGCCCACGGCTTTGCCGATTTCCTCTGCGAGCGCACCAATGGAGGAAGAGGTATCGCGCACAATACGCATCCCCTGGCTGGCCGCCTGGTCGGCATGGCTGGCGGCTTGCGCGGCCTGGGTAGCGTTGCGCGCCACATCCTGTGCGGTGGCGGTCATCTCGTGCACGGCGGTTGCCACCTGGTCGATCTCGACCATTTGTTTGTGCACGCCCTGGTTGGTGCGGATCGCAATGTCAGCGGTGTGTTCCGACGAGTCGCTGACCTTCTGCACCGAGCTCACCACTTGCGTAATCATGCCTTGCAGCTTGATCAGGAAGGTATTGAAGCCGCTGGCAATCGCGCCCAACTCGTCGGCACGGTCACTGCTCAGGCGGCGTGTGAGGTCGCCTTCGCCCTGGGCGATATCGTTGAGCATGGCCACCATTTGTTTGAGTGGGCGGGCGATGCCGTGGCCGACCAGCCAGATCACCAGCAGGCCGAGGCCGGCGATCACCAGGCCGACCATGGCCATGCCGAAGATGTCCGCCTTGCGCTGGGCCTGCAGGTCACTTTGCAGCGCGTTCGAATCCGCCATCACGGCGCTCAGGGGCAGTTGCAGCATCAAGGTCCAGCGCGCGTCGGTCTGGCCGATATTGAACGGCAGGAGCAACTCGATATGCCCGTGTTCCTTGTCGATGTCGTAGCGCACTTCGCCAACCTTCAATTGGCCAAGATTGGACAGCTCACTGCTGTCGAGCAGGTCGCTGGCTTTTTCGCCGAGTTTGCTTGAGTCCTTGGTGTAGGCCACCAGGCGTCCATTGTTGGAGATCAGCGCCAATTCGCCGGCGCCGTCGTAGAGGTTCTGGTCGGCGCGGGTCAGCATGTCCTGGATGAAGTTCACCGACAGGTCGGCACCGACGATGCCCTGGAACTTGCCGTCGATCATGATCGGCTCGATGAACGACGCCAGCATCACCATGGCATTGCCGACCTTATAGGGGGCAGGGTCGATGGCGCAGGGTTTCTGGCTTTCCTTGGAGCACAAGTAGTACTCGCTGGCGCGTATGCCGGTGGAGAGAGTGCTCTGGTCGTTGACGTCGGCGAGTTTGTCCAGGCCCAGGCTGCCGTCTGCGTTGCGGTACCACCAGGGTAGAAAGCGGCCGTCGGTGCCCATGCCGACGATCGGGCTGTTTACATAATTGGCATCGTTATGGTCGATTGCATTGGGTTCCCAGCCGATGTAGGCGCCGAGGATTTTCGGGTTACGCACCACCGTTTCATGTAGCAGGCTGATCAATTGCTCGCGGCCGATCTGCAGCGCGGGTTCGCCCTTGGCGTCCTTCATGCCGAGCAGGGCGTTGGTGGTGGCCAAACCTTTGGCGGTCACCAGTGGCGCCTCCAGTTCACGCTGGATCAGTGTGGCCTGGGTCTGTGCCAGCGCGGTAAGACGTTCCTTGATGATTTGCTCGAATTGGGTTTGGGTGCGTGTCTGCACCATCTCCTGGGTGCGCGCACCGGAAAACAAGGCGTAGAGCACCAGCACGGCGACCACGCTCAGCACGATGGCGCCGGTGAGTGCCGCGACAGAAAACTGAATCGACTTGAATTTCATGAAGGCTCCGGGCGCAGAGAGGTTGGGCTTATTGTTATATCGGCCATGCCGGAGGGAGTCTTAAGGCTTGTCCTGCAAATGAGTGGGGGGGTGTCGCAAATGCGATGATGGCTGGCGTTGTGAGATGTATCCGAAAATCAGCGGTTAAACGTCTGTTGTATCTGGCGTCGATATAAATGACCGCCTACGATATGCGCCAGATTTTCAGGGAGAGTGTCATGAAGAAAACATTGGCGGTAAGTCTACTCAGTTCAGCGGTGTTGCTCGCAGGTTGCCAGTCGGTCAACACCACCAGTGGTGGCGCCGTGGGTGTGGAGCGTAAGCAGTACATGTTCAGCATGCTGTCGAGTCAGGAAGTCGACCAGATGTATGCCCAGTCTTACCAGCAGACGTTGGGTGAGGCGAGCGGCAAGGGGTTGGTCGACAAGACCAGCACCAACGCCAAGCGCGTGCAGGCCATCGCCAACCGCTTGATCGCCCAGGCGCCGAACTTCCGCCCGGATGCGGCGCAGTGGCAGTGGGAAGTGAACCTGATCAAGAGCGATGAGATGAACGCCAACTGCGGGCCTGGCGGCAAGATCTTCGTGTACAGCGCGTTGATCGACAATCTCAAGCTCACCGATGACGAGCTGGCTGCCGTAATGGGCCATGAGATTGCCCACGCCTTGCGTGAACACGGCCGCGAAGCCATGTCCAAGGCGTATGGCATCCAGATGGCCAAGCAGGGCGCCGGTGCGTTGTTTGGCCTGGGCCAGGACAGCCTGGCACTGGCCGACACGGTTGCCAACTACGGCATGACCTTGCCTAACAGCCGCGCCAACGAAAACGAAGCGGACCTGATCGGCCTGGAGCTTTCGGCTCGCGCCGGCTACAACCCGAACGCCGCCATCACGCTGTGGAACAAGATGGCCAAGGCTTCAGAGGGCGCGCCACCGGAGTTCATGAGTACTCACCCGGCGTCCGACAGCCGGATCGCCTCGCTGCAGGCGGCCATTCCGAAGGTGATGCCGCTCTACCAACAGGCCCGGAAATCCTGATACTCCGAACCTTGTGAAGATCCAAGTGTGGGAGGGGGCTTGCTCCCGATGGCGGTGAATCAGTCAACATATATACCGACTGAAATACTGCTATCGGGAGCAAGCCCCCTCCCACAATGGGTTGGGGTTTACAGCCTCAGATCCAACCGCTGCTTTGCATGGCCTTGTACACCGCCACGATCGCCAGGATGAAAAACGCCGAAGCCGCCAGTCGACGAATCAAGGTCAGCGGCAGCTTCTCGGCTGCAAAGTTCCCCGCCAATACGACCGGCACGTTGGCAATCAGCATGCCCAGGGTGGTGCCGATGATCACCAGCCACAACTCCGGATACTGCGCCGCCAGCATCACCGTGGCGATCTGCGTCTTGTCGCCGATTTCGGCGAGGAAGAATGCGATCAACGTGGTCAGGAATGGCCCGAACTTGCGTGTGGTACTGGCTTCGTCATCGTCGAGCTTGTCCGGCACCAGCGTCCACAGCGCGGTGGCGCAGAAGCTCGCCGCCAGGATCCAGTGCAGCACCGCATCCGAGAAGAAACTACCGAACCAGGCCCCCACGGCACCGGCGGCCGCATGGTTGGCCAGGGTCGCGGCGACGATACCGGCGATGATCGGCCAGGGCTTGCGAAAGCGTGCGGCGAGGATGAGCGCGAGCAGTTGCGTCTTGTCGCCGATTTCGGCCAAGGCAACGATTGCGGTAGGAACGAGTAATGAATCCAGCATCAGGTAGGCTTCCAGGGGCGGGTCGACACGGCTATGACACGTACAGCCTTCCCGCCCCGGGTAAGGTGTGCGTGTCATAGGTCTTGTCAAACCCCGGTCCGTCTGTGCGGACTCCTGGGTCGCATACGCCATGGCCTGCTGACCAAGTATGTTGACGTATGCCGGACGAGCGTGACGCTCGTGGGAGACTACTCCCCTAGGACGGAGCGGATTCTGCCTAGGCAAAATCCATTCGGCAAGCGTTCTTTTTCAAACGCCCGTCAGCCGCGCTTGGCACGGTAAATGCGAAAGCCGTTGCCTTCGGCCTTGATCGCACAGACCCCAAGATGCTCTTCGATCAGCGGCTGATACTTCAGGAAGCTGTTGGCAACTAGCCGGAGTTCGCCGCCTTTTGCCAGGTGTTTCGCGGCTTTTCGCAGCAGGTTCTCGGTGGCGAAATAATCGGTATGCACCCCGACATGGAACGGTGGGTTGCTCAGGATTGCGTTCAAACCCATCGGTGCGGCGTCGATACCATCACCGGTCAACACCTCGGCTTCCAGGCCATTGGCAGCCAATGTCAGGCGACTGCTGGCAGCGGCAAATGCGTCCACGTCCAGCAACGTGACGCTGTTGTGCGGGTAGCGCCGCTTGACGGCCGCCCCCAGCACACCGGCGCCGCAACCAAAGTCGAGCAAGTGACCGCCAGGCAGCTTGTCCAGATGCTCCAGCAACAGCTCGGTGCCGCGATCCAGGCGCCCGTGGCTGAACACGCCCGGCAGGCTCACGACCTTGAGCGGCCCTTCGGCCAGCGGTACGTCGAACACCTGCGCCAGGCTTTCCAGCTCGACCGCTTGCGGGGCATTGGCCACGGTGACCTGCCACAGTTGGCAATGCCGTGCGCTATCGAGCTTGCGCGGTTTGCCGAAGGGGATCATCTGTTTGGCGGCACTTTCGATACCGCCTTTTTTCTCCCCGACCAGAAACAGCTCGGCGCCGGGCAGGCGTGCGGCCACGGCGTTGAGCAGGTAGTCGGTGAGGTCCTTGGACTTGGGCAGGAAGATCACTGCCGCGTCGAACGAGCGCTCGGGCACGTTCACACCGAACTGGCTGCGCTCGGGGAAGCGTGCATCGAGCGCGGCCTGGTCGCCGGCATGCCAGCACCAACCGTGGGCGTTGGGCAGGCGGCCCAGCAGGTCGTCGGCAGGCAAGCCGACCAGCAGCAGGTTGCCTTGAAAAAGTTCGGCCTGACGAAGCAGTACTTCACTGCGCGGATCCATGGTCTGCTCCTTGAAAAGGGGCGCAGTTTATCAATTGACGACGCGCAACGGGGCGCCGTTGAAAAAGCCTTGGGCGTTTTCCACCAATTGGCCGACGATCCGCTGTCGAGCTTCGCGGCTGCCCCAGGCATTGTGCGGCGTGACGATCAATCGAGGAATGTCGCCTGCCAGCAGCGGGTTACCCTGCACCGGCGGCTCGACACTCAGCACATCGGTGGCTGCGCCGCCCAGGTGGTCGCTGCGCAGCGCGTCTGCCAGCGCCTGTTCATTGATCAGGCCACCGCGCGCGGTATTGACGATAAAGGCGCCGGGCTTGAGCAATGCCAGTTCGCGGGCGCCGATAAAGTCGCGGGTGTGTTCATTGAGCGGGCAGTGCAAGGTCAGTGCGTCGACCTGTGCGAGCAACTCATCCAGCGGCACGCGGTCGGCGCGGGCAGGGCGTCCGGGAATCGCGCCGAGCACCACGCGCATGCCGAAGGCTTGCGCCAGGCGTGCCACGGCGCCGCCCAGTTCGCCATGGCCGAGCAGGCCGAGGGTTTTGCCTTCCAGCTCGACGATGGGGTAGTCCAGCAGGCAGAACTGCTTGGCTTGCTGCCATTTGCCGGCCGCCACATCGCGTTGATAGTCCTTCAAGCGTGTCGCCAGGTTGAGCAGCAACATGATCGTGTGCTGCGCCACCGACGGTGTGCCGTAGCCCTGGCAGTTGCTCACGGTAATGCCATGGGCGCGGGCGGCGGCGAGGTCGACGTTGTTGGTGCCGGTGGCCGATACCAGGATCAGTTCCAGTTCAGGGCAGGCCGCCAGGGTTTCGGCGTTGAGCACGATCTTGTTGCTGATCACCACCTGGGCGTTTTGCACGCGCTCAAGCACATTCTGTGGCGTGGTATCCGTAAACAGCTGCAGCTCGCTGAAGCTGTTGCGCAACTCGCCGAGGTCGAGGTCGCCCAAGTCCAGAGAGGAGTGATCAAGGAAGACGGCGCGGCGATTGTTCATCTCAACTGTACCTTTTGTGACGAGGTTCGAAGGCGTAATCTGCCGAGCCTATCAGATGAAATAATCAGTTACTTAATGGAGTAAGCATGTACGTCGCCGAGTTTTTGACCGTAGCGCTGATTCACCTGTTGGCAGTGGCCAGCCCCGGCCCGGATTTCGCCGTGGTCGTGCGCGAAAGTGTGACCCATGGCCGCCGCGCCGGGACGTGGACGGCGCTGGGCGTCGGCTCGGCGATTTTCCTGCACGTGGGTTACTCGTTGCTCGGCATCGGCTTGATCGTGTCGCAGTCCATCGTGCTGTTCAACGCGCTGAAATGGGCGGCCGCCGCGTATCTGCTGTACATCGGTTTCAAGGCATTGCGTGCGCAGCCGGCCAAGCCTGCCGCCGAAGGCGAGTTGCACCGCGAAGCTGGCGAACGCACCCCGCGTGGCGCATTTACCGCAGGTTTCGTGACCAACGGCTTGAACCCCAAGGCCACCCTGTTTTTCCTCTCCTTGTTCACTGTGGTGATCAACCCGCAGACGCCGCTGGCCATTCAAGCGGGTTACGGCGTGTACCTGGCGGTGGCGACGGCGCTGTGGTTCTGCCTGGTGGCGATGTTGTTCAGCCAGCAGCGCGTGCGTGCCGGGTTTGCGCGGATGGGCCACTGGTTCGACCGCACCATGGGTGCGGTACTGATCGCTATCGGTGTGAAGTTGGCCTTTACCAGCATGAAATGAGTTTTTCAGTTGCCGGGTGCTGGCTTAAAGCTAGCATTCGCCGGGGTCTGCAAATCATTCCTTTGGCTGATTTAGCTGACACATAAGCTCTCTAAAGTGCAGGTCTTCAAGCCAAGACCGTGCAGTCAGATAAGGGATTAGTATGTTGCAGACCCGCGTTATCCCGCCCGCCGAAGGTGCGTACCAGTACCCGCTGTTGATCAAACGCCTGTTGATGTCCGGCACCCGTTACGAGAAAACCCGGGAAATCATCTACCGTGACAAGCTGCGTTATACCTACCCGACCTTGATCGAACGGGTCGCGCGGCTGGCCAACGTATTGACCGAAGCCGGCGTCAAGGCCGGTGACACCGTGGCGGTCATGGATTGGGACAGCCACCGGTACCTGGAGTGCATGTTCGCTATCCCGATGATCGGTGCGGTGATCCACACCATTAACGTGCGCCTGTCGCCGGAGCAGATCCTCTACACCATGAACCACGCCGAAGACCGCTTTGTGTTGGTCAACAGCGAGTTCGTGGGGCTTTACCAGGCGATCGCCGGGCACCTCACCACCGTCGACAAGACCCTGCTGCTCACCGATGGTGACGCCCAAACCGCCGAGCTGCCGAACCTGGTGGGCGAGTATGAAAGCCTGCTGGCGGCCGCCAGCCCGAAGTACGACTTCCAGGACTTCGACGAAAACTCGGTCGCGACCACCTTCTACACCACTGGCACCACCGGCAACCCCAAAGGTGTGTACTTCACTCATCGCCAACTGGTGCTGCACACCATGGGTGTGGCAACCATCATGGGCAGCGTCGACAGCGTGCGCCTGCTGGGCACCAACGATGTGTACATGCCGATCACGCCGATGTTCCATGTACACGCCTGGGGCCTGCCCTATGTAGCCACCATGCTGGGGCTCAAACAGGTCTATCCCGGCCGCTACGACCCGGAATACCTGGTGGAGCTGTGGCGCAAGGAAAAAGTCACCTTCTCGCACTGCGTGCCGACCATCCTGCAAATGGTGCTCAACGCCAAGGCCGCCCAGGGCGTGGATTTCGGCGGTTGGAAAATCGTCATCGGCGGCAGTGCGCTGAATCGCTCGTTGTATGACGCCTCCAAGGCGCGGGGCATTCAACTGACCGCCGCGTACGGCATGTCCGAGACCGGGCCGCTGGTGTCCTGTGCCCACCTCAATGAAGAGCTGATGGCCGGCAGTGAAGATGAGCGCACCACCTACCGCATCAAGGCCGGCGTGCCCGGGCCGTTGGTGGAAGCGGCGATTATCGATGATGACGGCAATTTCCTGCCCGCCGATGGCGAATCCCAGGGCGAGCTAGTGTTGCGCGCCCCTTGGCTCAGCGAAGGCTATTTCAATGAGCCGCAGAAGGGCGCCGAGCTGTGGGCCGGCGGCTGGATGCACACCGGTGACGTGGCGACCCTGGACGCCTTCGGGGTGATTGATATCCGCGATCGCATCAAGGACGTGATCAAGACGGGGGGCGAATGGATCTCCTCCCTGGCGCTTGAAGACCTGGTCAGCCGTCACCCGGCGGTACGTGAAGTAGCAGTGGTAGGCATCGCCGATCCGCAGTGGGGCGAGCGCCCGTTTGCGTTGCTGGTCGTGCGTGATGGCCATGTGATAGGTGCGCGTGAGCTCAAGGAACATCTCAAGCCTTTTGTCGAACTGGGCCACTTGAGCAAGTGGGCCATTCCAAGCCAGATCGCGGTTGTTACTGAAATTCCCAAGACCAGCGTAGGAAAACTCGACAAAAAACGTATCCGTATCGACATCATCGAATGGCAGGCCAACAACAGTACGTTCCTGTCGACCCTGTGACGCCCTTCGCCGCGCCCGCTCGGGCGCGGCAATGCTCTATCTCAAGCCTTCACTTGTGATTTATCGATTTTCAGCCATCCTTGCCACGCCGATCTTCGTCGGTGTGGCGAAAGGGTTGTGGCAGACGGGTTGGTGATGCAAATCACACTTTAGAGGGATCAAGCGCTCCCCCCCTGCTGGCTATAGTCCCTTCCAGAGTTATTCACGGATGCTCCGCTTCGGGCCATGGGGGCTCGGGTGCCGTGCGGCATTGGGATCGTTGTATCCCGGCCGTTACATGCATCTGTAGGAAAGAACTCACTGCCATAACAATAATGCACATGGAGTAGCGTCGATGACCTCAGTAAACCAGTTCTGGCGCCGGGCGAGATTGCCTCTGGCCGTCAGTCTCGCTTCTACGCTCGCCGGGCCCGCATTCGGCGTCAGTTTCAATATCGGTGAAGTCGAAGGGAGCTTTGACTCGTCGCTTTCCGTGGGGGCGAGCTGGTCGACAGCCAAGCCTAACCGAGACCTGATCGGTGCCAACAACGGCGGCAAGGGGTTGTCCCAGACCTCCGATGACGGCCACTTGAACTTCAAGCGCGGTGAAACGTTCTCGAAGATCTTCAAGGGCATCCACGACCTGGAACTGAAATACGGCGACACCGGCGTGTTTGTGCGCGGCAAGTACTGGTACGACTTCGAACTCAAGGACGAAAGCCGTCCGTTCAAGGACATCAGCGACAACAACCGCAAGGAAGGCGCCAAGTCCTCCGGCGGGCAGATCCTCGATGCATTCATTTACCACAACTACAACATCGCCGATTTGCCGGGCAACGTGCGTTTCGGCAAGCAGGTGGTGAGCTGGGGTGAAAGTACCTTCATCGGCGGCGGCATCAACTCCATCAACCCGATCGACGTGTCCGCATTCCGTCGTCCGGGCGCCGAGATCAAGGAAGGCTTGATTCCGGTCAACATGTTTTATGTGTCGCAATCATTGACGGATAACTTGTCGGCTGAGGCGTTTTATCAGCTGGAGTGGGACCAGACGGTGACCGATAACTGCGGCACGTACTTCTCCCAGCCCGACGTGATTTCCGATGGCTGTGACAACAACCTGCGTGTCCTCAACAAGCGTTCGACCATCCCGGGCGCTGCGTTGCCGACGCTCAATGCCCTGGGTGTGGACGTCAACAACGAAGGCGTACTGGTACGTCGCGGTCCGGACCGGGATGCCCGCGACAGCGGCCAATTCGGCGTGGCCATGCACTACAACTTCGAGCCGCTGGATACCGAGTTCGGCGCGTACTTCATGAATTACCACAGCCGCGCGCCGATCTTCAGTGCACAAGGCGCTCCTTCGTCGGCTTACACCCGCCCTCTGGGGCCTCTGGCTGCCTTGCGTCCATTGATCGTGGCCGGCAGTTCCAACTACTTCGTCGAGTACCCGGAAGATATCCGCCTGTACGGTTTGAGCTTCTCGACCACGTTGCCGACAGGCACGGCCTGGAGTGGTGAACTGAGCTACCGTCCAAACGCTCCCGTGCAATTGAGCACCACCGATATCCTGTACGCTGGTGTCACGCCGATCCCTGGCTTTGGCAACGCATCCGTGCTCAAAGGTACGCCGGGCCAGGACCTGCATGGTTACAACCGTAAGGAAGTGACGCAGTTCCAGACCACCTTCACGCACTTCTTCGACCAAGTCATGGGCGCCAGCCGCCTGACCACCGTCGGTGAGATCGGGGTGACCCATGTCGGGGGGCTGGAAAGCAAATCACAAGCCCGCTATGGCCGCGATCCGGTCTTCGGCCCTGGCAGCTTGCCGGGTGGCTTCTGCAATGCGCTCAACAATTCCACCGCGACGGGGGCGGGCCTGCCCAATGCCGCTGGCCTGAACACCAACTGCAACAACGACGGCTACACCACAGCCACGTCCTGGGGCTACCGCGCCCGAGCCATCTGGGAGTACCCGGACGTGTTCGCGGGCGTCAACCTCAAGCCAAACGTGGCTTGGTCGCATGACGTCAAGGGGTATTCACCCGGCCCCGGCGGTAACTTCGAAGAAGGTCGCAAGGCAGTCAGCCTGGGCCTGGATGCCGAGTACCAGAATACTTATACCGCCAGCCTGGCCTACACCAACTTCTTTGGTGGCAAGTTCAGCACGGTGGATGACCGCGACTTCATCGCCCTGAGCGTCGGCGCCAACTTCTAAGCACACTGTATTTTCAGGAAGACCAGAATATGCAAATAACAAAAAGTCTGTTGCACGTGGGTGTGCTGGGGCTGTCGATCCTGGCGAGCAATGTCATAGCGGCGGTATCGGCGGATGAAGCCGCCAAGCTGGGCACGAGCCTGACCCCGATGGGCGCTGAAATGGCCGGTAACGCGGCGGGCACCATTCCGAAATGGTCGCCGCTGCCCACCAATGCCGGTGCCGTGGATGCGCGTGGTTTCCTGGCCAACCCCTACGCCAACGAACAACCGCAGTTCACCATCACCGCAGCCAACGTTGAACAGTACAAAGACAAGCTGGCACCCGGGCAGTACGCGATGTTCAAGCGCTACCCGGACACCTTCAAGATGCCGGTGTACCCGACCCATCGCGGCGCGACCGTGCCGGCGGATGTGTTTGCAGCCATCAAGAAGAATGCCACGCACACCAGCCTGGTTTCCGGCGGCAACGGTTTGGAGAACTTCGAAACCGCGGTGCCGTTCCCGATTCCAAAAAGCGGCGTGGAAGTCATCTGGAACCACATTACCCGCTATCGGGGCGGCAGCGTGACCCGCCTGGTAACCCAGGCCACGCCGCAAACCAACGGTTCGTACAGCCTGGTGTATTTCCGCGATCAGTTCGTGTTCCGCGACAAGATGAAAGACTTTGATCCGAAAAACCCAGGCAACGTGCTGTTCTACTTCAAGCAGCAAGTGACCGCGCCGGCGCGTCTGGCCGGTGGCGTGCTGCTGGTGCACGAAACCCTGGACCAGGTGAAGGAACCGCGTTCGGCGTGGGTCTACAATGCGGGTCAGCGTCGCGTGCGTCGGGCGCCGCAAGTGTCCTATGACGGGCCGGGCACTGCCGCCGATGGCCTGCGCACTTCCGACAACCTCGACATGTACAACGGCGCGCCGGACCGCTACGACTGGAAACTGGAAGGCAAGAAAGAACTCTACATCGCCTCCAACAGCTACAAGGTCGACGATCCCAAGCTCAAATACGCCGACATCATCAAGGCCGGTCACATCAACCAGGACCTGGCACGCTACGAGCTGCGTCGCGTCTGGCATGTGGTCGCCACCTTGAAGGAAGGCCAGCGCCACATCTATGCCAAGCGTGACTTCTTCATCGACGAAGATACCTGGCAAGCGGCCGTGATCGACCACTATGACGGCCGTGGTCAGCTGTGGCGCGTCGCCGAAGCCCATGCCGAGAACTACTACGACAAGCAAGTGCCGTGGTATGCCCTGGAAACCCTCTACGACCTGCAGTCCGGCCGCTACCTGGCGCTGGGCATGAAAAACGAAGAGAAGCAGGCGTATGACTTCGGCTTCACCGCCACCACCAGCGACTTCACTCCAGCGGCCCTGCGCCAGGACGGTGTGCGCTAAGCGGCAACAAGGTTCCAGTGTGGGAGGGGGCTGCCCCCTCCCTAATGCTACTCAGTCAAGAGAACCTGCCGCTCACTACAGATGATGTGTTCTACCCACCATTTAACTGACTGGCATCAGGCCCCTCCCACATTTTTTGTCGCAGTTCTTTTTCAGGTAAATGTTGCAAAGATCTACAACCCCGCCGCTTTTACCGCTAGTCTGCGGACATCTGCAATGCCGACAACAGCCTTCTACAAGAGCCCGGCGATGACTGATCTGTCCCGAATCCAAGGGCCTGCGAGCGCAGCGATTCCGACGCTGGAAGCGCGCTTCTACAGGCCGCCGCTGCCTGACGGCTACGTGCTGCGACCGCGCTTGTGCGAACGTTTGAGCGCCGGGTTGGAGGGGCGATTGCTGCTGGTCAGCGCGCCGGCCGGGTTCGGCAAAAGCTCGTTGGCGGTCGAGTTCTGCCAGGCCCTGCCGACGCATTGGCAAAGTCTGTGGCTGGGGTTGAGCCCACGGGACAGCGACCCTGGTCGATTTCTTGAGCGCCTGCTCGACGGTTTGCAGCAATACTTCCCGCAGCTCGGTGCCCAGTCCCTCGGCCTGCTGAAAATGCGCCAACGCCATCAGCCCTTTGCTTTCGAGGAGTGGCTGGATGGTTTGCTGGATGAGCTGACGGGCTACCTGTCCACGCAGACGCCTTTATTGCTGGTACTGGATGACTACCACTTGGCCCAGGGGCCGGTGCTGGATCGTTGCCTGCAATTCTTCCTCAATCATTTGCCTGACGGCCTGGTGGTGTTGGTCACCAGTCGCCAGCGTCCGGATTGGCACCTGGCGCGATTGCGCTTGTCACGGCACCTGCTGGAATTGCATGAACAGGACTTGCGCCTGACTCATGACGAGTCCCTGGCAGTGCTGGACCGCCATAGCAGCTCATTGCGCGGTGAGGCCCTGGATAACCTGATTCGCCGCAGCGAAGGTTGGGTCGCCGGCCTGCGTTTCTGGCTGCTGGCGGCGTCCGAAGCCGGCAACGAAGGTGCGCTGCCGCAAAGCCTGCACGGCGGGGAAGGGCTGATCCGGGATTACCTGCTGGAGGAGGTCATCGACTGCCTGCCGGTGGAGGTGCAAGCATTTTTGTATGACACGGCGCCTCAGGATCGTTTTTGCAGCGAGCTATGCGATGCCGTACGCGAAGCCCATGACAGTGGTGAAATCCTGCGCTACCTGCTGGCTCATCAAGTCTTCCTGGTGCCTTTGGACGAGCAGGGGCATTGGTATCGCTACCACCATCTGTTTTCCGACCTGCTGCGTACGCGTCGCGCCAAGAGCGCCACATTGCCCTTGGCCAGCCTTCACCTGCGCGCCTGCCGGTGGTTCAACGCCCAGGGCCTGATCGATGAGGCGGTCGAGCAGGCACTGCGGGCCGGCCATCTCGATGTGGCGGCGAACCTGGTGCAAAACCTGTCTGAAGAGCAACTGCTGGCCGAGCAGAACGTGGGCATGCTGCTGCGCTGGAAGATGGACTTGCCCGACAGCCTGTTGATCAGCACGCCACGCTTGATCGTGTTGTATAGCTGGGCCTTGGGCCTGGCCTGCCAACTGGACGCGGCCGAAGAGTTATCCAGCTACCTCAGCCGCTTCCTGCCGGCGCCGTCAGCGACCGCACAGAAATCCATGCTCGCCCAATGGTTGGCGCTGAGCGGCATCATTGCCCGTGGCCGCGGAGATCGCGAATCGACTCAACGTTATTGCAGCGAGGCGTTGGAAAGCCTGCCGCACAAGCGCTACGGCCAGCGCCTGATGTGCCTGTCGACCCTCTCCAACCTGGCCATCGTCGATGCCGACCTATGGCGTGCCCGGGGCTTGAATCGAGAGTCCCTGGAGCTTGCGCAACGCGTCGGCAACCCCCTGTTTGAAGCACTGGCTCATTACGACCGGGCGCGGGTACTGCAGGCGCGTGGCGAGATCTTGCGCTCGCTCGATGAAGTGCGCCAGGGCTTGCAGCGCCTGCATGACCTGGCGCCACAACGGTTGTATGCCGTGCGTGCGCGGCTGTCGTTGTATGAAGGTTACCTGCTGCTGGTGCGTTTCCAGCCCGAAGCCGGCCTCGCACGGTTGCGTGCCGGGCTGGCGGAAGCCCGTGCCTGTCGGGATATCAGCGTATTGATCGGGCATTGCGTGATCGCCAACTTCGAAGGGCGACGTGGGGATTTCCCCAAGGCGTTTGCCGAGCTGGCCGAGGCCGAGCGCCTGATGCATATCTGGGATGTTCCACCCATCTACTATCTGGCGATGATCACGCTGATCAAATGTGAGCTGTGGCTGATCCAGGGGCGCACTGACCTGGCCGATGCCTGGCTGACCCGCCTGGGGCAGACCTACAACGGCGAGCACGCGGCCGCAGCGCCGGAGTTTCATCCACACTTGCCGCAACATATCGAGCTGCAGCAGGCCGCGCTGGACGCAACGCGCCATCAATCCGAGGCTTCACTGCGACGGCTTGAAGCGTTGGCGCAGCAAGCTCATAACGATGGGCGCCAGATGATCGCGCTGATGGCGCTGACCCAGCAGGCGCACTTGTTACTGGAGTGCGGCCAGGAAGCCAAGGCCCGGTCCATCCTCGTCCAAGCCTTGGAAGCCGGAGCGGGCGGTGCGCTGCAACCGTTCCAGCGCTTGCTGGAAAACTACCCGGACTGGATGCGCGAACAACTTGGCAGGGACCCCCATGGCCTGTTGAACCAGAGTTTGCTGGCGCTGCTTCCCGTGGTGGTGCCGGCCGGAACTTCGCCTGCTCACGAAACCCTGAGCGCCCGAGAGCGGGCGGTCCTGCAATTGATCGCGCAGGGGTGTTCGAATCAGGAAATCAGCAATCAGCTGTTTATTTCACTGCACACCGTCAAGACCCACGCCAGCCACATCAACAGCAAACTGGGGGTCGAGCGGCGTACTCAGGCGGTGGCACGGGCGCAGGAGTTGGGGTTGATTGGTTAGCGCTTCGCCCCGTGTATGCAAGGATGCGCCGGTTCAGTTTTTCACCGGTTTGTTGCGCCGGCAGCGCTGCGAGCAGTAAAGCACTTCATTCCAGCAACGGGCCCACTTTTTTCGCCAGGTAAAGGAGAGGCCGCAAGACACGCAGGTTTTCACCGGCAGCTCACTCTTTTTCAAAATGACTCACCTTCATCCAGCCGGGTCAGCAGACTCTGCCCCCGTTGCCAGAGCGCCTGCTGCTTGGCCTCCGTTAGGCGGTCGAGGTTTTTATACACCATGCCCATGCGGTGATTACCGCGCAGAAGGTCAGCGTGACGCATGAGAAAGTGCCAATAGAGCGCATTGAAAGGGCAAGCATCTTCTGTGGTGCTTTCACTGACCTTGTAGGCACAGGTACGACAGTAGTCAGACATGCGTTTGATGTACTGACCGCTCGCACAGTAAGGTTTGGAGCCCAGATACCCACCGTCGGCGTGCATCACCATGCCCAGGGTGTTTGGCAGCTCGACCCATTCGAATGCATCCATGTAGATCGCCAGGTACCACTCGCATATCTGGGGCGGAGCGATACCGGCCAAGAGGGCAAAATTGCCTGTCACCATCAACCGTTGAATGTGATGAGCGTAGGCGTGCTCCAGGCTTTGGTTGATGGCTTGGCGCATGCAGTTCATCCGGGTAGCGCCTGTCCAGTAGAACTCCGGCAGTGATCTTGTATTGCCGAACGCATTACCGTCGGCGTAGTCAGGCATCCTCAGCCAGTAGACCCCCCTGACGTACTCCCGCCACCCGATCAGTTGGCGAATAAAGCCTTCTGCGGCATTCAGCGCGATGTTGCCCGACCAATAGGCGGCCTCGACATCGCTGCACAGTTGGCGAACATCCAGCAGGCCGATATTGAGCGCGGCACTGATACGGGCATGGAACAGAAAGGGCTCATCACTGGCCATTGCGTCCTGATAGTCACCGAAGGCCGCCAGCCCCCAATCGAGGAAGTAATCCCAGAGAGCCTGCGCATCTGCATGACTGACCGGGTAGTCGAAGTGGGCCAGGGTGCCGTAGTGGCTGGAAAAGTGTTCAGCCACCAGCGCAAGGACTTCCTGGGTGAGCGCGTCGGGCGGGAAGCGGGCCGGCGCAGGCGGCCGCACTCCTTTGGGTAGGGGCTTGCGGTTGTCCGCATCAAAATTCCACGCACCGCCTACCGGGCTGCCGTCACCGTTGAGCAGTATCCTGTTTTTGCGGCGCATTTCTCGATAGAAAAACTCCATGCGCAGCTGTTTTTTGTCTGCGGCCCAATGGGCGAATTCGGCACGACTGCAGAGAAATCGACTATCGCGATGCCACTCAATCGCCAAGCCACACGTACGGATTGACTGTTCCAGGCGCCAATCGCCACATTCGGTGATGTGCAGTTCATCGGGCTGCAACAGTGACTGCCAGCGCTGTAGCTCACTCGGCACCGAGCCAGTGTTCTGCGGGTCATCGAGGGTAACGTAGTGGATCTGCGTTCCAGCTTGCCTCAATGCCTCGGCGAAGTGGCGCATGGCGCTGAAGACCAGGGCGATCTTCTGCGGGTGGTGAGGGACGTGGCGGGCCTCTTCCATCACTTCGACGAGTAGTACGCTATCGCGCTCTTTATCCAGGCCCTGCAGCGAGGCCAGGTCGAAAGACAATTGATCGCCCAGAACCAGGCATAGGCGGCGATGTGCAGTCATCGAGCAGTTTCCAGTGATGGAGAAACGTATAGGGTGCAGGCATGCCAGAGCCGTGGTGAGAGGGCGCGCGGATGCCTGGCTGCTCACTTATACTTGTACAATAAAGGCAATTTGTACAATTTTTTAGGCGGGACGTGCAGTGATTTTTCGCAGGGCGAACCGCTCACTCAGTGAGCGGAAGTTCTACGAGGAAAGTAGTGCCTTGCGTTGCGTCAGAAGTGACATCGATTGAGCCCTTATGGGCGGTCACGATTTCTGACGCGATAAACAGGCCCAGGCCCAACCCTTCGGTAGGCCCGTTTTCGGTGGTAGAGCGCTGAGAAAAACGCCCCATGGGGTTGAAGATAAACGGTAGGGCCTCCTCAGGTATCGGTTCGCCGCTGTTGTGGACGCTGAATACCGCGACGCCCTCGGTGACCGACAATTGCACGGTTATGGGAAGCTGGATATTCCCGTGATTCACCGCGTTGCTGATGATGTTTGAAAAGACCTGCTCCAATCGCGGGCCGTCAAACCTGCCGGGAACCGCAGTGCGTGCGACAAACAGCACGTTGGCTTCAGGATGAAATGCCTGGATTTCTTCCACCACTCTGCGGCACAGCGGTAAAAGGTCCAGGTCTGTCTTGGTGACGGGAATACCGGGCCCCATGTGGCAGCATGTCAGATCCAGCAAATCGCCAACAATACGGCTCGCCCGGGTAACGCTGGTATGTATCTGGGTCGCGACTTTGGCATCCCGCGCCCCGAGACCCTCGGAATGTTTGAGAATGTCGCTGCCCAGTAAAATCGCCCCGAGCGGGGTGCGCAAATCGTGGCCGAGAACGCCCAGGAAAATATTGCGCGACACATCAACGGCTCGGGAGTAACTGGCGATAGACTCCGCGAGAGCCTGGTCAATCGCTTCGTGGAATCGGGTCATATCATCAATATTCAGTGACGTGCCATTTTTTACCTGGCTCATCCACTGCCTGAGCACGCTCGCCCTGAGGGCGCGATATTCAGAAACCATTTGATCGATGGTGAAGCCCGCCAGTAAGCGAGCCACTGCATGGGTTTCAGCGGCGGTTTCGTGCTCTTCCACCGGCCCCAGGCCATGCGACTTATCAATTTGCTCTTGTGCGGTCTGTGCGGTTCGCAGGTCGGCGACGATCGCCCGCAGCATTTGCTCTGCATGGTCGCGCAATGCACTGCGGTCGAGATCCGTGCCGGGTGTCTCGATCGTTCTCGCGAAATCTTCCCAGGCCTGCAAGATGGGCTCGAGGTTTTCTAGAATGAAATCCGGCAGGCGCATGTCGGTGTCCTGATCAGGTCCGTTATAGACGGACTGAAGCAAAATTGCGTAGGTGGGAGCAAGGTGGTGAGCCAGTTTAGGAGGTTCTCCAGTGGATTTCAAAGCGCGACCAAGCCGGCTTTACCCGATATAGGGCCCGATATAGGGAGCGAGCATCACGCGTTTTGACGCTTGCCCTGAGCCGTCGTGCTGAGAGGCTGTTCTATAGGCCCGCTGTCAACAATCTCAGCCTTTTCTCGACGGCGCTGTCGAAATGGTTGGACAGCAACTCACAACGCTCCGCCGGGAGGCCGGCACAGCAGGTTATTCCCAGGACGAACCCTTCGGCCTTCGCTCCGGTTTTTACCGCGAAAATCATCGAGCCTGCCCGCTCTATATCGTAAAAAAGCCTATCGGCCTGACGCTTGATGGCATCAGGCAAGTCATCTGTGTATGGGTTCATGACCTACTCCACATGCTTACTTCTGCAATCTGGTCCGACGCATGAGCGCTGCACCTCATGCAATAAATGACCGTGGGTCGATTGAGATGTTCGTAATTTCTGGCCTTGGCGAGCGCTTGGGATCAAACGGCGTTTGAGCGTGTTGCTATCTGCAATAGACGGCAGGTCCATTCGGGCAAGGTGCATGAATTCAAATTGCCACTAATCTAAATAACCTATTGAAATATAAGGGGTTTAAATTTTTTGTAAGGTGGCACGGCAAATGCGATAGCACTAGGGAGATAGCCGCCAAAGAACGGCTGAACCCTTCCGTGATAGCCATAGTGAGATAGAAAAATGAATGCCATCGACCTTCTCAAAGCCGACCACGAAAAAGTCAAAGCCATCCTGACCCAACTGAGTGAATCGACTGAGCGTGGGGTGAAGAAGCGCACTGAGCTGCTGGATAAATTAGAGATGGAAGTGTCCATCCACACCCAGTTGGAAGAGCAGATTCTCTATCCCGCCTTCAAGGCCGCCGGTGGGAAAGACGAGGCCGAGATGTACTATGAAGCAAAAGAGGAGCACCGCACGGTTGATTCTCTGGTTCTTCCCGACCTGAAAGCAACTGATCCTACCTCCCCGGAATTCGCAGGGCGGGTGAAGGTGGTCAAGGAACTGCTCGAACATCACATCGAAGAAGAGGAAACAGAGATGTTTCCCAAGGCCAAGAAGCTTCTGGGCAAAGCCGAGCTTGAAAAGCTGGGTGAACAGATGCTGGCCATGAAGTCATCGTTGAAAAAGAGTTACGTGTCTCAAAAAGTTGCAGCCTGACCCAATAGGCTTTAACTGCGCCTGTAGAGAGGTGAGCCCGACTCCATGTCGGGCTCATTTTTTTTGCCCCTCGGAATCGGCCTTTGAACGGTTGCGCTTGGGTTGACTCAGCCTCGCTTTCTAATTGCGGTGTGACTGTTCCTGGATACCCAGTGGCTACTTTCCGGCGACATTTGCAGAGAAATCGACAATCGCCGTTCAGCAATCGTCTGCTAGGGTTTGAGTGTGCTCGGCCGTTGTAGAGCACGGCGCCCGCCGGGCATGGAATTTTTACCGTTTGTCGTGTTCCAAGCTCGGCACAGGTCCATTGCCAATGTCCTCTGCATCACAGAATGCAAAAGTAGGAGCTTCCTTCATGTTTACTCCGCGTCGTCTGCTTGTTGTCGCTACCGCCGTAGCCTTGTTGTCCGGCTGCGCTTCACCTAATCCTTATGACGGCAGCAGCCAGGGACAGGCAGGTAATGAGTCCGGCGGTATGAGCAAGACCGCCAAGTACGGTGGCCTGGGTGCCCTGGCCGGCGCATTGGCAGGTGCGGCCATCGACCATAACAACCGTGGCAAGGGCGCACTGATCGGTGCGGCTGTTGCCGGTATTGGTGCTGCGGGTTACGGCTACTACGCCGACCAGCAGGAAAAGAAACTGCGTGAAAGCATGGCGAACACTGGGGTTGAAGTTCAGCGCCAGGGTGATCAGATCAAGCTGATCATGCCGGGTAACATCACTTTCGCCACCAACTCTGATGCCATCGCCAGCAGCTTCTACCAGCCGCTGAACAATCTGGCCAACTCCCTCAAGCAGTTCAACCAGAACACAATCCAGATTGTCGGCTACACCGACAGTACCGGCAGCCGCCAGTTGAACATGGACCTGTCCCAGCGTCGTGCGCAGAGCGTAGCGAACTACCTCACTTCCCAAGGCGTCAGCCCTGCCAACCTGAGCGCCCGCGGTGCCGGCCCGGATAATCCGATTGCCAGCAACGCCGACGTGAATGGCCGCGCCCAGAATCGTCGTGTAGAGGTCAACCTCGGTCCGATTCCTGGCCAGCAATACGGCCAGCCTGGTCAGCAGCAACAGGCACCACAACAGAACAACCAGTTCCAGGGTAACCCGTACCAGCAGTACCAATAAACACGGGCGACAAGCGACAAAAAAGGGCGCCGTGCAGTCAATGCACGGCGCCCTTTTTCATGGCTGTGGGTTACATCAATCGATGTATTCGAACACCTTCACGATCTTTTGCACACCCGACACGCCTTGCACGAGGTTGGCTGCACGCGCGGCTTCCGTCTGGGTCAGCAGGCCCATCAGGTAGACGATGCCGTTATCGGTGACGACCTTGATGCGCGAGCCGGGAATCGCGCTGTCGGTCAGCATCTGCGTCTTGATCTTGGTGGTCAGCAGGGCATCGTTGCTGATGGCCAGCAGGGTGATCGGGTCCATCACTTGCAGTTCGTTGTTAACCTTCTTGACGCGCTGGACACTCGAAGCGGCTTGTTCAGCCAGGGCCTTGAGGTCGGCACGCGGGGTTTGCCCGGCCAGCAATACCACGCCGTTGAAGCTGGTCACGACGATGCGCGAAGCACCGTTGCCCAGGTCCGGTGCGGCCTTGGCAATGTTGACCTCGACCTTGGTTTCGATCAGCGAGTCGTCGATCTTGCTGCCGAAGGTACGAGTGCCCTTATCGTCCTGAATGGGGGTGTCACGTGTTGCGGTGATTGCCGTGCTGCAGCCGCTGATGGCAAGGCACAGCGTAATGCCCAAAAGGCTGAGGCGTTTAACGGTCATTCTTCACTCCCGAACAGTTGGCTGTCGATCAGATCGCACAGGCAGTGGATCGCCAGCAGGTGGACTTCCTGAATGCGTGCAGTGACATTGGCCGGGACGCGGATCTCCACGTCCTCGGGCAGCAACAGCGAGGCCATGCCGCCGCCGTCGCGGCCGGTCAATGCTACGACAATCATTTCGCGATCATGTGCGGCCTGGATCGCTTGAATAATATTCGCCGAGTTGCCGCTGGTGGAAATCGCCAGCAGCACATCGCCTGGTTGGCCCAGGGCGCGGATCTGCTTGGAGAAGATCTCGTTGTAGCTGTAATCGTTGGCAATCGAGGTGATCGTCGACGAGTCGGTGGTCAGGGCGATGGCCGGCAAGCTCGGGCGCTCACGTTCGAAGCGGTTGAGCAGCTCGGAGGAGAAGTGTTGGGCGTCACCGGCCGAACCGCCGTTACCGCACGAAAGCATTTTGCCTTCGTTGAGCAAGGCGTTGACCATGACCTGACTGGCTTGCTCGATGTGCGGTGCAAGTACGTCCATCGCCTGTTGCTTGGTGTCGATGCTGGCCTGGAAAAGCTGGCGAATTCGGGATTGCATGTCCATCTGTGTGACCTTAAGTGGCGCGGCTGATCGGCACGAAAATGTGCAGCCCGCAATGCAAAGAGCAAAAGTGTGTGATGAAGGTGTCCGGTGAATCAGCTGTCGAAGGCATCTTTGAGCCAATTCAGATCAGCTGGGCCTAACGGTGTGCTTTCTATGGCAACCACATCGAAACGGCAGGGAGAGTCAGCCCAGCGATCCTCTGTTTGCAGGAAAAACTGCGCGGCGAGTATCAGCTTCTGACGCTTGCGCCCGTCGATACTGGCGAGCGCACCACCCCATTGTGCGTGTTTTCTGTAGCGGACTTCGACGAATACTACTGTATCGCCGTCAAGCATGACCAGATCAAGCTCGCCGCGTTTACACAACCAGTTTTGCGCCAGCAGGCGCAAACCTTGTCGTTGCAGATACTGGAGAGCTTGCAGTTCGGCATCCTTGCCGCTTTGCGCGCTGGACCGCTCGGGCATCAGCGCGGGGTGTCCGGCAGGCGCTGGATGTCGCCACCGACAAACTTCGCCCAAGGCATCTGACGGTCGACACGCTGGTTGGCGCTGACGCCCAGGCTGCCCGAAAGCCCGTCAACCCGAGTGTCGGGCAGCGCCTTGAGCTGGCCCAGGCGCGGTGCCAGACGGTAGGCATCGACACCCATTGCGTACAGGCGACCGAGGCTGCCATTGGCCTGTGGCCATTGTGCGGCGACCTGATTGCGCAGTGGGTCGGTGCTGTTGAGCAACCATGGGGTCTCGCAGAACATGACGTTGGTCATGTCCAGGTACTGGTTCTTGTCGCCGCTGGCACTGAACACGTGGGAGGTTGCGTAAACCGGCACATCACCGGCGTACTGGAAGTTCAGGGTGGGTTTGATCTGCTGGGCCAGCTGCGGGGTAACGGCCAGGAAGATGAACTCGATATCCTGGCGACGCGATGGCTGGGCGGCAACGTCGGTACCGACGGTGCTTTGCAGGCTCTTGGCGCGACCTTCGCTTTTACGCAGCTGGAACAGGTCTGCGATCTGTTGGGCGAGGGCGACGGGCTGGTCGACGTACTCAACACCGACGACGGTGCCGCCATTGGCTTCCCAATCCTGGCGGAAGGCCTTGTAGACGCGCTCGCCCCATTCGCCACGAGGAACCATGGCGGCGGCACGGTGCAGGCCATCGGCGCGAGCACGGCGCGATACTTCGCGGGCTTCATCTTCAGCCGCCAGCCCAAACTGGAACAGTTGGGCCGGGTTGTGTTCAGCCTCGCTGTAGTTCAGTGCCAGGGTAGTGATCGGCAATTGCGGACGTGCGCTGAGTTGTTTGACCAGCGGTTTCTCCAGTGGGCCAACCACCAATTGCACGCCGGCGGCCTGGGCCTTTGCGTAGAAGTCGTCAAGCGAGGTCAGGCGCGAGCTGTCATAGAACTCGATCACCGGCGGCTTCTGCCCGGCCTGTTCGGCCTGGTAGTGCGCGGCCATGAAACCTTCACGCAGCGCTTTGCCGACTGAGGCCAGTTGGCCTTCCTGCGGCAACAGCAGGGCGATCTTGTTCAGGGGCTGGCTGGCCAGTTCCTTGAGCTTGGTCAGCGGCAACGGCAGTTGCACCGCCGCCGGATGCCCCGGGTTCTGCGCACGCCAGGTATCGATAGCGGCTTGCTGCTGCTCCAGGGTGCCGGCGCCCTTGACCGCCTGGGCCAGTGTGATCCAGCCGTCCAATACCGGGTTGCCGCTGGCTTGCAACTGATCGGCGGGCAGCGCGGCAATCAGCGCCCAGATCGCTTCGTGGTTGCTCTTGGCGGCGTCGCCGCTGAGCAGCGGGGCCATGGCGACGCGTTCGCGAGCGGCAGCCAGGGTCTGGCCATCGGCTTCATAAGCGCGGGCATGTACGGTGCCGGTTCGGATCTGCTGGTCTGTCGGCAGATCCTTCAGGCTTTGCAGGCTCGGGTGGTTGAGCGCTGCCAATGCAGCCTTGGGCTGATTGCGGGCCATGGCCAACTCAGCGGCCAGGGTGCTGGCAAATACTTGTGCGGCCGGTTTCAGGACATCCAGCGGCACCTGCGCAAGAATCTGCGACGAGCGGCCAGGGTTGTTCTGGTGGAACGCCAGGTCAGCCGCACTAAGGCGCAGCAGCGCGGCCTTTTCTGGCGTCTTGGCGGTAGTTGCCTGTTCGAGCAGTTGCTCGATACTGGCATCCGGGGTCCGGGGCAGGTCGCCAAGGCTGGACGAGGGCGAGCTGGCACAAGCGGCCAGGAGGGCAGCGAGGCAGAGGGCGGAGAGCAGCCGCAGGCAAGCGATCATGTAAGTGTTCCTGATACCGATCAAATTAGCGTGGAATTGTACCCAAGCACTGGCTCAGGCGCGATGTTACTGGCGTGAAAGCGTCGATTTAGGTCGTGCAAATGTTGCAATCGCTCGTCGATGGCTGAAAAAGCATCCATCGTGATGGCGTATTTTCGAAGCGCCTACGCGCTACACTATGGCTTTTGCCAACCATCGAGGTGTGCGTTTTGACTGCTCCAGGTCCTTTGAATTCCACTGCTGGCTCGCTTTTTGTGGTGGCGACGCCCATTGGCAATCTGGACGACATCAGTGCCCGGGCGCTGAAGGTGTTGCGCGAAGTCAAGCTGATCGCGGCGGAAGACACGCGTCACTCCCAGCGGTTGATGCAGCATTTTGGTATCAGCACGCCATTAGCGGCGTGCCATGAACACAACGAGCGCGAAGAAGGCAGCCGCTTCATCACCCGTCTGCTGGCAGGGGACGACGTGGCGCTGATCTCCGACGCGGGCACGCCGCTGATTTCCGACCCGGGCTACCATCTGGTACGTCAGGCGCGTGCCGCAGGTATCAATGTAGTGCCTGTTCCGGGTGCGTGCGCGCTGATCGCCGCATTATCTGCCGCCGGCTTGCCGTCGGACCGTTTTATCTTCGAAGGCTTTTTGCCGGCCAAGGCGGTTGGGCGGCGTGCGCGCCTTCAAGCCTTGAAGGAAGAACCGCGTACCTTGATCTTCTATGAGGCTCCGCATCGCATCCTGGAATGCCTGGAAGATATGGAGTTGGTGTTTGGCGGTGAGCGCCTGGCGCTGCTGGCCCGTGAGCTGACCAAGACCTTCGAGACCCTCAAGGGGCTGCCGCTGGAGGCATTGCGTGCCTTTGTCGAGGGTGACAGCAACCAGCAGCGTGGCGAGTGCGTGGTGTTGGTGGCCGGCTGGAGCGCGCCGGAAAACGAAGACGCGGTCGGCAGTGATGCGATGCGCATCCTGGATTTACTGCTCAAGGAAATGCCTCTCAAGCGCGCTGCGGCCCTGGCGGCGGAAATTACCGGCCTGCGTAAGAATGTGTTGTATCAAGTTGCGCTGGATAAACAGAAAGCTGAATAGTTCCGGGGGTGAACCTGTATTTCGTCTGAACGTGATGGCCATTCTGAACTTTTATTACTTGTCCTGAGGCCGTCGTGCCGTTAACCTGCGCGGCGGAGAGTCGATTGGACAGTCGCTGCCCTCTATGAAAATTAGGGGGGGGAGGAAAGTCCGGGCTCCATAGGGCGAAGTGCCAGGTAATGCCTGGGAGGCGTGAGCCTACGGAAAGTGCCACAGAAAATAACCGCCTAAGCACTTCGGTGCCGGTAAGGGTGAAAAGGTGCGGTAAGAGCGCACCGCACGACTGGCAACAGTTCGTGGCTAGGTAAACCCCACTTGGAGCAAGACCAAATAGGGTCCCAAGGCGTGGCCCGCGCTGGGACCGGGTAGGTTGCTAAAGATGTCCAGTGATGGCCATCGTAGACGAATGACTGTTCAAGACAGAACCCGGCTTATAGATCGACTCTCCACCTTTTTTCCTTCTGTCCGGATCTCGGGCAGAAAACCGGTAGTAACGCAAGACTCCCTCCCTGCCGAATCATTGGCAGATGCATCTTCGTAATACCAAAAAAATCTTACTCTTAATAAATCACTTTAACTTTAAGCCATAGCTCCATGAGCTATTTGCGGTTGTTGAGTCAAAAACATCGCCAAACTCTCGTTTCTCCTCCTTTTGCGCTCCTAAATCTCCGTTCTGTAAGGCTTTTCCTTGAATCCGCGCCTTGACGGTGTGGTGGGCGCATTCCTATAGTGTGCGCAAGTGGCGGAAAGTGGCACAAAGTGGGTTTTTTGAACGTAAAACGCTAAAATTTGGAGAAACGCAACTGTGTTTCGCGGAGCCAACGCTATCAGTCTCGATGCAAAAGGCCGTCTCGCCATGCCGAGCCGGTATCGTGACGAGCTCATTTCGCGAAGTTCAGGCCAGTTAATCATCACGATTGATGCTGTTGACCCTTGTTTATGTGTTTACCCCCTCGATGAGTGGGAGTTGATTGAAACCAAGTTGCGCGCTCTGCCTTCATTGCGTGAAGAAAACCGTCGCCTGCAGCGTTTGCTGATTGGTAATGCCGTCGACCTCGAACTGGATGGCAGCGGTCGTTTCCTGGTGCCTCCGCGTCTGCGCGAATACGCCAAGCTCGACAAGCGCGCAATGCTGGTGGGCCAACTGAACAAGTTCCAATTGTGGGACGAAGATGCCTGGGATGCTGTTTCTGCAGCTGACCTGGCGGCTATTCAACAACCGGGCGCCATGCCTGATGAACTGCGTGATTTGATCCTGTGACTATTGATAGCGGCTTTAACCACATCACCGTACTGCTTGACGAAGCCGTCGAGGCTCTCGCCGTACGCGCGGATGGCTGCTATGTGGATGGCACCTTCGGCAGGGGCGGGCATAGCCGCTTGATACTCAGCCAGCTCGGATCTGACGGCAAACTCCTCGGATTCGACAAAGACCCTCAAGCGATTGCCACCGGGCAAGCGCTAGCGGCCGAAGACGGCCGCTTTGTCGTTGTGCAGCGTAGCTTTGCCGAGTTGGGTGCCGAAGTGGCCGAACGCGGCATGGCAGGCAAGGTGGCCGGGGTTTTGCTCGATCTGGGCGTGTCCTCGCCACAACTCGACGACCCGGAGCGCGGCTTCAGCTTCATGAACGACGGCCCCCTCGATATGCGCATGGACCCTACCCGGGGCGTCAGTGCCGCGCAGTTCATCGCCACGGCGCCGGTGGAAGAAATCGCCCGTGTGTTCAAGGAATATGGTGAAGAACGTTTCGCCGGCCGCATGGCTCGCGCCGTGGTCGAGCGCCGCGAGATCCGGCCGTTCGAACGTACCGCCGACCTGGCCGAAGTGCTGAAGGTCGCCAACCCTGCTTGGGAAAAAGGTAAAAATCCGGCCACCCGTGCGTTCCAGGGCCTGCGTATTCACGTCAATAACGAACTGGGTGACTTGGAAGCCGGCCTTGAAGCCGCGCTGGATGCACTCGAAGTGGGGGGGCGCCTGGTGGTGATCAGCTTCCACTCCCTGGAAGACCGCATCGTCAAACTGTTCATGCGTCGCCTGGTCAAGGGCGAGACGGATAACCTGCCGCGCAACCTGCCGGTGCGTTTCGAAGCCTTTGTGCCGAAAATCAAGATCCATGGCAAAGCGCAGTTCGCTTCCGAAGCTGAACTCAAGGCCAACCCGCGTGCCCGTAGTGCCGTCATGCGTGTTGCGGAGAAGTTACGGTGAGCAAGCTTTTCGCCAAGCCCCTCCCGGGCGGTAGCTTCTTTATGTTGCTGCTGTTTATCGGCGTGCTGGTGTCCGCGATCGCGGTGTCCTACAGCGCCCACTGGAACCGCCAGTTGCTCAATACCCTGTACGGGGAATTGAGCGTGCGCGACAAGGCTCAAGCGGAGTGGGGTCGGTTGATTCTCGAGCAAAGCACCTGGACCGCCCACAGCCGTATCGAGGTGCTGGCCACCGAGCAGCTGAAAATGCACATTCCGGGCGCGGCCGAAGTCCGCATGGTGGCGCCATGATGAAGCTCGAAGGCGCACTCTACCCATGGCGCTTCCGCGTGGTGCTCGGCTTGCTGGCGCTGATGGTGGGCGCAATCGCCTGGCGCATCATCGACCTGCAGGTCGTCGACCGTGACTTCCTGATTGGTCAGGGCGATGCCCGTAGCCTGCGTCATATCCCGATCCCGGCGCACCGTGGCCTGATCACCGACCGCAACGGCGAGCCTCTGGCCGTCAGTACCCCGGTGACGACCCTGTGGGCCAACGCCAAGGAACTGCAGACCGCCAAGGAAAAATGGCCGGAACTCGCAGCCGCCCTGGGCCAGGATCCGAAAGCCCTGGCTGAGCGTCTGGAAGCCCAGGCCAATAAAGAATTCATCTACCTGGTTCGCGGGCTCACCCCTGAGCAGGGCCAGCAAGTGCTCGACCTTAAAGTCCCCGGTGTCTACGGCATCGAGGAGTTTCGTCGTTTCTACCCAGCCGGTGAAACCACCGCGCATATGGTCGGCTTCACCGATATCGACGACCACGGTCGCGAAGGTGTCGAGCTGGCCTACGATGAATGGCTGGCCGGGGTTCCCGGCAAGCGACAGGTCATCAAGGACCGGCGCGGCAGGCTGATCAAGGATGTCCAGGTCACCAAGAACGCCAAGGCTGGCAAGCCCTTGGCGTTGTCGATTGACCTGCGTCTGCAATACCTGGCCAACCGTGAACTGCGTAACGCGATCATAGAGAACGGCGCCAAGGCCGGTAGCCTGGTTATCATGGACGTGAAGACCGGCGAAATCCTCGCCATGGTCAACCAGCCGACCTACAACCCGAACAACCGTCGCAACCTGCAACCGGCGATGATGCGTAACCGCGCCATGATCGACGTGTTCGAGCCGGGTTCGACCATGAAAGCCATCTCCATGAGTGCCGCCCTCGAAACCGGGCGCTGGAAGCCGAGCGACAAAGTCGAGGTTTACCCAGGCACCTTGCAGTTGGGCAAATACACCATTCGTGACGTGTCCCGTACCGAAGGTCCGGTGCTGGATTTGACCGGTATTCTGATCAACTCCAGTAACGTGGGCATGAGTAAGGTCGCCTTCGATATCGGCGGCGAAACCATCTACCACCTGGCCCAGAAGATCGGCTTGGGCCAACCCACCGGCCTGGATTTCCCGGGCGAGCGCGTGGGCAACCTGCCGAACTACCGCGACTGGAAAAAAGCCGAGACCGCCACACTGTCCTATGGCTACGGCCTGTCGGTAACGGCGATCCAGCTGGCGCACGCTTTCTCGGTATTGGCCAATAACGGTCGCATGGTTCCTTTGAGCCTGATCCATGTCGACGAAGCGCCGAAAGCTACCCAGGTCATCCCGGAAAAAGTCGCCAAGACCATGCAAGGCATGCTGCAACAAGTGATCGAAGCCCCGCGTGGCGTATTCCGTGCCCAGGTGCCGGCCTATCACGTGGCAGGCAAGTCCGGTACGGCGCGTAAAACGTCGGTGGGTACCAAGGGCTATGCCGAAAACTCCTACCGCTCACTGTTCGCTGGCTTCGGTCCGATGAGTGATCCGCGCTACGCCATCGTCGTAGTGATTGATGAACCGAGTAAAGCCGGCTACTTCGGTGGCCTGGTATCGGCGCCGGTGTTCAGCAAAGTCATGTCCGGCACCCTACGTCTGATGAACATCACGCCGGACAATCTGCCGCCGACCCAACAAGCGAATGCCGGACCTCCGGCTGCCGCTGCAAAAGCCAATGGAGGGCGCGGCTGATGTCTCTTAGCCTGAACAAGATTTTCGCCCACGCCGGTCACGACCTGTTGATTCGCGAGCTGAGCCTGGACAGCCGTAGCGTACGCGCCGGGGACCTGTTCCTGGCGGTGCCTGGTGGCAAATTCGATGGTCGCGAGCATATCGCCGATGCGCTGCAGCGCGGCGCTGCGGCCGTGGCTTATGAAGTGGAAGGCGCCACCGTGTTGCCGATCACCGATGTCCCGTTGATTCCGGTCAAGGGCTTGGCGGCGCAATTGTCCGATATCGCCGGGCGTTTCTATGGCGACCCGAGTCGCCAGCTGAACCTGGTGGGCGTGACCGGTACCAATGGCAAGACCAGCGTGACCCAGCTGGTCGCACAAGCGCTTGACCTGCTGGGCCAGCACTGCGGCATTGTCGGTACACTGGGCACCGGTTTTTATGGCGCACTGCAAAGCGGCCTGCACACCACGCCGAACCCGATCGCCGTGCAAGCCACCCTGGCCGACCTGAAAAAAGCCGGTGCCACGGCGGTGGCCATGGAAGTGTCTTCCCATGGCCTGCACCAGGGCCGCGTTGCGGCGCTGGCCTTTGATGTGGCGGTGATGACCAACCTGTCCCGCGATCACCTGGACTACCACGGCACCATGGAGGCCTACGCTGCTGAAAAGGCCAAGCTGTTTGCCTGGAATGACTTGAAGTGCCGCGTGGTGAACCTGGATGACGCGTTCGGTCGTCAGCTGGCGGCCCAGGAGGGTGAGTCGCGCCTGATCAGCTACAGCCTGGAAGACGCCAGTGCGTACCTGTATTGCCGCGAAGCCCAGTTCAATGATGAAGGCGTGCTCGCCACGCTGGTGACGCCACAAGGCGAGCACCATTTACGCAGCAGCCTGTTGGGGCGTTTCAACCTGAGTAACGTCCTCGCCGCCATCGGCGCGTTGCTCGGCCTGGATTACGCCCTCGACGAAATCCTGAAAGTCCTGCCGAAGCTGGAAGGCCCGGTCGGTCGTATGCAGCGCCTGGGTGGCGGTTCGCAGCCGTTGGTGGTGGTCGATTATGCCCACACGCCGGACGCCCTCGAAAAAGTCCTGGTGGCGCTGCGCCCACACGCCAAGGGCAAATTGCTCTGCCTGTTCGGCTGCGGCGGTGATCGTGATCGGGGCAAGCGTCCGTTGATGGCCGAGATTGTCGAGCGCCTGGCCGACGGCGTGCTCGTGACCGACGACAACCCGCGCAGCGAAAACCCGAGCCAGATTTTCGACGACATCCGTGCTGGTTTCAAAGACGCTTCCAAGGCCACGTTCGTTGCCGGTCGTGGTGCAGCCATTGCCCAGTTGATCGCCAGCGCCGGCGCTGAAGACGTGGTGCTGCTGGCCGGTAAAGGCCATGAGGACTACCAGGAAATCAACGGCGAACGCCATGCCTTCTCCGATCTGGTCGAGGCCGATCATGCCTTGACCGCCTGGGAGGTTGCCCATGCTTAAAGCGATGAAGTTCAGCGAGCTGGCCCAAGCCCTTTCGGCCCGCGTATTGTCGAGCGACTGTAGCTTCGACGGCGTCAGTATCGACAGCCGTAATATCAAGCCGGGCCAGCTGTTTGTGGCTTTGGCCGGCCCGCGCTTTGACGGGCACGATTACCTGAACGACGTTGCCGCCAAAGGTGCAGTCGGGGCTCTGGTGCAACGTGAAGTTGCGGACTGCGCCTTGCCGCAGTTGCTGGTCGCCGATACCCGCCTGGCCCTCGGTCAACTGGGTGCGCTGAACCGCGCCGCCTTTGACAAGCCTGTCGCGGCCATCACCGGCTCCAGCGGCAAGACTACGGTCAAGGAGCTGCTTGCCGGTGTGTTGCGCACGCGTGGGCCGGTGCTCGCTACCCGTGGCAACCTGAACAATGATTTCGGCGCTCCGCTGACCCTGCTCGAACTGGCCCCGGAACACACTGCGGCAGTGATCGAACTGGGCGCTTCGCGCATCGGCGAAATCGCCTACACCGTGGCGCTGACCAAGCCTCACGTGGCGATCATCAGCAACGCCGGTACCGCGCACGTCGGTGAGTTCGGCGGCCCGCAGAAGATCGTCGAGGCCAAGGGTGAAATCCTTGAGGGCCTCGATGCATCCGGCACTGCGGTTTTGAATCTCGACGACAAGGCCTTCGAGACCTGGCGCGTACGTGCTGCCGGTCGCAAGGTGCTGACTTTTGCCGTACTGAATGCCGCCGCTGATTTCCACGCCTCCGATATCTCTGTCGACGCCCGTGGCTGCCCGTCGTTCACCCTGCATACCCCGCAGGGCAGTGAGCGGGTGCAACTGAATCTGCTCGGCAACCATAACGTCGCCAATGCCCTGGCCGCCGCCGCCGCCGCGTACGCCCTGGGTGTGTCGTTGTTCGGTATCGCGACCGGCCTGGGCGCCGTGCAGCCGGTCAAGGGGCGCACCGTGGCGCAGTTGGCAAGCAACGGTATGCGCGTCATTGATGACACTTACAATGCCAACCCATCTTCCATCAATGCCGCCGTGGATCTGCTCAAAGGCTTCGACGGGCGCAAGGTGCTGGTGTTGGGCGATATCGGCGAATTGGGCGATTGGGCTGAACAAGGCCACCGCGAAGTCGGCGCGTATGCCGCCGGCAAAGTCGATGCGCTTTACGCCGTCGGCGCGAACATGGCGCACGCCGTCAACGCCTTTGGCGCAGGCGCGCGGCACTTCGCGACCCAGGCCGAATTGATCCAGGCGCTGACAGCGGCTGAACAAGACAAACACACCACTATTTTGATCAAGGGATCGCGCAGCGCGGTGATGGAAAACGTCGTCGCGGCCTTGTGTGGCTCAAGTACGGAGAAACATTAATGCTGCTGCTGCTGGCTGAGTATCTGCAACAGTTCTACAAAGGCTTCGCGGTCTTTCAGTACCTGACCCTGCGCGGGATTCTGGGTGTGCTGACCGCGCTGTCTCTGTCGCTGTTCCTGGGGCCATGGATGATCCGTACCCTGCAGAACCTGCAAATTGGTCAATCGGTTCGCAATGACGGCCCGCAGTCGCACCTGTCCAAGTCCGGCACCCCGACCATGGGCGGTGCATTGATCCTGTCGTCCATCGGTATCAGCACCTTGCTGTGGGCCGACCTGCACAACCGCTATGTGTGGGTGGTGTTGCTGGTGACCCTGTTGTTCGGCGCCATTGGCTGGGTGGACGACTACCGCAAAGTGATCGAGAAAAACTCCAAGGGGCTGCCAAGCCGCTGGAAGTATTTCTGGCAATCGGTGTTCGGGCTCGCCGCTGCGATTTTCCTCTACACCACCGCGCCAAGCGCGGTCGAGACCACCCTGATCATCCCGATGCTCAAGGACGCCAGTATTCCCCTCGGCATTGGTTTCGTGGTGCTGACCTACTTCGTGATCGTCGGCTCCAGCAACGCGGTGAACCTGACCGACGGCCTTGATGGCCTGGCGATCATGCCGACGGTGATGGTGGGCGGCGCGCTCGGCATCTTCTGCTACCTGTCGGGTAACGTGAAATTCGCTGAATACCTGCTGATTCCCTACGTACCGGGCGCGGGTGAGCTGATCGTGTTCTGCGGCGCGCTGATCGGCGCCGGCCTGGGGTTCCTGTGGTTCAACACCTACCCGGCCCAAGTGTTCATGGGCGACGTCGGCGCACTCGCGCTGGGCGCGGCCCTGGGTACCATCGCGGTGATCGTTCGCCAGGAAATCGTGCTGTTCATCATGGGCGGTGTGTTCGTGATGGAAACCCTGTCGGTGGTCATCCAGGTGGCTTCCTTCAAATTGACCGGGCGTCGTGTGTTCCGCATGGCGCCGATTCATCACCACTTTGAACTCAAGGGCTGGCCCGAGCCACGCGTGATTGTCCGTTTCTGGATCATCACCGTGGTTCTCGTGCTGATCGGCCTTGCCACCCTGAAACTGAGGTAGAAACGAGTGTCCCTGATCGCTTCAGACCACTTCCGCATCGTTGTCGGCCTCGGCAAGAGCGGCATGTCCCTGGTTCGCTTCCTGGCGAGCCGGGGCGTGGCGTTCGCCGTGGCCGACACGCGGGAAAATCCACCGGAGCTGGTCACGCTGCGCCGTGACTATCCGCACGTGGAAGTGCGTTGTGGCGAGCTGGATGTCGAGTTTCTGTGCCGCGCCGACGAGCTCTACGTGAGCCCCGGCCTGGCGCTGGCGACACCGGCCCTGCAAGCAGCAGCGGCGCGTGGCGTGAAGCTGTCGGGCGATATCGACCTGTTTGCGCGGCACGCGAAGGCGCCGATCGTGGCCATCAGCGGCTCCAATGCAAAAAGCACCGTGACCACCCTGGTCGGGGAGATGGCCGTAGCGGCCGGCAAGCGTGTGGCCGTGGGCGGCAACCTCGGCGTGCCGGCCCTGGACTTGCTCAGCGACGACGTCGAGCTGTACGTGATGGAGTTGTCGAGCTTCCAGCTGGAAACCACCCACGACCTGGGCGCCGAAGTCGCCACCGTGCTGAACGTCAGCGAAGACCACATGGACCGCTACAGCGGCCTGCCGGCGTATCACCTGGCCAAACACCGGATCTTCCGCGGTGCCAGGCAGGTGGTGGTCAACCGTCAGGATGCCTTGAGCCGTCCGCTGATGGGCGAGGGCCTGCCGTGCTGGACCTTCGGTCTGGGCAAACCCGACTTCAAGGCCTTCGGTATCCGTGAAGAAAACGGCGAGAAGTACCTGGCCTTCGAATTCCAGAACCTGATGCCGGTGCGCGAGCTGAAAATCCGCGGTGCGCATAACCAGTCCAACGCCCTGGCGGCACTGGCGCTCGGTCATGCCGTTGGCCTGCCGTTCGATGCCATGTTGTCGAGCCTGCGCACGTTCGGTGGTCTTGAGCATCGCTGCCAGTGGGTTCGCGACCTGGATGGCGTCAGCTACTACAACGATTCCAAAGCGACCAACGTCGGTGCGGCGCTGGCGGCCATCGAAGGCCTCGGCGCCGATATCGAAGGCAAGCTGGTGCTGATTGCCGGCGGTGATGGCAAGGGCGCCGACTTCAAGGACCTCAAAGACCCGGTCGCCGCACATTGCCGCGCCGTGGTGTTGATGGGCCGTGATTCGGACCTGATCGGTGTCGCCATTGGTGACGCCGTGCCGCAGGTTCGCGTGACGTCCCTGGACGACGCCATTGCGCAATGCAGGGCCCTGGCCCAGCCGGGCGATGCAGTGCTGCTGTCGCCGGCCTGTGCCAGTTTCGACATGTTCAAGAACTACGAAGAGCGCGGCCAGTTGTTTGCCCGCGGCGTGGAGGCCTTGGCATGAGCATCAATTTCAGAAACATCATCAAGCCGTACCCGTCGCCGATCATCACCGGGCGTGGCATCGACCTCGACTTCCCGATGCTCGCCGGCTGCCTCGCGCTGCTGGGCCTGGGCCTGGTGATGATCACTTCGGCATCCTCCGAAGTCGCCGCCGTGCAGTCGGGCAACACCCTGTACATGATGATCCGTCACCTGGTGTACCTGGTGATCGGCCTCGGGGCCGGCGTTGTCACCATGATGATCCCCATCGCCACCTGGCAACGCCTGGGTTGGATGATGCTGATCGGTGCGTTCGGCCTGCTGGTCATGGTGATCCTGCCCGGCATCGGTCGCGAGGTGAACGGTTCGATGCGCTGGATCGGCTTCGGTGCGTTCAACGTGCAGCCGTCGGAAATCGCCAAGGTGTTCGTGGTGATCTACCTCGCCGGCTACCTGGTACGTCGACAGAAAGAAGTGCGCGAAAGCTGGATGGGCTTCTTCAAGCCGTTCATCGTGCTGCTGCCGATGGCCGGCCTGTTGCTGATGGAGCCCGACTTCGGCGCAACCGTGGTGATGATGGGCGCGGCGGCGGCGATGTTGTTCCTGGGCGGCGTGGGCCTGTTCCGCTTCACCTTGATGGTGGTGCTGGCGGTTGCGGCGGTGACGATTCTGGTCCAGGCGCAACCCTATCGTATGGCGCGTCTGATTACCTTTACCGACCCCTGGTCCGACCAGTTCGGTTCCGGCTACCAGTTGACCCAGGCGCTGATCGCCTTCGGTCGCGGCGAGTGGCTGGGCGTGGGCCTGGGCAACAGTGTGCAGAAGCAGTTCTACCTGCCGGAAGCGCATACCGACTTCGTATTCTCGGTGCTCGCCGAAGAGCTGGGCGTGGTGGGTTCGCTGTGCACCGTCGCGTTGTTCCTGTTTGTGTGCGTACGCGGCATGTACATCGGCTTGTGGGCCGAGAAGGCCAAACAGTTTTTCGCCGCCTATGTGGCGTACGGCTTGTCGTTCCTGTGGATCGGCCAGTTCCTGATCAACATCGGGGTGAACGTCGGCCTGCTGCCGACCAAGGGTCTGACCTTGCCGTTCCTCAGTTACGGCGGCAGTTCGTTGGTGATCTGCTGCGTGTGCCTGGGCTTGCTGCTGCGCATCGAGTGGGAGAGTCGAACCCACCTGGGCAGCGAAGAGATGGAGTTCAGCGAAAGCGACTTCGCCGAGGAGCCGTCTCATGGGCGCTAACGTGCTGATCATGGCGGGCGGTACCGGGGGCCATGTGTTCCCGGCCCTGGCTTGCGCCCGTGAATTCCAGAGCCGTGGCTACACCGTGCACTGGCTGGGTACGCCGCGTGGCATCGAGAACGACCTGGTGCCGAATGCCGGCCTGCCGTTGCATCTGATCAACGTCACCGGCCTGCGTGGCAAAAGCAAGCTGTCCCTGCTCAAGGCGCCGTTTGTGCTGCTCAAGGCGGTGTTCCAGGCGCGCAAGATCATCCGCGAACTGAAGCCGGTCTGTGTGCTCGGTTTTGGTGGTTACGTCACCGGCCCTGGCGGTGTTGCCGCCAGGCTCGCGGGTGTGCCGGTGATCGTGCACGAGCAGAACGCCGTCGCCGGCACCGCCAACCGCCTGATGGCGCCGTTGGCTGCGCGGGTGTGCGAGGCTTTCCCGAAGACCTTTGGTGTCTCGGACAAACTGCGTACCACCGGCAACCCGGTACGCACCGAACTGTTTATGGATATCGCGCGCCAGGCCCTGGTCGGGCGCAAGGCTCACCTGCTGATCCTGGGCGGAAGCCTGGGCTCCGAGCCGCTGAACAAGCTGCTGCCGGAAGCGGTGGCGCAACTCCCGGTGGAGCTGCGCCCGGAGATCTTCCATCAGGCCGGCAAGGATCATGGTGAAGTCACCGCCACGCGCTATCGCGAGGCGGGTGTAGAGGCGAACGTACAGCCCTTCATCAAAGACATGGCCCATGCCTATGGCTGGGCCGACCTGGTGGTCTGTCGCGCTGGTGCGCTGACCGTCAGTGAACTGGCCGCCGCCGGTCTGCCCTCGTTGCTGGTGCCTTTGCCCCATGCCATCGACGATCACCAGACCCGCAACGCCGAATATTTGGCCGGGGAGGGCGCTGCCTTCCTGCTGCCGCAAAGAACGACTGGCGCCGCCGATTTGGCCGCACGCCTGACCGAGGTTTTGATGCAACCGGAACGACTCAGCAACATGGCGAGCACCGCAAGCCGCCTGGCCAAACCCGACGCTACCCGCACCGTGGTGGATATCTGCCTGGAGGTGGCCCATGGTTGAGAATCAGAAAGCCATGCCACAACCGGAGATGCGCCGCATCCGTCGTATCCACTTCGTCGGGATCGGCGGCGTGGGCATGTGCGGTATTGCCGAGGTCTTGCTGAACCTGGGTTACCAGGTGTCCGGTTCGGACTTGAAAGAGTCGCCGGTGACTGATCGCCTGAAGTCCTTCGGTGCACAGATCTTTATCGGCCATCGTGCCGAGAACGCCGCCGAGGCGGACGTGCTGGTGGTTTCCAGTGCCGTGAACACCTCCAACCCGGAAGTGGCCACCGCCCTTGAACGGCGTATTCCGGTGGTACCACGCGCCGAGATGCTGGCCGAGCTGATGCGCTATCGCCATGGCATCGCCGTCGCCGGTACTCACGGCAAAACCACCACCACCAGCCTGATCGCCTCGGTATTCGCCGCCGGTGGCCTGGACCCGACGTTCGTGATTGGTGGCCGCCTGAATGCAGCCGGCACCAATGCACAGCTCGGCACCAGCCGCTACCTGATCGCCGAAGCCGACGAAAGTGATGCCAGCTTCCTGCACCTGCAACCGTTGGTGGCGGTGGTGACCAACATCGACGCGGACCACATGGCGACCTACGACGGCGACTTCAACAAGTTGAAGAAAACCTTCGTCGAGTTCCTGCACAACCTGCCGTTCTACGGGTTGGCCGTGGTGTGCCTGGACGATCCGGTCGTGCGTGAAATCCTGCCGCTGGTCAAGCGCCCGACCGTGACCTACGGCTTCAGCGAAGACGCGGACGTGCGCGCAATCAATGTGCGCCAGGAAGGCATGCAAACCTTCTTCACCGTGCTGCGTCCTGACCGTGAGCCGCTGGATGTCTCGGTCAACATGCCGGGCAACCACAACGTGCTCAACTCCCTGGCGACCATCTGCATCGCCACCGACGAGGGCGTCAGCGATGAAGCCATTGTCGAAGGCTTGTCGCGCTTTGCCGGTGTGGGCCGCCGCTTCCAGGTCTACGGCCAGTTGCCGGTAGACGGTGGCGACGTGATGCTGGTGGACGACTACGGCCACCACCCGACTGAAGTCGCGGCGGTGATCAAGGCCGTGCGCGGTGGTTGGCCGGAGCGCCGCCTGGTGATGGTCTACCAGCCGCACCGCTACAGCCGCACCCGCGACCTGTATGACGATTTCGTCAATGTATTGGCCGATGCCAACGTGCTGCTGTTGATGGAAGTCTACCCGGCCGGTGAAGAACCGATTCCGGGCGCCGACAGCCGCAAGTTGTGCAACAGCATCCGCCAGCGTGGCCAGTTGGACCCTATCTATATCGAGCGCGGCGTGGATCTGGCGCCGCTCGTCAAGCCGCTGTTGCGTGCCGGCGATATCCTGCTGTGCCAGGGCGCCGGCGACATCGGTGGCCTTGCCCCTAAATTGCTGGCGAGCCCGCTTTTCGCCGCTGCCGAAAAGGGGAAGTCGAAATGACCACTGACTACGGCTCCCTGTTTTCCAGAATCACCCCGGCCGACTTCGGCCGTGTAGCGGTGCTGTTCGGCGGTAAAAGCGCCGAGCGCGAAGTGTCGCTCAAATCCGGCAACGCCGTGCTCGAAGCCTTGCAAAGCGCCGGTGTGAATGCCTTCGGTATCGACGTGGGCGATGATTTCCTCGCCCGCCTGCAGGCCGAGAAGATCGACCGCGCCTTCATCATTCTCCACGGCCGTGGCGGTGAAGACGGCAGCATGCAGGGGCTGTTGGAGTGCGCGGGCATCCCTTACACCGGCAGCGGCATCCTCGCTTCTGCCTTGGCCATGGACAAGTTGCGCACCAAGCAGGTGTGGCACAGCCTGGGGATTCCAACCCCGCGTCACAGCGTTCTGTGCAGCGAAGACGATTGTATTTCTGCGGCCAAGGAACTGGGTCTGCCTTTGATCGTCAAACCTGCCCATGAAGGCTCCAGTATCGGCATGGCCAAAGTGAACTCGGCCGCCGAATTGATCGACGCATGGAAAGCGGCAAGTACCTACGATTCGCAAGTGTTGGTGGAACAGTGGATCCAAGGTCCCGAGTACACCATCGCCACCCTGCGTGGCCAGGTATTGCCGCCTATCGCATTGGGTACGCCCCACACCTTTTATGACTACGACGCCAAGTACCTGGCCTCCGATACCCAGTACCGGATTCCATGCGGCCTGGATGCAACCAAGGAACAGCAATTGATGGACCTCACGGCGAAAGCCTGTGAGGCACTGGGTATCGCCGGTTGGGCGCGGGCAGACGTGATGCAGGATGAGCAAGGGAATTTCTGGTTCCTGGAAGTCAACACCGCTCCCGGCATGACCGATCACAGCCTGGTACCTATGGCCGCCCGTGCCGCCGGTCTGGATTTCCAGCAGCTGGTGCTGGCGATCCTGGCCGCAAGCGTTGAGTCAAGAGGCTAAGAACATGAACGGCGCATCGCTTCGTCATCAGCCCCCACCCGTACCGAGCCGCAAGCCGGTGCCGCGGGGTGCCAGCCGAATGGTGGCTAAAGAGCCGATGTCGGTGCGCTTGCCCAAGGCCAACTTTGGCTTCCTCAAGGCGCTGTTCTGGCCGGTGTTGCTGGTGGCGTTGGGTTTCGGCACCTACGAGGGCGCCCAGCGTCTGCTGCCGTATGCCGACCGACCGATTACCAAGGTCAGTGTGCAGGGCGACTTGAGCTACATCAGCCAGCAGGCGGTGCAGCAGCGCATCGGCCCGTACCTGGCGGCGAGCTTCTTCACCATCGACCTGGCCGGTATGCGCTCGGAGCTGGAACAGATGCCGTGGATCGCCCACGCCGAAGTCCGCCGTGTATGGCCGGACCAGGTAACGATCCGCCTGGAAGAGCAACTGCCCGTGGCCCGTTGGGGCGATGGCGCGTTGCTGAACAACCAGGGGCAGGCGTTTGCGCCTCGTGAAGTGGCCAACTATGAGCACCTGCCGCAGCTGTTCGGGCCGCAGCGGGCGCAACAGCAAGTGATGCAGCAGTACCAGGCGTTGAGCCAGATGCTGCGGCCGCTGGGCTTCTCCATTGCACGCCTGGAATTGCGTGAGCGGGGCAGCTGGTTTTTGACGACCGGGGCAGGCAGTTCCGGCCCGGGCATCGAGTTGTTGCTGGGACGCGACCGCTTGGTGGAGAAGATGCGCCGCTTTATTGCCATCTATGACAAAACCTTGAAAGAACAGATTACGAACATTGCGAGCGTCGACCTGCGTTACGCCAACGGCCTGGCCGTCGGCTGGCGTACACCGGCTGCGCCCACGGCAGCACAACCCGCTGTCGCGAAGAATTAAGAAGAGGCAGGACCCATGGCAAACGTGCAAAGCGGCAAAATGATCGTCGGTCTCGATATCGGCACCTCCAAGGTGGTGGCGCTGGTGGGCGAGGTCGGGGAAGACGGCACGATCGAAATCGTCGGTATTGGCACGCATCCGTCCCGGGGCCTCAAGAAGGGCGTGGTGGTCAACATCGAGTCCACCGTGCAATCGATCCAGCGCGCCATCGAAGAAGCGCAGCTGATGGCCGGTTGCCGGATTCACTCGGCGTTCGTCGGCGTTGCCGGTAATCACATCCGCAGCTTGAACTCCCACGGCATCGTGGCGATCCGCGACCGCGAAGTCAGTTCGGCCGACCTTGAGCGCGTCCTCGACGCCGCCCAGGCCGTGGCCATCCCGGCTGACCAGCGCGTCCTGCACACCCTGCCGCAGGACTATGTGATCGACAACCAGGAAGGTGTTCGCGAGCCCCTGGGCATGTCCGGCGTACGTCTGGAGGCCAAGGTCCATGTGGTGACCTGCGCCGTCAACGCCGCGCAGAACATTGAAAAATGCGTGCGCCGCTGCGGCCTGGAAATCGACGACATCATTCTCGAGCAGCTGGCTTCGGCCTACTCGGTACTGACCGACGACGAAAAAGAACTGGGCGTGTGCCTGGTGGACATCGGTGGCGGCACCACCGACATCGCGATCTTCACCGAAGGCGCGATCCGTCACACAGCCGTGATCCCGATTGCGGGCGACCAGGTGACCAACGACATCGCCATGGCGTTGCGGACACCGACCCAGTACGCCGAAGAAATCAAGATTCGCTACGCCTGTGCCCTGGCCAAGCTGGCCGGTGCCGGTGAAACCATCAAGGTTCCAAGCGTCGGCGACCGCCCACCGCGCGAACTGTCGCGCCAGGCCCTGGCTGAAGTGGTCGAGCCACGCTACGACGAACTGTTCACCCTGATCCAGGCGGAACTGCGCCGCAGTGGCTACGAAGATCTGATCCCGGCCGGCATCGTGCTGACCGGTGGTACTTCGAAAATGGAAGGCGCGGTCGAACTGGCCGAGGAAATCTTCCACATGCCGGTGCGCCTGGGCGTGCCCCATGGCGTGAAGGGCCTGGGCGACGTGGTGCGCAACCCGATTTATTCCACTGGCGTGGGCTTGCTGTTGTACGGCCTGCAAAAGCAGACCGACGGCATTTCCCTGTCGGGCCCGAGCATTCGTGACAGCTACCGCAGCGACGACGATGAGAAAGCGCCGTTGCTGGACCGGATCAAAAGCTGGGTGCAAGGCAACTTCTAACGATTTACCGCAACACCGCAACACCGTTCCAAGCAGTAGGCGAAAAAACTAGAGAAAATGAAAGGAGAGGGAACATGTTCGAACTCGTAGACAACATCCCCGCTAGCCCGGTCATCAAAGTGATCGGTGTCGGCGGTGGCGGCGGCAACGCTGTCAACCATATGGTCAAGAGCAACATTGAAGGCGTTGAGTTCATTTGCGCCAACACTGATGCCCAAGCGCTGAAAAGTATCGGTGCGCGGACCATCCTGCAATTGGGCACAGCCGTGACCAAGGGCCTCGGCGCCGGCGCCAACCCGGAAGTCGGCCGTCAAGCCGCTCTGGAAGACCGCGAGCGTATTGCCGAAGTGCTGCAAGGCACCAACATGGTGTTCATCACCACTGGCATGGGCGGCGGTACCGGTACCGGTGCTGCGCCGATCATTGCCGAAGTGGCCAAGGAAATGGGCATTCTGACCGTCGCTGTGGTGACCCGTCCGTTCCCGTTCGAAGGCCGCAAGCGCATGCAGATCGCCGACGAAGGTATCCGTCTGCTGTCTGAAAGCGTCGACTCGTTGATCACCATTCCCAACGAGAAGCTGCTGACTATCCTGGGTAAAGACGCCAGCCTGCTGTCGGCTTTCGCCAAGGCTGACGATGTACTGGCCGGTGCCGTCCGCGGTATCTCCGACATCATCAAGCGCCCAGGCATGATCAACGTCGACTTTGCCGACGTGCGTACCGTGATGAGCGAAATGGGCATGGCGATGATGGGCACTGGCTGCGCCAGCGGTCCGAACCGTGCACGTGAAGCCACTGAAGCGGCCATCCGCAACCCGTTGCTGGAAGACGTGAACCTGCAAGGCGCGCGCGGCATTCTGGTGAACATCACCGCAGGTCCTGACCTGTCCCTGGGCGAATACTCCGACGTGGGTAGCATCATCGAAGCCTTCGCTTCCGAGCACGCCATGGTCAAGGTCGGCACCGTTATCGATCCGGACATGCGTGATGAGCTGCACGTGACCGTGGTTGCTACCGGCCTGGGTGCAAAAATCGAGAAGCCTGTGAAGGTCATCGACAACACCCTGCACAACAGCCAGGCGAGCCAGCCAGCTGCGGCTCCAGCGCCCGCGCGTCAGGAGCAGCCGTCGGTGAACTACCGTGATCTGGACCGTCCGACCGTGATGCGCAACCAGGCCCAGGCCGGTGCTGCGGCGTCCCGTAGCCTGAATCCGCAAGATGATCTGGACTACCTGGACATCCCGGCATTCTTGCGTCGTCAGGCCGATTAATGGAATGTATCAGGGCTATGAAGGTGATTGGTGTTCAGCAAAGGTCTGGTCTGGTATTATCGCCAGCCTTTGTTGATACCAGTTCGCAATTTGCGCTGAAGCGGTCCAATCCATGATTAAACAACGCACCCTGAAGAATATTATCCGTGCAACAGGTGTAGGTCTGCACTCCGGGGAGAAGGTATACCTGACCCTCAAACCTGCACCTGTCGACACCGGCATCGTGTTTGTTCGTGCCGACCTGGACCCTGTGGTGCAGATTCCTGCTCGCGCGGAAAACGTTGGCGAAACCACTATGTCGACCACATTGGTCAACGGTGACGTCAAAGTGGATACGGTGGAGCACTTGCTCTCGGCCATGGCTGGCCTGGGCATCGATAACGCCTACGTCGAGCTCTCCGCGTCCGAAGTCCCGATCATGGATGGCAGCGCTGGACCCTTCGTATTCTTGATTCAATCTGCCGGCCTGGAAGAACAGGACGCAGCCAAGAAGTTCATTCGTATTCTGCGGGAAGTAACAGTAGAAGACGGCGACAAGCGCGCCACCTTCGTCCCGTTCGAAGGCTTTAAAGTGAGCTTTGAGATCGATTTCGATCACCCGGTATTCCGTGACCGCACCCAAAGTGCAAGCGTGGATTTTTCCAGTACTTCGTTCGTAAAAGAAGTCAGTCGCGCGCGTACCTTTGGTTTCATGAGTGACATCGAGTACCTGCGCAAGCACAACCTCGCACTCGGCGGTAGCGTTGAAAACGCCATTGTGGTCGACGCGGATGGTGTACTGAACGAAGACGGCCTTCGCTATGAAGACGAATTCGTGAAGCACAAGATCCTCGATGCAATCGGTGACCTCTACCTGCTGGGCAACAGCCTGATAGGTGAGTTCAAAGGCTTCAAGTCGGGCCATGCCCTTAACAACCAGCTGCTGCGCAAGTTGATTGAGCAGACAGACGCTTGGGAAGTCGTGACCTTCGAAGATGCCAGCACCGCACCGATCTCTTACATGCGTCCCGTTGCGGCGGTGTAAGTAACAACTCTCTTTCTTTAGTTTTGAAAGGCCACCTTCGGGTGGCCTTTTTTTATTCGCTCATTGCTATCCGGTTACGGCCCGAGTACTTGGCCTCATACAACGCCTGATCCGCACTGAGCAATAACGTCTCCAGGGACATGTGGCTGTGTTTGTCCCAGGTGCTCATGCCGATGCTCACGGTAATCGGCTGCTCGGCGCCGGGCACCAGTGGCAAGTGTTCGACACTGCTGCGGATATGTTCGGCGATCACCCAGGCGCCTTTGACGTCGGTGTGCGGCAGCACCACCGCAAACTCTTCTCCACCGTAGCGCGCGGCCAGGTCTGCCGGGCGCCGGATGTTGTCGCTGATCACCTGGGCAACCGTGCGCAGCGCCTCGTCGCCACCGTGATGGCCGTGGCGGTCGTTGAACGCCTTGAAGTGATCGACATCGATCATCAGCAGCGTCAGCGGCTCGGTCGAGCGTTGTGCGCGGTCCCATTCCAGTTGCAGGCGTTGGTCGAGCACGCGGCGGTTGGCCAGGCCGGTCAGGGCGTCGGTGGCGGCCAACTCCGACAGCACTTGTTCGGCGCGATAGCGGCGGCGCAGTTCGCGACGCAGCATCCAGGTCAGCCATAACAAACCGATGCACAGTACACCGGTGGCACCACTGGTCAGCAACGCGGCACGTTTCCAGGGGGCGAACACATCCTCGCTGGACAGGGCCACCACCACGATCAGCGGCAGGTCGCCCACATTGGTGAATGTATATAGGCGCTCTATCCCGGTGAGGGTAGAGACTGCCTGGAAGCTGCCTTCGCCTTCGCGCAGCATGCGCTTGAAGTTGGGGCGATCACTCAGGTCTTTGTCGATCATGTCGCGTTCCAGCAACGGCTGCTGGGCCAGGAGAATGCCGCGGCTGCTCAGCAGATTCACGGAGCTGCCACTGCCGATGGCGAGGCGATTGAACAATTGATCGAAATACGCCAGGCGCATGGTCGCCACCGCCACCCCGGCAAATTCGCCATTGGGCCCGGATACGCGGCGGCTGAATGCGATACGCCACACTTGCTCGCAGTCGCAGTGGATCTTGAACGGGCGGCTGATAAACAGCCCGGCGTCGGGGTTCTGTTGCTGCACCAGGAAGTAGTCGCGATCAGCAAAGTTGCGCCGCGTCGGATGCAGGGTCGAGGAGTCGGCAATCACCGCGCCATTGGCATCCAGTAAGAGTACTTCGCCTTTGAAGGGCGCCGCGTTGGATTGATCAAACTGCACCAGGTGCCGGATGTCCGCAGGCACCGACGTCAAGTCCTTGTACGAGGTGGCCGCGATCAGACCCTGCAATGCCAGATCGTAGAGTTCGACGTTGCGCAGCACATCGGCGTTGATCAGCTGGGCGATGTTGGTGGTCATGCGCTTGGCCGCCTGCAGAGTGCTGGCGTGTTCACGGCTCAGCAGCGCCGTGACGATCACCACGATCAGGATTACGGTCAGGCTGCTGCCCAAAAGCAGCAACAGTTCCGAACGGACGGGCAGTTTACGAGTGCGGGGTTGGCTCATCACGCAGACTTCAACAGGTAGATACTGGCAGTTTAGTTCTGCACGATGAAAATTAAATCATTGGTTAATAAGAAAAGTTTGTTGATCAGAACACATTGATTGGGTAATCCACGATCACGCGGTATTCATCCACATCCCGGTCTACCGCCGAGTAGCCATTGCCCCCGCGGTTGGTCGCCCATTGCAGGCGCACGGCCAGGTTCTTGGCCTTGCCGCCCTGCACCACGTATTTGAGGTCGATGTCGCGTTCCCAGTGCTTGGCGTCCTTACCGTCGGCGCTGTACCAAGCGCTGTAGCCACGGCTGTTGGGGTCGACTTTGGTCAGGTCGGTCTCGCCGCTGATGTACGAGACGGCTGAGGTCAGGCCAGGCAGGCCGAGGCCGGCAAAATCATAAGCGTACTTGAGCTTCCACGAGCGCTCGCCAGGTCCGTTGAAGTCCGAGTATTGCTGGGAGTTATCCAGGTAAATGCTGTCGCCTTGGGTGATGTAGTCGAATGGCGTGTTGCCGTTGACCCGTTGGTAGGCGGCGGTGACGCTGTGATGGCCGATGCCTACGGTCAGGTGCAGGCTGTAGGTGTTGTTGTCGATGCTGCCGAGCAACGATTGCCCGGTGTCCTGGGTGTGATAGTAGTGCAGGCCAGGGTTGAGACTGACCAGGTCGTTCAGCGTGTAGGTGTAGTCCAGGTCGTAGTAGTACTGATGCCAGATGTCCTTGAGTTCGGAGGCGTATAGATTGCTGGTCAGGCCCGCAACACCGCTGAACGATACGCCGGCCCAGTTCAGGTGCCGGCTGTCGGTGTGGTCCGGCAGGGTGCCGTAGCTGGTGCCGATACGGCGGTGGCCGCTCTGGTTGTAGAGCTTGGTGAAACTGGCCTGGCCGCCTTCGATCATCCAACCGTCGAAACTGTGGTTGGCCAGGCTCACGCCGCGGAAGGTCTGCGGCAACATGCGGGTCATGCCGCCAGCGATTACCGGGTTGTTGAGCAACAGGTCACCGGCTTTCAGCTCGGTATCGAAAGCGCGCATTTTCAAGGTGCCGCCGGCGGTGGAAAACGAGCCGGGGGCTTTGCCGTTGCCGCTGCCATAAGGAAGGATGCTGGAACCGTCGGTGCCACCACCACCGTCAAGCTTGAGGCCGAGCATGGCATTGAGGTCCAGGCCGAATCCGACCGTGCCTTGGGTGTAACCGGACTCGAAGGTGCCGATAAAACCCTGGCCCCACTCCTTGCTGTCATCGGTGTGAATGTCGCGACGGTCGCGGTTCATGTAGTAGTTGCGGGTGTTGATGTTGAGGTGCGAGCCTTCGACGAAACCATCGGTGGAGGTCGGGTCGGCGGCGTGGGCGAGAGAGGTGATCGTTGCTGCAATAGCGACAAATAACGGGGTGAATGTCAGCGAGGTTTTCACCGGTGAAGCTCCTTTGGTCAATCATTGACGGCCAATGTCGTAGGGGATGCCTGGCCTTTTTTTACGGCAAAAAAAAGCCGCTGAAGTCAGCGGCTTTAAGACGAATTCCCAGTGTAGAGCCCTGGAAATAAGTCGAGGGAAATTCGGGTGAGCGGGAAGCTGTCTTTGCCGTCGCGCTCATCGATGCGTCAAAGTAACGCAGGTGAGCGGTGCGATACAGAGTGTAACAAGATAATGACTGTTGCCAAAACCGCAACAGTTTGGGTTGGCTGATGTGTTTGGTTTCAAGTGTGGGAGGGGGCTTGCTCCCGATAACAGAGTGTCAGTCGCTACATTCGTGACTGATGCACCGCTATCGGGAGCAAGCCCCCTCCCACATTTGCCGACGGATTCAGATTGGCAGGGTGATGCCAAAGGTGTTGCCGCCACCCTCACTGCGTACAAACACATCCCCTCCATGCATCAGCGCAATCGCCTTGACGATGGCCAGCCCCAATCCATGGTTCGCTCCGCTGTTGCTGCGCGACGCATCCACCCGATAAAAACGTTCGAACAAGCGGGGCAAATGCTCGCCGGCAATCTCATCGCCAGGGTTGGTCACGCCGATCGTCACCTGATGCGCCTGCTGTTCAATGCTCACGTCGATGATCTGCCCCGGCGCGGTGTGCTGCACGGCATTGCTCAGCAGGTTGATCAGCGCACGGCGCAGGTGGGCCTTTTCGATATGGACCAAGGCGTCGCCACGGGCCTGCACTTTGACCTGCGCATCTTCGAGGATGAAGTCCAGGTAATCGAGGGTGGTGGCCACCTCATCGGCCAGTGAGCTTTCAATCAGCTTGGTCGCCTTGCTGCCCTGATCGGCGCTGGCCAGGAACAGCATGTCATTGATGATTGAACGCAGGCGTTCCAGCTCTTCAAGGTTCGATTGCAGGACCTCGAAGTAATGCTCCGCCGAGCGTCCCCGTGTCAGCGCGACCTGGGTCTGGCCGATCAGGTTGGTCAGCGGCGAACGCAGCTCGTGGGCCACGTCGGCGTTGAACGATTCCAGGCGTGAGTAGGCTTGTTCCACCCGGTCCAGGGTGGAGTTGAACGAGTTGACGAACTGGCTCAGTTCCGGCGGCAGCGGCGACAACTGCAGCCGCCCGGAGAGTTTGGGTGGCGCAAGCTTCTGCGCTTCGTCCGAGAGCTTGCCCAAGGGTTTGAGCCCGATGCGCGAGACCCAGAATCCCAGCAGAGCCGCCAGCACTACGCCGACAAAGGCCAGGCCGATCAGGGCCATCAACAGCTGGTGCTGGGTGGCGCGGAAGTTCTCGGTGTCGATGGCAATCAGGAAGCGCAAGGGCGGGCGTTGTTCTTTGGCCGGAAACTGGCTCACCAGCACTTTGAACGGATATTCATGCCCCGGCAGACGCAGGTCGCGTTTGCCGGTGGGGCCGGCGGCGAAGGCGCGAATCCGTGCATCCGGCTCGCCGTATTCATACTGGGGGTCGCTGCTGACCACCCAAAATCGGATGCGTTTGTCTTCCTCACCCAGCAGCTTGAGTTTGGCGGTGATCTTCGCCCAATGCTCCGGCGTACCGAAGCGTGTCACCGAAGACTCCAGCACGCTGTAGCGGGCATCCAGCTCGGCGCCGGGCAGCAAGCCCAGGCCACGGTCCACTTGCTGGTACAGCGCGCCGCCGATCAGCACGAAGATCAGCAGCGCGACCAGGGTGAACATGCCGCTCAGGCGCAGGGCGATCGAGTTAGCGGCCACTTGGGTTCTCCAGCACACGGCTTTCCAGTACATAACCCATGCCGCGAATGGTGTGCAGCAGTTTCTCCTCGAACGGCCCGTCGAGCTTGGCGCGCAGGCGCTTGATGGCAACTTCCACCACATTGGCGTCACTGTCGAAGTTGATGTCCCAGACCATTTCCGCAATAGCGGTCTTGGACAGGATTTCACCCTGGCGTCGCGCCAATACACTGAGCAGCGAGAACTCTTTCGCCGTCAGGTCCAGGCGCACGCCATTACGGCTGGCCTTGCGGCTGATCAGGTCGATCCACAGGTCGGCGACGGTGACCTGCACCGGCTCATGCCCGCCGCTGCGGCGGGTCAACGCTTGCAGGCGAGCCACCAGTTCCAGGAACGAAAACGGTTTGCCCAAATAGTCATCGGCGCCTTCGCGCAGGCCACGAATACGGTCCTCCACGCGCTCGCGGGCGGTGAGCATGATCACCGGCGTCTGCTTGCGCGCGCGCAATGCGCGCAACACGCCGAAGCCGTCGAGGCCGGGCAGCATCACATCGAGCACGATCACTGCGTAGTCATTCTCCAGGGCCAGGTGCAAACCCTCGACACCTTCGCGTGCCACATCGACGGTGTAGCCTTGCTCGGTCAAGCCACGGTGCAGGTAGTCCGCGGTTTTCTCTTCATCTTCAACAATCAGAACGCGCATGAGCCGTTTGCTCCAGGACGGGCCTCAGCCTCAATGTGGGGTCGCCAGCTCAAGCGCTGGCTTGGGCCGGTGGAAGATCTTCTCAAGGTACAAGTATATGACCGGCGTGGTGAACAGCGTCAGCGCCTGGCTCACCAGCAGGCCACCCACCACGGCAATGCCCAGCGGTTGGCGCAGCTCCGCACCCGGGCCGGAACCCAGCATCAACGGCACCGCGCCGAGCAATGCGGCCAGGGTCGTCATGATGATCGGCCGAAACCGCGTGACGCACGCTTCATAAATCGCTTCTTGCGGTGCCAGCCCGCGCACGCGTTGGGCTTCCAGGGCGAAGTCGATCATCAGGATGCCGTTTTTCTTGACGATACCGATCAGCAACACCAGGCCGATCAACGCCATGATCGAAAAGTCCTGGCCCAGCAGCCACAGCATGATCAGCGCGCCCAGGCCCGCCGAGGGCAAGGTGGAGATGATCGTCAACGGGTGCACGAAGCTCTCATACAGCACCCCCAGGATAATGTAGACCGCCACCAGCGCCGCGAGGATCAGCCAGGGTTGGCTGGCCAGCGAACTCTGGAACGCCTGGGCCGCGCCCTGGAAGGTACCGATCAAGGTTGCCGGCATGCCGATTTCGTTCTTGGCCTGGTTGAGCATGATCACCGCATCCCCCAGTGCGACGCCGGGCGCCAGGTTGAACGACAGGTTGGCGGCCGGGAACATGCCGTCATGGCTGATGGACAACGGCCCGACGCTGGGCGGGTCGACCTTGGCCAGGGCCGACAGTGGCACCATCTCGTTGGTCAGCGGCGAGCGCAGGTAAAAGTAATTCAGGCTTTCGGCCTTGCCGCGCTGCTGGCTGTCCAGTTCCAGTACCACCTGGTATTGATTGATCTCGGTCTGGAATTCGTTGATCTGGCGCTGGCCGAAGGCGTCGTACAGTGCCTGGTCGACATCGGTGGCGGTCAGGCCGAAGCGTGCGGCGGCCTGGCGGTCGATGCTGATGTGGGTGATGCTGCCACCTAGTTGCAGGTCGTTGGACAGGTCGCGAAAGGCCGGGTTGGCGCGCAGTTTTTCGGTGAGGCGCTGGGTCCAGGTGTTGAGCGTCGGGCCGTCGTTGCTCTTGAGCACATATTGATACTGGGCACGGCTGGGGCCGGAGCTGAGGTTGATGTCCTGGCCGGCGCGCAGGTACAGCACGATGCCCGGCACTTTCGCCAACTGGGGGCGCAGGCGATCGATGAACTGGCTGGCGGACACATCGCGATCACCGCGGTCTTTCAAGGCGATCCAGAAGCGACCGTTGGCGATGGTCTGGTTGCTGCCGGTCACGCCTACCGAATGGGAAAACGCTTCCACGGCGGGGTCTGCCTTGATGATCTCGGCCAGGGCCTTGTGTTTGGCGACCATGTCCGGGTAAGACACGTCCGCTGCGGCTTCGCTGGTCCCCAGTACAAAACCGGTGTCCTGCACCGGGAAGAAGCCCTTGGGGATAAACACATAACCGACCACGGCCAGGGCCAGGGTCACCAGGAAGATCGCCGCCATGCTGCGTTGATGGGCCAGCGCGCGGCGCAGGTTGCGCGCATAGCCGGCCAGCAGGCGTTCGCTGAAGCCGGGTTTATCGGAGGCGTGGTGGGGCGGCGCACGCATGAACAGCGCGGCCAGGGTGGGCGCCAGTGTCAGCGAAACCACCACCGAAATCAGAATGGTCGAGGTGGCCGTCAGCGCAAACTCTTTGAACAGCCGTCCGACCACGCCGCCCATGAACAGCAGCGGGATAAACGCCGCCACCAGCGAGAAGCTGATGGACACGACGGTAAAGCCAATCTCGCCGGAACCCTTGATCGCCGCTTCACGTTTATCGAGACCCGCTTCTAGATGGCGGTGGATGTTCTCCACCACCACGATAGCGTCGTCCACGACGAAACCGACCGCGATCACGATCGCCACCAGGGTGAGGTTGTTGAGGCTGAAGCCCAGCACATACATCAGCGCGAAACTGGCGACCAGCGACACGCCGAGCACGCTGGACACAATCAGCGTAGCTGACAACTGGCGCAGAAACAGCGCCATCACCGCCACCACCAGCAGGATGGCGATCAACAGTGTCACTTCCACTTCATGCAGGGATGCGCGGATCGTCTTGGTGCGGTCGCTCAACACACTGACGTTGACCGAGGCCGGCAACATGCCTTCCAGGCGCGGCAGTTCGGCCTGGATACGGTCCACGGTCTCGACGATGTTGGCGCCCGGCTGGCGTGAAATCACCAGGTTGACGCCGGGCGTATCGCCTGACCAGGCCTGCACGTAGGCGTTTTCCGAACCGTTGATGACTTTGGCGATGTCACGCAGTTGAACCGGTGCACCGTTCTTGTAGGAAACGATCAGTTGGCCGTATTCGTCCGGGTGAAACAGCTGGTCGTTGGTCGACAGTGTCGACACGCTGTTCTCCCCGTAGATCGCGCCTTTGGCCAGGTTCAGGCTCGACTGCTGGATGGCCAGGCGCACGTCCGCGAGGGTCAGGCCGATGGCCGCGAGTTTGTCCGGCGAGGCCTGCACGCGAATCGCCGGGCGCTGCTGGCCGGTGATGTTGATCTGGCCGACGCCGTCGATCTGGCTGATCTGGCGAGCCAGCAGGGTTTCCACGTAGTCGCTCAATTCGGTGCTGGGCATGCTGTCGGCGCTGACGCTGAGGATCAGTACCGGGCTGTCTGCCGGGTTGACCTTTTTCCAGGTCGGCAGGCTAGGCATGTCCCTGGGCAGTTTGCCGGACGCGGTGTTGATCGCCGCCTGGACTTCCTGTGCCGCGGTGTCGATGCTTTTATTCAGGGTGAATTGCAGGGTCAGCAGGCTTGATCCCAAGGCGCTGCTGGAGGTCATCTGGGTCACGCCGGGAATGGCGCTGAATTGCACTTCCAAGGGCGTTGCGACCGACGAGGCCATGGTGTCCGGGCTGGCTCCGGGCAGGGTAGCGGTGACCTGGATCGTCGGAAACTCCGCTTCCGGCAGTGGCGCGATGGCCAGGCGTGGGAAGGCAATCAGCCCCAATAGCACCAGGGCGAAGGTCAGCAGCAGGGTGGCAACCGGATGGTCGACGCACCACGCGGAAGGCGAACGGCTGCCGCTCATGGTTGCACCTGAGGGGCAACGGTCTGGATCACTTGGGGCGGTTCCTTGAGCACCTCCACCCGCGCCCCGGCCTTGAGCCGCGACTGACCATCGCTGACCAGCACGTCCCCGGCCTGTACCCCCTGGATGATGTTGAGGTCGCTGTTCTGGTAGACCACTTGCACCGGCACCACTTCAACCTTGTCACCGCTGACCCGGTACACGAAGTGCGAGTCCAGGCCGCGTTGCACCACGGTCGGCGGTACCACCAAGGCGTTTTTGTCCATGGCGGTCTGGATCTTGAGGGTCACCAGTTGCCCCGGCCACAGGCGCTGGGCGGCGTTGTTGAACTCGGCTTTGGCGCGCAGGGTGCCGGTGGTGGAGTTGATCTGGTTGTCGATCAGGCTCAAATGGCCTTCGGCGAGCAGGTCGCCGGTCTGGCCGTCGGTGTCGGCGCCCATGTAGACATCGACGTTGGCCTGGGTCGGCGCGGCGATCAAGCCTTGCAGGGTCGACAGCATTTGCTGTGGCAGGGAAAATTCGACGGCAATCGGGTCGATCTGCGTGACGGAGAACAGACCCTGGGTATCACTCATACGCAGGAAGTTACCCTCATCCACGGTGCGAATACCGACGCGGCCGCTGACTGGCGAGCGTATCTGCGTATAGGAAAGTTGCACCTGAGCCGAGTCGATAGCGGCCTGGTTCCCCTGGACCGTGGCCTTGAGCTGATTGACCAAGGCTTGTTGCTGGTCGTAGGTCTGCTTGGATACGCCGTCGTCAACGCTCAACGCCTTGTAGCGCTTGAGGTTGACCAACGCCACCTGCAACTGGGCCTGGCTTTCTCCCAACTGTGCCCTGGCCTGGTCGAGGCTGGCGCGGATCGAGCGGTCGTCGAGGGTTGCCAGCAGGTCGCCGGCCTTGACCCACTGGCCTTCCTTGACCAGCAGTCTGGTCAGGATGCCGTCGATTTGCGGGCGAATCACCACACTGTGCAGCGACAGCACCGAACCGATACCACTGACGAAACGCGGGACATCCTGTTGTGCAACGCTCACCACACGCACCGGAATGGCAGCCGGTGCAGCCAGTTTGGTCTTGGCGGGGCGGGTCAATGCCCAGGCTGCAACCGCCAGCACCAAAAGGACGCCCACCAGCAGGGCCGTATTTCGTTTTATTTGCATAGGTGAGGCGCCAGGGCAAAGGATCGTAAGAATGAATGAACCTTTATAGCTCGCCGACCCGGTCAGCAAAGTGACCGCTGTCTGACGGCGCTGTCAGTTAAGGTCCGACCATTCGTACGACAATAGATAAAGATACGAGGGCCGCAGGTATACTGCGCGCCAGTGTGGCCTGCAAGCCGGTCCCTCTCCATTTTTCGCCCGCTCCGGAGCTTTCATGACTTCCCCGACCCAACCCGCTGTTGAAGCGACCGACCTCGTTGATACGGCCAATGCCGACGGCGTTGAAAAAGCCGAGATCCCGGCTTTCAAGTTCCCTTTCAAGCCGGGTGAACTGGCCGGGGCCAAGAATGCCGGCCAGCCTTGGTACAAGGGCGGTGTCAAGAACGGTCATACCAAGACGCCAGGTATGGCGCCACCCGGTACTCGCCGTTCCATGGGTAAACGTTAAGAGTAAAAATTCGCGGGCAATACCGATCATTGCCTACGGCAATAGCTGAAATTTCGTATTGTCGGCCCGCGGACCTTTCTTGAAAGCTTGCACGGTATCCGCTTCGCTCCGGTTGTTTTTGCCGGAGCGAAGGTGAGATGAGGCTGGCTTTTCCGGAAAGGATATCCCCCTGATGCTGAAACAGCTCTGTGTTGCGTTTGCCGTATTACTGCTGCTCGTCATGTTCAGCACTGCCACTGCCAGTGATCCACCCAGACACGAAATCCGTTTTGCCGTCGCCGCGCATTTTCCCCCGTTTCAAAGCCGCAATCAGCAAGGCCAACTGGTGGGGCTGAATATCGAATTGGGCAACGCCCTGTGCGTGCAGCTCAATGTGCGTTGTACCTGGGTCGACCAGGTGGTTGTGGAAAACTTCCCAGCCCTTGAAGCCCGGCAATTCGATGCGATCATGGGCATGGCGCCGACATCGGCCCGGCGCCAGTGGGTGAACTTCACGGATGATCTCTACCCGATCACCACCCGCCTGGTGGCCCGTAGATCATCGGGTCTGACTCCGGATCGGCGGTCGCTCAAGGGCAAGCGTGTCGGCGTCCTGGTGAAAAGTAACCGTGAAGCCTTTGCCCTGTCGCAGTGGGCGCCGGCAGGGGTGACCATCAAGAGTTTCTGGCTCAATGACCAGCTGGTTCGCAGCCTGGTCGCGGGTGACATCGATGCGACGCTGCAAGGTACCGTCGAAATCCGTGAAGCGCTGCTCGACACACCCGACGGCCTGGGCTTCGACTTCCTCGGCCCCGTCGTCTCGTCGCAACTGTTGGGTAACAGCGTGGCGATTGCGGTGCGTAAGCCCGATACGGCGTTACGCAGCGAACTCAATCGTGCGCTCGAACAACTGATGCAGAACGGCGAGTACCGACGCATCCTGCACTCTTACCCTGTTAACGGGCTGCATGCCTGTCCATGATCGCCCGTTTCCCCAGGGTCAGGCGGCGCGCAAGGAGATGAATGCATAGTTGGCAGGCACTTCGGTAACGATTTGTGCCCCGGCGTCCAGCACCTGTTCGGCGATATCCATCCCGGACACATGAAACACCCACTCATGGGCCGCATACGGCTGATCAACCGCCAACTCGATTGCCTGGGTAAAGGCGTGCATGTCCGGTAAGTAGGCCGTAAAGCCGTCACCCTTCAGCGCGGTGGTGCGGATGCCGAGTAAGGCGCACACCGCCTCTTTGGTCTGTACGTCATCACGGTCAGCCTGGCGTGAGCGACGAATCAGCTCCGCCAACGCAGGGTCCGTCAGCTCACCCCCGACGATCAGGGCCGGCCCTTGTTCCCAGGATTCCGGTGGACAATCCTTGGCCGCCGGGTTCAGCGGAATATGCGGGTTGATTTCCATCGGGTAGATCCGACATACCAGCGGGCGCCGCTCGTAGATGCCGCAGCGGTTGTCTTCGTCAAGATTCCGGCAGCGCCCGGCGTTGTAGGCGGCAAAGGTGATTGCCACTAATGCCTCGGTATTGCCGCTGGGCACTTTTACCGAACGGCGCTCGGCGTGTTCGCGCTGCTGCTGCGGCACCCCCAGTCCGCTGGCCAGGAAACCTTCTACAAGAACGATCACATTACCGCCATCCGCCGCCCATTGCCGGGCTTCGTCGAGGGTCAGGGGGACGTGGTGGTCGGTGCAGCACTTGCCGCAACCTACGCAGGAAAAATGAGTGTTCATGGGCAAGTTCTGTCACCAGGCAAGGTCAGAGGGCACGCAGGAACGGTGACGGGTTTTTACCTCTATCCACCATTCGGGCTCTCTTGAAGCAAGTTACACGCCAGTGCCTGTCAGTCCTCTGTCACTACATCGCGTAGGACAAATCTCATACCTGCGCTTTCATAGAGCTGCCGCGCGCGTACGTTGCTCTCCAGCACCTTGAGGTCCACGTAGGATTCGCCGCGCTGCTTGAACATTGCAAAGGCCTGCAGCAACAACGCACGCCCCAGCCCCTGACCTTGGGCGCAGGGGTGAATCGAGAGGTTCTTGATAAAGGCGCTGGTCCAGCATTGAGCCACGCCGAGCACGCCGTCAGCGTTACTGGCCACCAGGCACAGCGTCGGGTCGAACTCGGCATCCGTGATGAATTGATGTTGCCATTGCTCCAGGCTGGCCACGCGACCGCCACCCTGGTCCTGGGTCAGGCGCAAGACTGAATGGATGGCTGGGGCCAGTTCGGCGCGGTAATGATCCAGCTCAATACCCGCCGGCCACTGTGGCGCGGGCAGGCTACCCGTCAGGTCACGGCGCAGCAGCTGGAAGTATTCCCGCATGCCTCACAGACCTTTTTGCGCCACGCTCTGGGCGGCGACCACCAGGCATTTGGTCAGGTCTGGCGAGGAGAACTTGGTCAGCACCGCGTTGGCCCCGGCCAAGCGCGCTTTCTCGCTGTTCATCGCGCTGTCCAGCGAGGTGTGCAGCAGCACATAAAGGTCCTGGAAGTCCGGAGTTTCGCGCAAGGTGCGGGTGAGGGCGTAACCGTCCATTTCAGACATCTCGATGTCCGACACCAGCACGTTGATCTGCGCGTCAGTGCCTTGCAGCTCCAGCAGCACATCAATCGCTTCCTTGGCGCTGCGAGCGGTGTGGCAGGTCAAGCCGAGGTTGCGCAGGGTATGTACCGACTGTTGCAAGGCGACCTGGCTGTCATCCACCACCAGGATGCGGGCATGGCCGAGAACTTCGGCTTCTTCCATGGTCAGGTCGGTCGGCGCCGCTTCAATCGGGGCCGGGGCGATGCCATGGATGACTTTCTCGATATCCAGCACTTGCACCAACCCGCCTTCCACTTGGGTAACCCCGGTGATAAAGGCACGGTTGCCACCGGAGCCATAGGGCGGTGGGCGGATATCGGTGGTCAGGCAGTGCACGATCTTGCTCACCGCCTGCACGTGCAAGCCCTGCTTGGAGCGGCTGACATCGGTGACGATCAGGCAGCCGCCGTCGGGGTCTTGCAGGGGCATTTCCCCCAGGGCGCGGCTCAGGTCGATCACCGACAGCGAAGCGCCGCGCAAGGTGGCGATGCCTTTGACGTGGGGGTGCGACTCCGGCAGCCGGGTCAACGGCGGGCAGGGGATGATTTCACTGACTTTCAGCAGGTTGATCGCCATCAGCTTGCCGCTGCGCAAGGTAAAGAGCAGAAGCGAGAGTGAGTCTGCGCGGGCTTTGGTGGTGGACATAAAAACCTTCTGTGGATCAGGGACTGTGATCTGTAGCAGGTTATCGACTTGGGGGAGCCAGGCTTTAACCGGATTTTGTTGCGGGCCGTCTCCCCCCACCTTGGATCTGTATCAGCCCTTCCACACTTGTGGGTTCACCAAATCCTGCGGACGCTGCCCCAGCAAGGCGCTGCGCAGGTTATCCAAAGCACGGTTGGCCATGGCTTCGCGGGTTTCATGGGTCGCCGAGCCGATGTGCGGCAGCGTCACGGCATTGCTCAGTTGAAACAACGGCGACTCGGCCAATGGCTCCTGTTCATACACATCCAGACCGGCACCGCGAATTTGCTGGTTTTGCAGGGCTTCGATCAACGCCGGTTCGTCGACGACAGGCCCACGGGAAATATTGATCAGGATCGCGCTGGACTTCATCAGTCCCAGCTCGCGGGTGCTGATCAGGTGGCGGGTCTTTTCGCTCAACGGCACCACCAGGCACACGAAGTCGGCTTCGGCCAGCAATTGGTCCAGGCTACGGAACTGCGCGCCCAGCTCCTGCTCCAGCGCCGTCTTGCGACTATTGCCGCTGTACAGGATCGGCATATTGAAACCCAGGCGACCCCGTCGGGCCACCGCTGCGCCAATATTACCCATGCCCACGATACCGAGGGTCTTGCCGTGCACATCGCAGCCGAACAACGGTGCGCCGACGCTGGCTTTCCACTGGCCGGCCTTGGTCCAGGCGTCCAGCTCGGCCACGCGGCGCGCGCTGCTCATCAGCAGGGCGAAGGCCAGGTCGGCGGTGCTTTCGGTGAGTACATCGGGGGTATTGGTGAGCATGATCCCGCGCTCGTTGAAGTAGGGCAGGTCATAGTTGTCGTAACCCACCGAGACACTGGATACCACTTCCAGCTTGCTCGCCGCTTCGAGTTGCGCACGGCCCAGTTTGCGGCCCACGCCAATCAGGCCGTGGGCATGGGGCAGGGCGTCATTGAATTGAGTGTTGATGTCGCCGCGCTTGGGGTCGGGCACGATCACCTCGAACTCCTGTTGCAGGCGTTCGATCATGGGCGGGGTGATACGGCTGAAGGCAAGGACAGTCTTTTTCATTGCAGGCGGGCTCATCGACTACGGAAGAATGCCAAGCACGCTAACATTTATCCCCCCAACGCAACACCATTGTAGTGAGCGGGCTTGCCCCGCGCTGGGCGGCGCAGCCGCCCCAAACCCAGGCACCTCGGTCCTCCTGAAATACCGCGGCGTCTTTGTTGGGGCGGCTTTGCCGCCCAGCGCGGGGCAAGCCCGCTCACTACAAAGTCGCGAGGCGAACGCCGCTGCTCAGCTCATACGCGGCCAGCTCCGCCTGGTGCGCCGCCAGGATCTCCGGCAACGACCCGCGCAGGTATTCCACCCAGGTCTTGATCTTCGCATCCAGGTATTGGCGCGACGGGTAGATGGCGTACAGGTTCAGCTCTTGCGAGCGGTAGGTCGGCATGACCCGGACCAATGTGCCGTTGCGCAGGCCTTCGATGGCGGCGTACACCGGCAGCAGGCCGACGCCCATGCCGCTGGTGATGGCGGTTTTCATCGCATCGGCCGAATTCACCAGGAACGGCGAGGTGTTGATCGCCACGCTTTCCTGGCCTTCAGGGCCATTGAAGGTCCATTTATCCAGTTGGATCACCGGGCTGACCAGGCGCAGGCAGGCATGGTTGAGCAAGTCCTGTGGGCGCTGCGCGCAACCCTTGGCCTTGACGTAGTCCGGTGAGGCACACGCAATGCTGTAGGTGATGCCCAGGCGTTGGGATACAAAACCCGAATCCGGCAGCTCGCTGGCCAGCACGATCGATACGTCGTAACCCTCATCGAGCAGGTCCGGCACGCGGTTGGCCAGGGTCAGGTCGAAGGTCACGTCGGGGTGGGTACGCCGGTAGCGGGCAATCGCGTCGATCACGAAATGCTGGCCGATGCCGGTCATGGTGTGCACTTTCAGTTGTCCGGCGGGGCGCGCATGCGCATCACTGGCCTCGGCCTCGGCTTCCTCGACATAGGCGAGGATCTGCTCGCAACGCAGCAAATAGCGTTTGCCGGCTTCGGTCAGCGCGATGCGGCGGGTGGTGCGGTTCAACAAGCGGGTTTGCAGATGGGCCTCGAGGTTGGAGACCGCGCGCGACACGTTGGCCGTGGTGGTATCCAGCTGCGCGGCGGCGGCGGTAAAGCTGCCGGCTTCGGCGACGCAACTGAACGCGCGCATGTTTTGCAAAGTGTCCATGGAGTGTTCTCAGGGGAGATGACAAATTGTGACAGAAAGTTACGCCGACCAGTGATCCCTACCAATGGATTATCGCCTGAACGGTAACAAAGATTCACAGGAATACCAGCTTATCGTCCTGCATGCCGCCGCCTAGAATTGCGCCACCTTCCCCGCATTACCACCTCAGGAATTCGCTTGCCGTGCCGTGCCGCATCAGCAGAGAGCTGAAGACTCTCAGTGTTTGGGCTTTATCGTTAGCAATCAGCGGCTGCATCGGAACCGGAGGCATTGCCCCACAAGGCCAGGTCCTCAACGCCAATACCCTGGCCACCGACGAAGCCATCCAGAACGCCGTCCAGGACGCCCACTGGCCCACCGCCCAGTGGTGGCAAGCCTACAACGACCCGCAACTGAACCGCTGGGTTGAACGTGCCACGCAAAACAGCCCGAGCATGGCCATGGCCGCCGCGCGGGTGCGTGAGGCGCGGGCCATGGCCGGGGTGGCCGAGTCGGCCGAGTCGTTGCAGGTCAACAGCGACACCGCTCTCAAGCGCCACAACTGGCCCAAGGACCAGTTCTACGGCCCTGGCGAGTTGAGTGGCGCGAATACCTGGGACAACAGTTCCACGCTCGGCCTGAGTTATGCGCTCGACCTGTGGGGCCGTGAAAGCAATACCACGGAACGCGCTGTCGACCTGGCCCACATGAGCGCCGCCGAGGCGCGCCAGGCCCAGCTCGAATTGCAGAACAACGTGGTGCGCGCCTATATCCAGCTGTCGCTGCATTACGCCAGCCGCGATATCGTCGCCGCCACCCTGGCCCAGCAAGAGCAGATCCTGGAGCTTGCCAACAAGCGCCTGAACGCGGGGATCGGCACCCACTTCGACGTCAGCCAAACCGAAACCCCATTGCCGGAAACCCATCGCCAACTGGACGCCCTGGACGAAGAAATCGCCCTGAGCCGTAACCAGTTGGCGGCGTTGGCCGGCAAAGGCCCGGGGGAGGGCGCGACCTTGCAGCGCCCGACGCTATCCCTCACCGCCCCGTTGAAACTGCCGTCCAGCCTGCCCGCGCAGTTGCTCGGCCAGCGCCCCGACGTGGTCGCCAGCCGCTGGCAGGTCGCTGCCCAGGCCCGGGGTATCGATGTCGCCCATGCCGGTTTCTACCCCAACGTGGATCTGGTCGGCAGCCTCGGCTACATGGCCACCGGTGGCACCGCGCTGGGCTTCCTCAGTGGGCAGAAATTCAACTACACCGTCGGCCCGGCGATCACCTTGCCGATTTTCGACGGTGGCCGCCTGCGCGGGCAATTGGGTGAGGCGAGTGCCGGTTATGACATCGCCGTGGCCAAGTACAACCAGACGCTGGTCAACGCGCTCAAAGGCATCAGCGACCAGTTGATCCGCCGCGAGTCCATGAACAAGCAGGCGGCCTTCGCCGCGCAGTCGGTGGCGTCGGCCCGGAAAACCTATGACATTGCGATGATCGCCTACCAGCGCGGCCTCACGGATTACCTCAACGTGTTGAATGCCCAGACCTTGCTGTTCCGCCAGCAACAGATCGAGCAACAGGTGCAGGCCGCACGCTTGAGCGCTCACGCCGAACTGGTGACCGCCCTGGGTGGCGGCCTCGGGGCCGGCAGCGATGTGCCGCAACCGGCCAAGACCCTTCCGAGCAAGACCCCGGCGGCGCTCGCCGTGTTTGACCACTGAGTAGCCTGTGATGACTCCTTTGCCTGCACCGCTGCGCTGGCTGCACTCCCTTGAGTGGCGCCGTGGTTTCTTCGACTGGGCGCGCAGCGACGGCGTGACCTGGGTCTACATCTTCAAGGTGCTGATCGCTGCGTTCCTCACCTTGTGGCTGGCCATGCGCCTGGAACTGCCGCAACCGCGCACGGCAATGATCACGGTTTTCATCGTGATGCAGCCGCAAAGCGGGCAGGTGTTCGCCAAGAGCTTCTACCGTTTCCTCGGCACCCTGGCGGGCTCGGCGGTGATGGTCTTGCTGATCGCCCTGTTTGCGCAGAACACCGAACTGTTCCTCGGCGCCCTGGCGATCTGGGTCGGCCTGTGTACTGCCGGTGCGACGCGTAACCGCAACTTTCGCGCCTATGGGTTCGTGTTGGCGGGCTACACGGCGGCGATGGTCGGCTTGCCGGCCCTGGCCCACCCGGATGGCGCGTTCATGGCGGCGGTATGGCGCGTACTGGAAATCTCCCTGGGAATCCTGTGTTCCACGCTGGTCAGCGCGGCGTTCCTGCCGCAGACCTCCAGCGCGGCAATGCGCAATGCCCTGTACCAACGCTTCGGCGTGTTTGCCTTGTTCGTGACCGATGGCCTGCGTGGGCGCAGCCAGCGCGAAGGCTTCGAGGCCAGCAACGTGCGTTTTATCGCCGAAGCCGTGGGCCTGGAAGGGCTGCGCAGCGTCACCGTGTTCGAAGACCCGCATATGCGGCGGCGCAATGGTCGCCTCAGCCGCCTCAACAGCGAGTTCATGAGCATCACCACGCGCTTTAACGCCTTGCACCAATTGCTGGCGCGGCTGCGCACCGATGAGGCTGACCATGTCGTCGCGGCGATCAAGCCCGGTTTGCAAGACCTGGCCGAAGTGCTCGACGGTTTTTCTGGCCGTGCCCTCACCAGCCCTGACGCCGCACGGCTGGCCAACCAACTGAGCGCCTACAAGGACGGCCTGCCGGCCACGGTGCGCAGCCTGCGTGCGGCCTTCCAGGAGGGCGAGCCCACCGAGGCTGAGCAACTGGATTTCCACACCGCCTACGAGTTGCTTTACCGCTTTGTCGATGACTTGCACAACTACGCGCTGACCCACGCTTCCCTGGCCGACCACAGCCACGCACGGGAAGACTGGGACGAGCCCTATACGCCAAAGACCAACTGGCTGGCCTGCGCCGCTTCCGGGATCCGCGCGTCGTTCATCCTGATCGTACTCGGCAGTTACTGGGTGGCCACCGCCTGGCCAAGCGGCGCAACCATGACCTTGATCGCCGCCGCCACGGTCGGGCTGTCTGCGGCGACGCCCAACCCCAAGCGCATGGCGTTCCAGATGGCCTGCGGCACCTTGATCGGTGCGCTGGTGGGCTTCGTCGAAATGTTTTTTGTGTTCCCGTGGATCGACGGTTTCCCGCTGCTGTGCGTGATGCTCGCCCCCGTCATCATCTGCGGTGCGTTTCTCGCTTCACGCCCGCAATACGCCGGCGTAGGTGTGGGCCTGCTGATCTTTTTCAGCACCGGCTCGGTGCCGGACAACCTCACGATCTACAACCCCTACAGCTTCATCAACGACTACATCGCGATGGTCATCGGCATGCTGGTGTGCGCGGCGGCGGGGGCGATCATTCTGCCGCCCAACAGCCGCTGGTTGTGGCGTCGCCTGGAGCAGGACCTGCGTGAACAGGTGGTGTATGCGATCAGCGGCAAGCTCAAGGGCCTGGCGTCGAGCTTCGAAAGCCGCACCCGCGACCTGCTGCACCAGGCCTACGGCCTGGCGGTCGGCCAGCCGCAGGTGCAGCGCGACCTGCTGCGCTGGATGTTCGTGGTGCTGGAAGTCGGCCACGCGATCATCGAGTTGCGCAAGGAACAGGCGATCCTGCCGGTGCACCCGGCGTATGCCGAATCCCAGCCGTGGCGCCAGGCGATCCGCGTGATGGGCCGCTCACTGGTGCGACTGTTCCTGCAACCCAGCGCGAGCAACCTGGAGCGCGGCCTGATCGCAGTCGACCACGCCATCAGCCGCGTGCAGGCCACCGACGAACCTTTCGCCCCGCACTTCGACACTTCGGCCCTGCGCCGGGTGAAAAGCTATCTGCATTTTATCCGCACCTCGCTGCTGGACCCGCAATCACCACTGGCGGCCCTCAAGGGCGCCACGCAAGGAGTCACGCATGCCCCGTGAAATCGCGTTCCACGGCCTCTACATGCCGACCATGACCCTGATGTTCCTGATCGCGGCGGGGCTGGCCTGGGGCGTGGACCGCTTCCTGGCCGGGTTCGACCTGTACCGTTTTTTCTGGCACCCGGCGTTGTTGCGCCTGAGCCTGTTCGTTTGCCTGTTCGGCGCCCTGGCGCTGACCGTCTACCGTTGAGAATGCCCCGATGAAAAAGTTTTTCAGTCTGCTTGCGACCTTGCTGGTGCTGGCCCTGGCCATCTGGATTGGCCGCACGCTGTGGGTGCACTACATGCAAACCCCGTGGACCCGCGACGGCCGTGTGCGCGCCGATATCATCAACGTCGCCGCCGACGTGACCGGCGAAGTGGTGGACGTGCCGGTGCGTGACAACCAGTTGGTGAAAAAGGGCGATCTGCTGATGCAGATTGACCCCGAACACTACCGCATCGCGGTCAAACAGGCGCAAGCGCTGGTGGCCTCGCGCAAAGCCACCTGGGAAATGCGCAAGGTCAATGCCCACCGCCGTGCCGACCTCGACGCCCTGGTGATCTCCAGGGAAAACCGTGACGACGCCAGCAACATTGCCGACTCGGCATTGGCCGATTACCAGCACGCGCTGGCGCAACTGGAAGCCGCCGAACTCAACTTGAAGCGCACTCAAGTGGTCGCGGCCGTCGACGGTTATGTGACCAACCTCAATGTGCATCGGGGCGACTATGCGCGCATCGGCGAAGCCAAGATGGCCGTGGTGGATATGAACTCGTTCTGGGTCTATGGCTTCTTCGAGGAAACAAAGTTGCCCCACGTCAACGTCGGCGACCCAGCCGATATGCAACTGATGAGCGGCGAGACCCTCAAGGGGCACGTGGAAAGCATCTCACGTGGCATCTACGATCGTGACAATCCTGAAAGCCGTGAGCTGGTGGCGGATGTGAACCCGACCTTCAACTGGGTGCGATTGGCCCAGCGGGTGCCGGTGCGCATTCATATCGATGAGGTGCCCGAAGGCGTGCTGCTGGCGGCAGGCATCACCTGCACGGTGATCGTCAACCCGACGACCCGTTGAGCAGGCCGCGTTGCACGGCCTGCCCAGGCAAATGCCTACGGGCCGAACCGCACCAGCATGCGTTGACCGACCCGCAGTGACGCCGGCGGGGGCTGGTCGAACGCCAGGATACATTCGACCGTACGCATGTTGGCCCGCACCTGGGCGTCGTCTTCAAGGGTGCTGTTGCCCAGCACCGCACTGATGCGCACTACATGGGCAGACAGCGGTGCCGAGCCAGTGCCGCTGTCATCCGTCACTTCGGCCTGCATGCCGGGGGTGACCACGCCGGCAAATGACTCATTCAGCTCGGCACGTACGATACGCGGCTGGTTCGGCAACAATACGAAGGCCGCACCGGACTGCGCGGAGACCGCCGCGCCGGGCTGGATCAGGCGACGGACCACTTCGGCATCGATGGGCGCGCGAAGGCTGCGCCGGGTCAGTTCGTAGCGTGCTGCATTGAGCTTTCTCGTCGCGATGTCGGCTTGCACCTTATTGGTTTCGCTCTCGTCACGCAGCCGCTCGACCGCCTCGTGGGCCTCATCGGCACTTTGCTGGTCGCCGGCGCCTGCTCCGGCGGCCAATGTCAGGCGCTTGGCCTTCTGTTCGGCGAACTTGAGCTGCCTGGCCAGTTGTTTGGCTTGTACCTGCACCTGTTGTTGCCCGGTCAGTGCAGCACCCACCGCCAGTTGTTGCAGCTCGCTGTCCAGGGTGGCGAGCAGTTGGCCTTTTTTGACCTGCTCGCCTTCTTTTACCTTGATCTCATTAACCACCGCGTCGGAAGTGAAGCCGAGCTTGAGCAGGCCGCCTTCCACGTCAATGCGGCCACGGGCGACCGCCAGGTAGCTGGGGGCCGATGCGGCTGGGTTTGCCGGTTGATCTTCACGGGAGCAACCCGCGAGCAACAACAGTGCGCTACTCAGAACCAGCCATGGGCGAAGCGAACGCGAGTTCATACAAAATGTTCCTGGGCACCGGCCAGCTTGGCGGGTGGGAAGGGTTGGGAGTGATCGTTCAGAATGCGGCCGTCTTCAATGCTCAGCACCCGGTCGGAACTGCTGATCAGGCGCGGGTCGTGGCTGACACACAGCACCGTGGTCCCGTGTGTGCGTGCGATCCTGTGCAAAATGTCGATCACGATATGGCCGTTGGCGGCGTCGAGCGCGCTGGTCGGTTCGTCGGCGAACAGCAGTTCGGGCTCTTTGGCCACGGCACGGGCGATGGCGACACGTTGCTTTTCGCCACCGGACAATTCGGCCGGGCGCAGCTTCATGCGCGCACCGAGCCCGACTTCTTCCAGGGCCGCGATGGCGCGCTGGCGTACTTCTTTGTGAGGCAGGCCCAGGTAGCTCAACGGCAGTTCGACCTGTTGCAGTGCGGTCAGGGCCGGGAACAGGTTGAAACCCTGGAACACAAAGCCGGTGTGCTTGAGGCGAAAACGCTCGAGTGCCTGGTTGTCCAGGCTTGCCAGGTCTTGCCCCAATGCGGTGGCGCTGCCCTGGTCGGGGCGTTGCAAACCACTGAGGATCGCCAGCAGCGTACTTTTGCCGCAACCGGACGGGCCTGAGATCAGGGTCAGTTCCCCCGGCCGTATCGCCAGGGAAATGTCGTGCAGCACAGGCGTCACGATCCGGCCCGAGGTAAACGACTTGCTGATACCACGGGCTTGAAGTGTGATGGCGGTTGCCGATGTCGAGAGGCTCATGGGCAGTTATCTCAGAAGGCTTGCCGGGTCGGCGTGGCGTAAGGTGCGAATGGCCGCGAGGCCCGACACCAGTGCCAGGATCATGCTCAGCAGCACGCACGCCAGAGCCGCGCCGGGCGAAAGTTGCAACGGCACGTTGTAGTGCGCCGCCATGACAAAGAACAGCCCCGCCAGCACCGAACTGCCGAGCAGCCCCAGCGCCCCGACCCAGAACGCCTGTTCCATCACCACTTTGCGCAGGGCATTGACCCCCACGCCAAGGGCATTCAGGGTTGCGTACTCGCGGATCGAACCGACAATGGCGGCCACCAGTGTCTGGCTGGTGATCACGGCGCCGACCAGAAAGACGATGCCTGCCAGAAACAACACGCCTGCACCGGCGCCCGTGTCGAACATCCAGTACATCTGCGAGCGCTGGGCGAACTGCTGGGCGGTCCAGACTGCGTAGTTGCCGAACCCGGCACCGCCGCCCAGGCGCGCGGCAACGCTTTCGGCCTGGCTCGGGTCGCGCACTTTGGCGACCAGGTACGTCATGCGGTCCGCCGTGGCGGTGGCGTCGAATTGTTGCGCCGTGGCGAGCGATGCCAGCACGTTGACCCCGCCCAGCGCACGCAGGCCGCTGGTGACGCCGACCACATGCACGCGCTGGCCGTTGATGATTGCGCTATCCCCCAGCTTGACGCCCAGGCTGTCCAGGTCGGCGCGGTCCACGATCACGGCGCCGGGCTCATCCAGGCGGGCACGCAGCAGGGGTGGCAAGGTCCGTTCAAACATCAGGCCCTGGGGCCCGGCATCAATGCCGCAGACGTAGACCGACACGCCACCGGTATCGCGTGCACCGCGCCAATCGGCATCCACCCAGCGGAACGATTCCACCCGCTGGATATCGGCATCCATGCGCAGGCGCATTTCTACATCGGCATTGATCGGCCGCCCGAGGTTGACGCTTTGCGTGCCGGGATAACCAACCCAAAGGTCTGCCGTGGAGCCGGTGATATACACACTGGCACTGCCGAAGATGCCCAGTACCAGGGCCGTCTGGAGCAACTGCAGCAAACCTGCAAAGCCTACCGCGATGATCGCGGGCAGGAAGCGGCGCCACTCATGCACCAGTGTCAAACGGGCAAGCGCCACCATCAGTCAGCATCCTTAAGCGTGGTCGCCGGTAACGGCGCGCCACCAAGCGCCTTGTAAAGCGCGACGAAGGCGACATCCCTTTGGGTGGTCGCGTTGTCGGCCTGTTGCTTGGCGCGCAGCGTTTCGACCTGGGCGCCCGTCAGTTCCAGCGGGCTCATCAAACCCAGGTGGACGCGCTGTTGCGCCGCTTCCAGGCGGCTACGTGTCGCGGCATAGACCTGTTTGGCCGACTGCTCGCGCAGACGCAGTTGCTCAAGGTCGCCCAAGGCAATTTCGGCTTCGGCAACGCCTTGCAGTACCGCTTGCCGATACGCCAGCACGGCGGCCTTCATCTGGTGATTCCTGGATTTGGCGGCGGCGGCCCGCTGGCCCCAGTCGAACAGCGGGATACTGATCCCGGGCCCGGCCGAGAAAATGCTGTTGCCGCTGGGCGTGTGCTTGCGATTGCTGGCAATGTTCAGCGACCACTGCAACGACGTGCCCAGGCTCAGGTGCGGGTACATTTCGGCACGGCTCAACCCGAGTTCACCGGCGGCGATCAACACCTCGGCCTCGGCGCCGGCAATTTCCGGACGTGTGCGCAACAGGTCCGCCGGCAGGCCGTTGAGTTGCCGTTGGCCAAGTGTGGGAGCGGAGCCGGGTTGCAGCCAACTCGCGTCGGGTTCCGATTGCCCGGTCAATAGCGCCAATTGTTGCGCATGGCTGTTGATCAGTTGCCGTGGCTCGGTCAGCAGCATCTCCGTCTGCGCCAGTTCAGCCTCGGCGCCGGCCACATCGCCCTGAGGCGCCAGTGTGAGTTGCTGACGTACCTGCAACAGTTGCAGCTTTTCATGCTGGGTGTCGCGCACGCTCAGCAGCGCGCGTTCTGCCTGTTGCGCCGAGCGCAGTTCGATCCATTGGCGCACAACCTCAGCCACCAGCGACACCTGCACGCTGCGCAAGTCGGCAACTATGCGCGCCTCGTTACCCTGGGCCACGCGGTCGGCGCTTTGTCCGGCACCAAACAACGGCAGTTCCCACTGCGCGTCAAAGCCGATCAGGAAGTAAGACGTGCTGGTATCAGGGCTGATCGCATCGTGAGTCTTGATCCCCAGCGAGGGCAGATACGGCGATTGCGCATGTTGGCGCAATACCCGCGCGGCCCGCAGGCGCTCGACGGCGGCGGCGACATCCAGGTTGTTTTGCAGGGCTCGCGCCACCAGCGCATCCAGCTTGGGGTCATTGAATGCGCGCCACCACTGGTTCAGGTCGGGGGCCAGCGGCGACCCGGGAGGCGGCGCGTTGCGCCACGCTTCGGGCGGGGTGGGTTTCAAGGCCGGCAAGGGGGCGACTGAACAGCCGGTCGTGACCATCAACAGCAGTGACAGTGAGCATAACGTCCGGCAAGAGCGCGAAAGGTTAAAAGGCTTGATTGGTTTCACCCAGAAGCTTCCAGGACTGTTTTAGAGGATCGATGCGGACTTCGATCAACGACCAGCCGGATAGGGGCGAGGTGTTTGTTGAGTCAGGAATCAGGGCGCAACTTTACGCAAAGCGCCCGTTCAGGGTTGTAGCAAAATTGTATTGCTCTGTAATGAATGACCCTGGAGTCACGCCTGGCAGTAGGTTTCATGCAAGTGCCGCCATAGCAGCGCACCGCTGGCCTGCTTTTCGAACACCACGGTGGCCCGCCGATCCGTCCTGGTACCGCTGTCATCGATCTGAAGCTCGCGGTAAGTGACGGTCGCACCGTTGGCGTGTTGATCAATCCCGGTCATTTCGCTCAGGGTGATTTTCAACCCTGGACGCATGCCACCCAGGCGCGTGAACAGCGCATTGACCCCGGCCGCATTCACCCTGGCGCCGGTGGCGGGTGCCACCATGCTGAATTCGGGCGAGAAGCGCGCCAGCAGGCTCGGCAATGTTCCTTCAGGCGCCACTCCGGCAAACCATTGCTCGATCTGGATGTGGGTGTGGATCACTTCGTCGAAAAAAATACGGTAATCATTCATGGCTGTCGCTCACTGGCAGGATGAAGCAGTGCGCGGACTCTGGACGTATCCAGGCGTGACACTGCGAAGACGGGCAGCACGGTCAGGGCTGCGGCTATCGTGAAGGTTGTCGCGAAAGAATCCAAGGCCGACAACAGCGCACTGAGCGCCGCGGCGCCAAGGCAGAAGCTGATTTGCCGGTTGATGTTCCACAAGGCGCTGGCATGACCCATATGGGCGGCGGGAATATCCAGAAACGCCAGGGTTTGTGCGGTGCTGCTACACAGGCTGCCACCCAGGCCCATCAATACATAGGCAGCAATAATCACGCTGGGTTCGGGGGTGTTCAGGCAGAGAATGCCGCTGCATTGCAGAGCCATTCCCATCAGCAACAAGGGTTTGGGGCCGCAACGATTGAACAGTTTTTTGCTGAGGAAAATGGCCAGCGCCGACGCCAGCGCCCACGGCAGCATCAGTGCGCCAGTGCGTGTTGCGTCATAACCCAGGCTGCGCAAATAGAGAATGGCGATCAGGCTGGTACCGATAAACACGCCGGGAATGAACAGATAAACCAGCATTGCCACCCGCAGCATCGGGCTGCCGGCTTGTTTGAAAATACTGCCGATGTCCAGCGCCGGGCGCACGGCGGTCGGCACGTCAGGTTTTATCCAAAGCATGGTCAGCAACCCGGTGACCAGCGCCAGCGGCAGGTTGGCATAGAAGATCCAGCGCCACGACACGCTGTCGACGATCAGCCCGCCCAGCGCCGGCGACAGTGCCGGCACCAGCAACGCCACCGACATCACCCGCGCCGTCAGTTGGCTGCGCTCCGCTGCCGGAAATTGCCGATAAGCCATCGCTTGCCCCACCGGAATCAGCAGCCCGCCACCCAAGCCTTGCAACGCACGCCAGCCAATCAGCGCTTCGATCGAGCTTGCCTGGCCGGCCATCACCGAAGCCCCGGCGAACAACAGCAGGCTGCTGGCAATCAACGTGCGCTCGCCCAGGCTCGCCGCCAGCCACACACTCAATGGAATGATCAAAGTGAGGCCGAGCATGTAGGCGTTGCTGACCCACGCCAGTTGCGTCACCGAAGCCTGTAACTGGCGGGCGATATCCGGGTAGGCGACGGTAGCGACAAACATGTTCACCAGGTCCAGGGCGAAGCCCAGCAAAAAGATCCAGGCGACTTTCGAGCGGTAGGTCATGAACGTGATCCTGCGAGTGAAGCGGGCAGGGTAGGCCACAGGTTCACTTTGGAATACATCGGTTTGCCTGCTAGTTTGTCAAAAATATTTTGACAAGTGAGGGGGGTTGCCCATGGTCAGCCTGGACCGATTCGACACCTTCAAAGCCGTGGTAGAAGCCGGCTCGCTCAGCGCGGCCGCCGACCTGTTGGGCCAGACCCGTGCTGTGGTCAGTTTCAACCTCAAGCGCCTGGAGGCCGAACTGGGCGTCACCCTGCTCACTCGCAATACCCGACAACTGGCGCTGACGGACGCCGGCGAGCGCTTCTATCAGCGCTGCACGCGGGTGCTGCTGGAAGCGCAACTGGCGATCGAGGATGCCCGTTCGGAACACGCCCAGCTCAAGGGCACGCTGCGCATCACCACGACCGTGGACTATGCGCTGGCCGTGGTGGCCCCAGCGGTCGAGGCGTTCCGTCGACTGCACCCGGATTTACATATTCACTTATCCACATCGTCCACCCACGCCGATTTGATTTCGGAGCGTTTTGACGTGGCGATCCGGCTGGGGCGCCTTGCGGACTCCAATCACCGCGCCGTGCAGCTGTCGACCTACGAGGTATTGGCGGTTGCAGCACCAGCGTTTGCCGGGGTTCGAACCCTGGACGAGTTGGAGCGTTTGCCCAAGCTGGGGCATGGCCGCCTGACCGAGTTGAACGTGACCGGCCCGACCGGTGACCCGCACTCCTATCGCATCGGCCCGGCGGCACTGGTCGCCGACAGTGCCGCCGTGCTCCAGGCCTTTGCCGTGCGCGGCCACGGTGTCGCGGTGCTGCCGCAGTGGCTGGTGCAAGACGATCTGCGGTCGGGGCGCTTGGTGTGCCTGTTGCCGGACCATCGCTTTGCCCCGCAAGGGGTTTATGCGATGTATCCGGATACGCGGCATTTGCCGCAGAAGGTGCGGGCGTTTATTGATTTTATGAAAGGCTAGAGCGTCCGCGTCAGCCCGAAGCGTTTCATCAGGATTTTCTCCAGCAGCGCCTTGGGCAACAACGCGGCCATCAACGGCAACGCCCGGCTGCCGTTGCCCGAACGCAACAAGCGTGGTGGTTCGTTCTGTTGCACCGCCTTGAGCACATCCGCCGCGAATACATCGGCGGGGGTCGGCTTGTCCTGGGAGGCCTGGCTGCGCGCCCGAATGCCCTCGCGCAGCGGCCACCACGGCGATTGTTCGTTGATCAACAGCTCTGCCTGGGCGCCGGCATTTTTGGCGAAACGGGTGTTGATCGCTCCCGGTTGGACTTCCATCACCCGCACACCAAACGGCGCCAACTCCATGCGCAGTGCATCGCTCAAGGCATGCACGGCGGCTTTGGATGCGCAGTACGCACCGGCAAAGGGGGTCACCAACACGCCCGATACGCTGCCGATATTCACCACCAGGCCTTGGCGACGGCGCAGGGCGGGAAACAGCGCCTGGGTCACGCCGACGATGGAAAAAACGTTGGTTTCGAACTGGCGTTGCAAGCCGTCGGTGCCGCCATCGAGCAAGGGGCCCATGGCGCCATAACCGGCGTTGTTCACCAGCACATCCAATTCGCCCAGTTGTTCGGCCAGGCGCTGCAAGGCGGCACTGTCGTTGACGTCCAACGGCACGGCATTGAAGCCGGCCGCGGCCAGGCTGGTCACATCGTCCTGGCGGCGGGCGCTGGCCCACACCTCGTAGCCTGCGCTCTTGAACGCGTCGGCGAGGGCGCGGCCAATGCCGCTGGAGCAACCGGTGATGAGTACACTAGGCATGATCAGTCCTTTGTCAGTCCGAGAAACTGCCCTGCAGGTGCTCGGCGCGAAATTCCAGGGTTTGCGGGCGGTAGCCGGGGCGTAGCGGCGGCGTGGGCAGGCAGTCTTCCCAGGTCTCACCGGCCTGCAGTTCGCCGGGGCCGCGATAGCGTGGGGCGGCGTAGACGTTGTCGGCCAGGTTGACCGTGTCGCCGGGTGCATAGGCGGCCACGCGCCAGCGCAGTTCGGTCAGGGGTACGTCGTTGGTGTTCTTCAGGGTCAGCTTCAACGGGCGGTCAGCCTGGCAGTCTTGTGGCGCATAACTGATACGAAGCTCCAGGCGCGCCAATTGCGACGCTTCGCGGTTATCCAGCCACACCACCCAGATCGCCACGCACCCCAGGCCGACAGCGGCGGCGAGGGAAACCGGCAGCGCCTTGGCGGGGTAGCGCAGCAGCAGGATCAGCCAGGTGATGATCAGGAGAACGCCGAAGAACATGGAGACCACCTCGAATAGGGAACGAGCATCCTAACTTAAGCGTAGGCGGGTTTGGGTTGCTTGAGTGCGATGTTGCCTGGGCTGATGTCATCGGGAGCAAGCCCCCTCCCACATTTTGATTTGTGAACACATTCAAGTGTGGGAGGGGGCTTGCTCCCGATGGGGACACTGAAGGCCCCAAAGAAAAAGCCCCCGCCCAACCGGCTGCGGATAGGGGACGCAGTCGGCTGGGCGAGGGCTTCTTGTACGACTGTTTTACTGCGCGATAGTTTTCACCGAAACACCTCGTTCAACCGGCGTCGAGCGTCCGTAGATGTCTTCGAACCGCTCGATATCGTCCTCGCCCAGGTAGCTGCCCGACTGTACCTCGATGATTTCCAGCGGGATCTTGCCCGGGTTGCGCAGGCGGTGCACCGAGGCAATCGGGATGTAGGTGGACTGGTTCTCGCAAAGCAGGAACACGTTCTCGTCACAGGTGACTTCAGCGGTGCCGCTGACCACGATCCAGTGCTCGGCGCGGTGGTGGTGCATTTGCAGCGACAGGCAGGCGCCCGGCTTCACCGAGATGTGCTTGACCTGGAAGCGTCCGCCCATGTCCACCGAATCGTAGGAGCCCCACGGGCGATAGACTTCGCAGTGGTTCTGGGTTTCGCTGCGGCCTTGCTCATTGAGGGTATTGACCATCTGCTTGACGCCTTGGACCTTGTCCTTGTGGGCAATCATCATCGCGTCCTTGGTTTCCACCACCACGATGTTATCGAGGCCGATCACCGACACCAGCTTGCCGTTGCCATGCACCATGCAGTTGCGGCTGTCCTGGATCACCACGTCGCCTTTGCTCACGTTGCCGTTGGCGTCTTTATCGTTGACCGCCCACAGCGAGGCCCAGCAACCCACGTCGCTCCAGCCGGCGCTCAGCGGCACGACGCAGGCGCGTTGGGTTTTTTCCATCACGGCGTAGTCGATGGAATTGTCCGGGCAGCAGGCGAAGGTGGCTTCGTCGAACGTCACGGTGTCGGCATCCTGCTCACTGCGCTCGAGGGTCAGTACGCAGGTGTCGTAGATGTCCGGGTCGTGCTTTTTCAGTTCTTCGAGGAAACGGCTGGCGCGGAACAGGAACATGCCGCTGTTCCAGAAGTAACCGCCGCTTTTGACAAACTCCACGGCCCGTTTTTCATCGGGTTTTTCCACGAACTGTTGCACGCGGCTCACACCCTCAGGCAGCAGCGAGTCGTTGGTGGACTTGATATAGCCGTAGCCGGTTTCCGGGCGGGTCGCCGGTACACCGAACAGCACCATCTCGCCCCGCTCGGCGGCCACGGTCGCCAGGGCCAGGGCGCGTTGCAGGGCTTTCTGGTCATCGATGACGTGGTCGGCCGGCAGCACCAGCATCAGTTCGTCACGGCCTTCATTGACCAGCATCATCGCAGTCAAGGCCACGGCCGGTGCGGTATTGCGCCCGAACGGCTCCATCAGGATGCGCTGGCTTTCCAGGTTGCGGGCGTTGAGTTGCTCATTGACGATGAAGCGGTGCTCTTTGTTGCAGACCACGATGGGGGTGTCCATGCCTTCGAACACCAGGCGTTCCAGGGTTTGCTGGAACAGCGTGTGTTCGCCGGTCAGGGCCAGGAATTGCTTGGGGAACTGTTTACGCGAAAGCGGCCAAAGACGTGAGCCGCTACCACCGGAAAGGATTACTGGGATCATGGGGTTTCTCCTTGAATCGATATGGGTCAGAGCCTGTGGGAGGGGGCTTGCTCCCACAGGGAATCGTCAAATTGAAAAGCTAATCAGCGGGTCGACACCGGGCGCTTGACCCAGACTGGCGACAGGCTCGAACCCGAGCCGGTGACATACAGCACCGCCGCTTCACCACGTTCCAACGCAACCGGCTTCACATCGCCGACTTTCTTGTCTCCGTCATACAACGCCAGGCTGACTTTCACCGGGTTGATCTCACGCTCGCCACGGCCTTTGGCGGCCACCGACTGGACCACGTCGGTCTTGCCGTCGGCGGTTTTCAGGGTCAGGGCCTTGTCGCTGAGGTTCTGCACGCGTACCAGGGATTTCTGCTTGTTCTTGAACGGTGGTTCTTCGATCAATTGCGGCTGGCCGCTACTGCTGTTGACCAAGGTGTAGTAGTGGTCCGGGGCGAGTTTGACCGGCACGGTCTGGCTGCCGACCTTGGCGCTGTAGTCACCGCCGGGCATGAAGCTGAAGTCGCTGCTGGAAAGTGGTGCGACATCGCTCAGGTTGGTGGCGCCGACGGTGGCGCTGACCTCTTGGTTGGACGCGTTGTAGATACGTACGAAGCTCGAGCCTTTTGGCGCGGTCGGGCCGTAAAGCGCTGCGTCTCCACCGGCAAAGGCGGACATCGAGACGATGCTCATACCGGCAGCCAGGGCCAGGGTCTTGGCGAGACGACGAGGAGTAGTAGTGAAAGTCATGTGAGTTACCTCTCTTTCAGTTTTGCGCCCGGTCGGGCATCTCGGATTTCTGGGTTTTAACGGTGTTGAGTGCCATGTTTTGTTGGCGCGAACCGGCTTGTTTAAGCTGCGCAACCCACTGCGGGTCGGCATCGCCGATTTCGTTGTTGACGGGCAGATATCGTTCGGGGAACTCCCAGATCAGCACTTGCGGCGGGCTGTTCTTGAAGTCATCGCTTTTCAGGTAGCTGAGCATCGGCAGGATCGGGCCGTGGCCGTCTTCGGCGTAGCTGATTACGTCGCTGTGCAAGGCTTGCTTGAGCGCGCCGACGAAGTTCCAGTTGGGGTTGGCGCTGTAGCTGGTGCCGACCAGGGCCACTGGGGTTTCGCTGTCGCTGAATAACGCATCGTCACCTTTGTTTTCAGCCAGATGAGTGACACGTTTTTGCAGTGGCTCTTTGGGCGGCATCAGGTTTTCGAACAACGGGTCGAGCGGCAGGAACAGACGCAGGTCGCCTTTATGCGGCTCGGTCCTTTCGGCTTCGGTGACGAAGCGCTGGGGTTCGCCGCTGAGCGGGGTCTTGTCGGCAATCACCTTGGCCAGCTGTTTGGCCGCGACTTCGGCGCCGTCCGGTGTCCAGTGGGTGTCGGTGCGCAGGAACACCTGCTTGCCGCCGAGCTTGGCCTGTTGCAGCGGGCCCAGCAGGTCGGGGGCGATGATCTTGTCGGCGGCCACGTGGGCGTGGAAGTCCTGGTACAGATTGGCGTGGATGCTCGCAGGTTTCACCTCACCCAGGTGTTCCGGGTACAGGCGCACCTTGGCCGGCACGATCGCCATCACCAGTTGAATACCCTGGGCCTTGAGCTTCTGGCGCACGCCTTCGACCAGTGCGTAATTGTCTTGCAGGTTCTGGTCTTCGTTGGCGCTGGGGTTGAACTCCTCGTCGCTGTACAACCAGTGATCGCGACCGAGCACTACGCCCTTGCGACCTTCGTTGAACAGCTTGTAGTCCAGCGCGGCCCAGAGGTTGGTGCCCAGGCGCTTGATCGGGAACTCGTCGTCGTAGTGGGTCTCGACGGCCTTGGTCCAGCGACCGTTGAGTACGGTCGCGTCGGCGTTGGTGCTGAAACCGAAGAAACTGCGCAGCGACCAGGCGCCAAGGGCCAGCAGCAACGCCAGGAACAGGCTGATATAGAGGATGCGCAATGAGCGGGTCATGGTCGGCTCCCTCAGAATTGGAAGTAAAGGAACGGCGAGAAACTCTGCGCCGACAGTTTGAGAATCGACGCCACGAACAGCAGCAGCACCGCCGCGCGCATGGCGTAGCGTGGCCAGTCAGCCGTCCAGTAGGCCGGTTGCACCGCGGCATCCCGGCCGACGGTGAAGCCGGGCTGGTGGATGCTGCCTGGGTTGTCGCCCGGCACCGCCTTGATCAGGCTCGGGTCGGCCGGGCGGGTTTTCTCGGCGGGGCGGTTGGCGTAGAAGTCGCGCAGGCCGAAGAACGCCAGCGTGGCGTACGCCACCACCAGGGTTGCCACTTGCAGGCCGGTGAGGCTGGCGCGGTTAAGTTCCGACAGCGACCACTCGTTGAAGCTGAACATCGCGCCGTACATACGCCCGGCGACGTGCAGGTTTTCAGCGCGGAAGATCACCCAGCCCATCACCACCAGGAGGAAGGTAAAGGCCCAACGGATGACGTTGAAACTGCGGGGTGCGGTGTTGAGGCCGATGGCTTTTTCAATCGCCAGCCACATGCCGTGCCATGCGCCCCACACGATGTAGGTGATGTTCGCACCGTGCCACAGGCCGCCGAGCAGCATGGTCAGGAACAGGTTGCGGTAGGTGGTCAGCGTACCTTTGCGGTTACCGCCCAGGGTGATGTACAGGTAATCGCGCAACCAGGTGGACAGGCTGATGTGCCAACGTCGCCAGAACTCGGTGATCGATTGGCTGATGTACGGCTGCTTGAAGTTTTCCATGAAGCGAAAACCCATCATCAAGCCCAGGCCGATAGCCATGTCGCTGTAGCCGGAAAAGTCGAAGTACAGCTGCGCGGTATAGGCCAGCGCGCCGAGCCAGGCGTCGCCGGTGGTGGGGTTTTGCAGGGCGAAGCAATGATCGGCCACCACCGCCAAGGTGTCGGCAATGAACACCTTCTTGATAAAACCCTGCATGAACCGGGTGCAGCCCTCGGAGAATTTATCGAGGGTGTGGGTGCGGTTGTTGAACTGGTCGGCCAGGTCGCGAAAACGCAGGACCGGGCCGGCGATCAGGTGCGGGAAGATCGCCACGAACGCGGCAAAGTCGATGAGGTTACGCGTGGCCGGGGTGTCGCCGCGGTACACGTCGATGATGTAGCTGATGGACTCGAATATGTAGAACGAGATACCGATCGGCAACAACACGTGGGTGAGGATGAACGGCTCCAGGCCCATCGACTTCATCATCACATTGATGCTGTCGACGCCGAAGTTGGCGTACTTGAAGTAGCCGAGGATGCACAGGTCGACGGCCACGCCGAGCAGCAGCCAACGCTGTGCTGGCCGGGTGCGTACACCGGCGGCGCCGACCTTGAGGCCGATCCAGTAGTTCCACAGGGTGACGGCGGCGAACAGCGCCAGGAAGTCCACTCGCCACCAGGCGTAGAACACGTAGCTGGCAATCAGCAGCAGCAGGTTGCGATAGCGTTGCCCGCTCAAGTAGTACAAGCCGAGAAAGATCGGCAAGAACAGAAACAGGAACACATTGGACGAGAAAACCATCCCGATCTCTCCATGTTTAACCAACAGTCAAGGGCCAGAGCCCCCCCAAACCCCCCCACGATTTCGAGGGGAGGTTGTGATCGTTGTGATCGTTCCCATGCTCTGCGTGGGAATGCCTCACTGGACGCTCTGCGTCCGCTTTCTGGACGCGGAGCGTCCCTGGCTGCGTTCCCACGCGGAGCGTGGGAACGATCAGCCGCTAACTGCCTTTGTTGCCTTTTTCATGCGTCGGGTCGTAGACCTTGGTCAGGTCGCCGCCCAGGCGGAAAGTCTTGAAGGGCTGCATCCCGTGCTTGCGCTCGAGTACATCCGGGGCGCAGGTGTAGAGGGTGCAGAAGGGTTCGAGCCAGGCGAATTTCATGTCCTGCTTCAAGTCCTTCATGTCCTGCTCTTTGCCGTTCTTCTGTTCGAAGATCTGCGGGTCTTTCACGCCGGCCAGCACTTTGTCGCCCAGGCGCTTGAGCGCACTGTTGTTTTCCTGGCGCAAGTCCACGCCATTGACCAAGGCAAAACTGGCGATCATCGACAGCGGCGGCAGGGCGTAGTTGTGGTACGACAGGGCCCGCTGCTGACGCTTCAATTCGTTGGGCAAAAAGCCTTGGTCGTCGACCTGGTTCACGCCGACCTTGTATTCCTTCACCGCCCAATCAAACAGGTCGCGACGGTTGGTGGCGATGGACGTGGCCATCACCGACCAGGCGGCCCAGTAGGAGTGGTTGTTGGTTTTTTCCAGCGGCAGGTTGTCCCAGTCGCTGACGACTTGATCGGCCAGCTTGTTGAACCACGCCTCGATCAGTTGCGATTCCTGCTGATGGTTGGCCAGCGGGTGAGAGTCGGAGAACTTCAGGCGCACGTAGGCCGAGGCCATGCTGCCCAATGCCCATTTGCGCATGGATTTGCCGGTGTGGTTGAAGTCCTTGGACATCAACGCATCGGCCTTGGCCCACGACACCAGCCAGTTCAACGTGCACTCGAGCTGTTCCGGGCGGCCGTCACGCATGAACTGCATCACGCGCTTGCTGGTGTCTTTTTCCAACTTGGTGATATCGGCGGTGCTGTCGCGAAAGGCCTGTTCGGACTTCAGGTTCAGCGTGGCGCGAGCCTTGTCCGAGCCTTCGTACTTGCTGCGAAATTGCAGCGGCCCGGTGTAGGGCGTCGGCATGGTGTCGCAGTTTTCCTTGAAGTCGCCGGTCTTGAACGCTTCAATCGGTGCGAAATAGCCCTGGGGCGGACGTAGCGGGGCGGCGGCGTTGACGGAACCGGCGAAGATCGCCAGGCCGAGCAACGAGGGAATCCATAGTTTTTGCATAAGTCACCTCACTTCCCGAGTTGGGCGGTCTGCTGACCACCGCTTGGGAATACGTTGCGTGTGCAAATTTTCGCTTCGACCTTTTGCGCGGCAGCTCCCGCTTCCGGCCCCTGCACTTCCACGGCCAGCAAGTTCTGCGAGGCCCAGTCTTCACCGGTGCGCAGTTCAAAGGCGAAACGCCCGTCTGTATCGGATGTTTCGGGTTTCTCGATCTTGATGTCCTCGTGGCGCCCGTTCATGTACCAGAGGGTGGCGTGCAAGGTTTTCACCGACGGATCGGCGAAGCGGATATCCACCTGATGGCTGCTGTTACGCAGGTCCTTGTTCGCGCTGTTGACCAGCAGTTCGTTCTTGCCGGGTTTTAGCGTGGTGCTGGTGCTCATCTGCGCGGTCTTGCCTTCACAGCCGTTGTCGAGCAGCGCCATCATCTGGCGGTAGATGGTTTCCTGGTCCAGGCGATACAGCGGCGAGAATTCCCAGATCAGGATCTTCGGTGGGCTCTTCTGGAATTCATCGCTGCCCAGGTACTGGATCATCGAGCCTTCCAGGCCGCCGCCGGGGAAGGCGACGTTGAGGATATCGGCACCGATTTCCTGTTCCAGGAAGCCGGCGAAGTTGTAGTTCTTGCCACTGTGGCTGGTGCCCACCAGCGTGATCTGCGGGTTACCCGAGTCACCGAACAAATCGCCGTCGCCCGCTTCGCCCTTGGGCTCGGTGGTGAACTGGTCCATGTACTGGATTGCATAGCTGGTGCCGCACAGTTGCCCGGCCATGTTGTGCAGGGTGCCGGTCTTGCCCATGCGTCCGGAGCGTTTGGTTTCGAATTCACGCTTGGGAATATCCGCGAACTCAGGCATCGCACGCACTTTGGCGGCGACTATTTTCGCGGTGCGCTGGGCGCCGTACGGGGTCCAGTGCTGGTCGCCGCGGAAGTAGAAGTCGTGGGCCGGCAATTCATCCGGCAGTTGCTCGTTGGTCAACGGCGACAGGTCCGGCACTACAAAGCCCATCTTGGCGAAACGGCCGAGCATGCTCTTGTAGTTGCCCAACGCCTTGTCGAAATCGAACTTGGCTTTCTCTTCGGGGTTGAGCTTGTTGCGGTTTACCAGGCCACGGGTCGGCTGGTAGACCAATACCAGCTCCACGCCCTTGGCCTTGAACGCATCGTGCAGCTGTTGCATGCGCTTGTAACCGGCCGGGGTGGTGTCGAATTCGGTGCGCAAATCTTCCTGGGTACGGAACAGCCAATCGCCCTGGGCTTGCACCAGGGTGGTGAAGTTCTGCTGGTAGCGCGTGGTGTAGTTCTTCGCGTCATGCGCGGCCGGGCACAGGCTGCAGCAGGGTTCGGCGGTGAAGGTCGGGGCCTTCAGTTCGTCGGCGCGTACGCCCTGGCTGGCCGCGAGCAGGCCGAGGGTCAGACCCGAAAGGCTCAGCAGTTTGATCATGTGTGGGTGCATAAGGGTCATCCTCAATCCTGCATTTCGGTCTGGCGTTCGACAGGGTCGATCAGCACGGCTTTCTGCTGGCGTACCAGCAGGTCGAGAATTTCTTCCTGGCGATCGCCCAGCACGCCGTTGAAGCTGATGCCGCTGGACTTGGTCGGTGCCAGCATCGACACGCGATACAGCTCGACGCTCAGCGGCGAGTCGATGGACAGCGGCCCGCTGGCGTTGCCTGCCAGTTCACCGCCGACCACGATCAGCGAGACCTTGGCGTCGAACGGGTCGAGGGCGATGTCACGGTCGGTGTCGGTCAGATCCTTGATGTGGCCGTACACGCCGGTCAGGCCGTTGGCCATGGCCGTGTTCTCGTAGAGCTTGATGTTCACGCTGTTGCGCACGCGAATGCCGTGACGACGGTTGCTGATCACCTTGTTGCCCCACAACAGGTTGTCGCCGCTCTCATAGAGGGTGATGCCGTCGGTGTGGTTGCGGTAGATCTCGTTGTCGACGATCAGGTTGTTCACGCTGTTACGGTCGATCACCAGGCCCGAGAGCTTGTTGTCGTAGCTGCGGTTGTTGAAGATGAAGCTGTCATTGACCTCACGGGAAATGATGATGCCGTGCTTCTTCTTCGTGCCGTGCACGGTGTTGTCGGCGATGATCAGGCCATGGGAGCGGTCGTGGGGGTCGATGCCGTAGACGATGTTGTCCTTGTAGGTATTGCCCTTGATGACAAAACCGGTGGTTTCATAGCAGTAGAAGCCGTACCACATGTCCGAGAACTCGGAATCGATGATCCAGCCGGTCGGTTCCGGGCGCTTGAGCACCTTGGCCATGTTCGGGGTGTACTGGGAAATACTCACCCCGTATGACTTGCTGTTGGCGTAGCCGAAACTGGCCATCTTGCTGTTGGCCACGTAGGTCTCGGTACCGCCCCAGGCCAGCAGGAACGGACGGAACTCCTTGGGTGACTGGAACAGTGCCGGGCCGTTGGTCTTTTCATTCCAACCGGTGATTCTGGTATCACGCACGAACAGCTGCCCGTCGTTGATCAGGAACGCACCGGCTTGTTGGGACAGGCGCAGCTCCTGGGTTTTGCGGTCGATTTCGAGGATGCCTTTACGCCCGACCACGATCGGCAGCTTGGCCAGGAACACACCCGGCGAGGTCTCGCTGAAGTACTGCTTGGGTACTTTGCCGAGCAAGTCCTTGAGGTTCATGTAGCCGTCATCGACGAAGATCGCCTGGGGAATGCCGTGCTGACGCACCACCCATTCGGCCATCTTGTTGTCACCGCCGATGAAATCCTTGAGCGCGTCTTCCTGCATCATGCGACGGATGCTGATCTTGCCGGGCTTGCTGCGTACGACTTTCTTTTCCAGCGCCGCAGCGGTGTAGCCGCTCAGGTCCGGCAAGGCGGGCTTGGCCATTTCCAGCGGTGCGGTCGGCGGGCTGGAAATGGTGTAGGTCTTGGCCTGTTGCAGCCCTTTGGCGATGGTCGGCGCCTTGGCCGCCGAATCGGCAAACGCCGGGGCGCTGGCCAGCAGCATTGCGGCGACGAGTAGGCTTTGAGCATTCATTGCGCAGGCTCCCATCAGAATCGCCAGATCACGTCGACAAAGGCGCGGTGCATGTACGAGTCGACTTGGCTGCCATAGGCGTCGCCCGGTTTGAACACGCCTGCACGAAAGCGCACCAGGGCCGATGGTTCATCGATCGACTGGCTCAACGCGGCCGGCAGCAGGCCCTTCTTGAAGTACTTGGTGACCACCAGGTCCATCTCCTGGCCCAGGTCTTTCTTGCCGTCTTCAAGGGGCAGGGAAGTGCTGGACAAGATTGCGCCGGTCACGTCATCGGTGTTGTTCTGCACGGCGTCGATACCGTTGCTGCCCACCGGCTTGTTGCCGTCGACACGCCAGAACTTGTGGTAGACCAGGCTGGCGTCATAGTCCTCGCGCAATTGCCAGGAACCGAACAGGCTCATGGACTGCATGTTGTTCATCTCACCCCGGAACGCCTCGCCGAAGCGGTGCACGCGGGACTGGGTGCCGGTCCAGTTCGAACGGTTGCTCTGCAGGCCGTTCTGCTCGTATTCGGCGCTGGCGCGCGAATAAGCTGCACCGACTTGCCACTGCGGGTCGAGGCGCAGGCGCACACCGATATCGGTGGCCCAGCCGTTCACGTCATCACTGCGCTTGGCGTTGCCCGGGCGGGTGCCGTCGGCATTCAACGCGTTGACCGTGTCGCGGTTGCCTTGCATGCCGGTGATGCTGGCCCAGTAGTTGACGGTGTTGGTGTTACGCCAGTTATAGGCGTCGCTGTTGGCTTCGAGGCCGAGCCAGGTCAGGTCGCCGTTTTCGCGCTTGTCCAGTGGGTCGGTAGCCACGCCGGGTTCGGCGTAGTCGAGCTTGCCATCGTCATGGGTGTGGTGCCCGCGTATGCCGATCCACTGGCCCGGTGTCCACTGGTAGGACGCATCGGCGTAGAAGTGCTGGCGGTCCTTGTCCTTGGGTGACAGTTCCTTGAGGTCGGTGCGGTATTCGCTGAAGCGTTCGGCGGCGCCGACATTGGCCTTGAGCAAGGTGGTGTCGAAGGTCCAGTTCAGCGCCTCGATATTGGTATCGCGCCATTGGCCGTCGTCGTTGCGCAGGCGTTGGCGACCCAGCTTGAGGATCTCGCCAGGGTAGGGCGTGAAGCCGCTGTAGCCGACCCAGAACTCGCGCAGGGCCAGGTAGTTTTTCTTGGTCTTGCGGTCGTTGTTGCTTGACTGCTCGGTGGCGTCATCGGAGGACTGTTGCAGGGTGTCGGTCTCGATGATGTCGCTCGATGTCACGGCCTGGCCCATCGCATAGGCGCTCCACGCGCCGCTTTCACCATAGACCCACGGGCGCAGGTCGAGGCCGATGCCGTTGACGTCACCGCCGGGCTTGGTGCCCAGGTCGCGGTCGTCTTCGGACTGGCCGGTGATTTTCACTTCCAGGCCGAAGTTCTTGGCTTCGGTCAGCGCCGCCAGGGTCGGGCATGACCAGAGCAGGGCGAAGGTCAGGCCAATGCCGGCCTTGACGAATGGATTGAGCTTCATAGGGATTCCTCGCCGTCTTCTTCTTGCAGGGCGTGCAGTTGCAGCGTGCTCTGGGCCAGGGTGCCGCGGGTGGCCAGTTCTTGTTGCACCAGGCGTTGGCCTTCGGCGCGTTGCGCAGGCGTCAGCGGGGCTTCGAGCTGGGTGGCCAACTCGTTGGCCTCCGGCGTGTCCTGGGCCTTGGCCAATTGGCTGAAGACATAGGCGTTCAATGGGTCGGGCTTGGTGCCCTTGCCTTGGGAGAACAACTGGGCAATGGCGAAGTCGGCGCTGTTCTGGCCGTTGCGTGCAGCCGTCAGCAAGTGGTCCAGGGCTTTTTGCGAGTAGACCTTGCCCAGGTAGCCACGACGGTAGATCTGGCCGAGGTAGTAATCGGCGGCGACTTCCTTGCCCACGGCTTTTTCGAAGTGGGCTTCGGCGGCCTTGGCGTCGGCCGGTACCCACTTGCCTTCGTAGTAGAGCTTGCCCAGCAACAATTCGGCACGCGGCTGATCGGCAGCGCGGCCATTGTCCAGGTACTTCATCATCTGGTCGACGTCACCCAGTTCAGGGAAGTCGTAGAGCAACTGCGCCAGGCTGACCCAGGACGCAGGGTAGCCGGGGGCGATCTTCTCCAGCAGCGTCTGGGCGGTTTTTTCGTCCGGCTGGCCGAGGCTGGCGTCGCCGAGCACACGGGCGACGCTGTCGACGCGTTGTGCGGTGACGGTGCCACGGCTGTAGCCGGCTTCCATCTGTTTGAGCAGCTCGGCTTGTTTCTCCGGCTCGGCCTTTTTCTGATAGACCGTGGCCAGCTCGACGTAGCAGATATCGGTGGTGTTCAGTGCGGCCTTGCAGATGCGTTCCACATCATCCAGGTGCTGGTCGTAGGTGTCCTGGGTGCGATACAGCAGCACTTGGGCCAGACCGGCTTCGGGGTAACCGGCAGCCTGCCATTGGCTGATCTGCTGCTGGGCATTCACGTTCGGGAAACTGTGCGGGTACTGCAGGTACAGCATCGCCAGCGGGATCAGGGTGTTGCCTTCGCCATGGGCAAAGGCTTTTTTCAGCAGCCCTTCGGCTTCATGCTGTTCGGCTTCGGTGCTGCCGGGCTTGGCCACCAGCAGGCGACCGAGACGGGCCTGGGCGCGGGGCGAGGTGTCCGCCGCCGCACGGTAGGTGGCTTCGGCCTGTTTGATTTGCGCCGGATCGCGTGTGCCGACCTGGATATCGGCCAAGCCTACCTGGGCCTCGCTGTAGCCTAGGTCTGCCAGTTGCTGGTAATTCTGCTGGGCGGTGACGGTGTCGCCACGTTTCAAGGCTTCGTTGGCCAGGCGCTGGTCGGGCAGGCCGGCGCAACCGGCCAGGCTCACCGCAACAGCCAGCAAGGCCAGCGAACCCAGGTGGGAGGGGGCTTGCTGTGGCGAGCAAGCTTGCTTGCGCTGGGGTGCGAAGCGCCCCCAAAAATTCGACGACTGCTGCGCAGTCGAGCGGGAGCAAGCTCCCTCGCCACGGCAAGCCCGGTCCCACAGGGATCGTGTTGTTTTTGATATTGGGTTCACAGGCATGTCCTCGCTTACAGACCGTGAGCCATGGCTTTATCGATCAGCCAGTTCAAGGAGGGGCCGCGGTCGCTGGTCACTTCCACCGGGCGACCGGCGTAGGTGCTGTCCAGTGGGGCGTCTGGCTTGATCTGTACGCGGATGTCGGAAGACAGGTCGGCGCTGTTCAGGCTGGTGCTGCTGACGATGGTGCCGGTACGCACCTGTTCTTCGTCGGCCACCTGGAAGCTCACCGCAGTGCCTGGGCGAACGTCGGCGAACTGGCGATAGGTGAAGCGTGCCTCCACGTTGGCCTGGCTGCCGCGTGGCACCAGATGGAAGATCACGTCACCTTTGCTCGCGTACTGGCCGTCGGCAACCAGTTGCTGGGCGACCACGCAATCGCAGGGCGAAGTGAGGGTGCCGGTCATTTGCTTGCCGAACAGTTCTTCAACCTTGGCCGGCTGCAGTTGGTCTTCGTCCAGGTGGCCTTTGAGGACGTCGAGCATGCTGGTGCTGAACGTCGCCAGTGGCGCGCCTTTGGCGGCGACCGCGTCACCTTTGAGCAAGCTCTGCACGGTGCCGTCGCGGGGCATGGTCACGTTCATGCCGGGCACGCTGACCAGGCCGGCCTGGGCGTGGCTGACGAAGTACATGCCGTACACCGATTTGAAGATAAACCCGAACGCCGCAAGGCCGACCAGGAAGATCCCCGCGCTGAACGTCACTGCACGCAGACGCCCGAACGCGGTCATGCCGCTGCCGCTGTCCTTGACCTTGCGTGCCTTGGTGAAGTTGTCGCGTTGCAGGGTGGCGAGCACGTCGCCCATGGTCACGATGTCACCGGACAAGTGCGAGGTGATCAGGTGGCGCAGGGTGGAAATGTCTTGCGGCTCCAGGTTCTGGAACTGGCAACCGGCGCGGCCGCTCTGGCGGTCGTAGGAGCGGATCTGCAGCTCCACATCCATCGCCAGGCCGAGGTTGTCGATGACAAATTGCAGGCGGCCTTTGTGTACGGCTCCGACGGTCAGCGGCTGGGTGGAGGTGAACGCCAGGCCACCAGCGGACAGGTCGATCACCCGTGCTTCAGTCGGTGTGCGGTCAGTGTTGAAGAAGCGCAACTTGGCCGGAATCTTGACTCGGGCATGTTGGCGCTGGGCTTCGGATTCGTGGACAACATTGGCATTGACTGGGCTGTTCATACTGTTCGATTTCCTAGTTAATTCAGGCTTGGCAGGGTCAGACCATCATCAAAAGCACGGCGACAAAAATGCTGCCGGCAGAGAAGGTCATGGTCCGAGACGACCAGGTGTTGAACCAACGTTGAAAGCTGGCCAAATCGCGGGTCAGTTTGGTGTCCTGGCGGGTCCAGGACTGTTGATCAAGGCGGAAGAACACGTAGATCTTCACCAGCGCCCCCATGATCTGGTTGTAATAAAGAATCACCGGGTAGGCCGGGCCGATCTTGTGGCCGGAGCACGACAGCAACAGCGTGAGAATCAGGCGAGTGATGCCGATCCACAGCAGGTACGCGAGGATGAACGCGCCGCCGTATTTGAAGGTGGCTATGAACGCTACGGTCAGGCCGAGCAGGGACGTCCACATCGACACGCGCTGGTCGAACAGCACGATGCTGGTAAACACGCCCAGGCGGCGTACACCCAGGCCCAGGGCGCGGGAGTTCTGGCGCAGGTTGTTGCCGTACCAGCGGAACATCAGTTTGCGGCTGGCCTTGATAAAGCTCTTTTCCGGTGGGTGCTCGACCGTGTTGATCGCGGCATCCGGCACGTAGAAGGTGTCGTAGCCCAGGCGCATCAGGCTGAACCAGCTGGACTTGTCATCACCGGTCAAAAACTTGAAACGGCCCAGGCGCCAGTGTTGCAGCGAGTCGCTTTCCACATCGGCGATGAAGTCCGGGTCGGTGACCACCGTGGCACGGAACACCGACATGCGCCCGGTCATGGTCAGTACGCGCTTGGACAGGGCCATGGAGCACATGTTGATGTGCCGCTGGGCGAACCGCAGCTTGTGCCATTCGCTCATGATGTAGCCGCCGCGTACTTCGCAGAACTCGTTGGTGGTCAGGCCGCCGACGTTGTCGAACAGCTGGAACCACGGCACGGTCTTGCGTACCACGCCCTCTGCGAGCACGGTGTCGCCGTCGATCACGGCCACCACGGCGCGGTCATCCGGCATATGCCGGGAGATGGCGCGGAAGCCGAAAGCCAGGCCGTCGCGCTTGCCGGTGCCGGCAATGCGCACGAAGTCGAGCTTGACGTGGTCCGGAGGGTTCATGCGTTCCCACAGGCTTTTCACCAACAGCTCATCGGACATTTCCACCAGCGAGCAGACCACCGTAGTGGGGAAGCCGCATTCAATGGCTTCACGGATCACCGAGCTGTACACCTGGGCGGTGGTCAACGCGTCGATACGGAAGCTGGTGACCATCAGGAACACATGGGACGGGTCGGCGGCCTTGCCCAGCTTGCGCACTTTGCGGCGCAGGTGCGGGTAGACCACGTACAGGAACAGCATGCCGCGAAAGAAATGCGTCGCCCCCATCGAGTAGCGCCAGATACCGACGGCACCAATCAGGAAAATAAAATTCTTCGACTGCGAGTCGAACGTGCTCGCCGGCAAGAGCAGGGCGAGACCCATCAGCAGGCTGAGGAAGAACAACCAGCCGGCCGATTGGAGCAAAATGTGTCTTAACTTGGACATAAGCGTCATCCGAGGGTGGAGAAGGCTCCGGCTGCAAGCGCTGGGGAAGTACCCTTGCAGCCGGAACTTACCGTTGCCGTTACCAGCAAATGCCTTCGGTGCGGCCGCCGGCGCTGGTCGCCTTGGCCATGAAGCCCACCAGGTCGATCACTTGCTTGCCGTGCGGTGCTTCGTGCGCCAGGGCGCGGAACTTCTCGTCGCGGTTGCCCAGGATGATCACGTCGGAGTTGTTGATCACATCATCGAAGTCCGAGTTGAGCAGGGACGACACATGGGGGATCTTGCCTTCGATGTAATCCTTGTTGGCGCCGTGCACACGGGCGTACTCGACGTTGCTGTCGTAGATGCTCAGGTCGTAACCCTTGCCGATCAGCATTTCCGCCAGTTCCACCAATGGGCTTTCACGCAGGTCGTCGGTGCCGGCCTTGAAGCTCAGGCCCAGCAGCGCGACTTTGCGCTTGTCGTGGCTGGAAACGATGTCGAAGGCGTTCTGGACCTGGGATTCATTGCTGCGCATCAGCGAATTGAGCAACGGCGCTTCCACGTCGAGGGAACCGGCGCGGTAGGTCAGGGCGCGTACATCCTTGGGCAGGCACGAACCGCCGAAGGCGAAGCCTGGGCGCATGTAGTACTGGGACAGGTTGAGGGTCTTGTCCTGGCACACCACCTCCATCACTTCACGGCCATCGACACCAACGGCCTTGGCGATGTTGCCGATCTCGTTGGCAAAGGTGACTTTGGTGGCGTGCCACACGTTGCAGGTGTACTTGATCATCTCGGCGACGGCGATGTCCTTGCGGATGATCGGTGCGTCGAGTTCTTCGTACAGTGACTGCAGCACGTCGCCGGACGCTGTGTCGAACTCGCCGATGACGGTCATCGGTGGCTGGTCGTAGTCGGCGATGGCGGTGGATTCACGCAGGAACTCCGGGTTGACCGCGACACCGAAGTCGACGCCGGCTTTTTTGCCGGAGCAGTCTTCGAGGATCGGGATCACCACGTTGGCCACGGTGCCCGGAAGCACGGTGCTGCGCACCACGATGGTGTGGCGGGTGGTCTTGTCACGCAGGACGAAGCCGATTTCGCGGCACACCGACTCGATGTAGTTGAGTTCCAGGTCGCCGTTCTTCTTGCTCGGCGTGCCGACGCAGATCATCGACAGGTCGGTGTCGCGGATGGCTTCGGCGAAGTTGGTGGTGCCGCGCAGGCGACCGTTAGCGATGCCCTGGCTCAACAGTTCGCCCAGACCCGGTTCAACGATTGGCGATTTGCCCGCGTTGATCAGGTCGATCTTTTCCTTGGAAATATCTACACCGACCACTTCGTGGCCACGGGCAGACAGGCAACCGGCACAGACTGCGCCAACGTAACCTAGACCAAATATGCTGATGCGCATCGCATTTACCTCTTTGTGTTAATCACGCCAATTAGATGGCCGGAGTTCATGTTTGCAAGCGTCACTGATTGCCGCGAAAGTTGGGCGAATAAACGCCGACTTGTCGCGTGCAGGCATGTTGAGTAGTGAGTGGCTAACGAGTGCACTCAAGTTGTGCTTAACTTGGCCTTGTTATTGGGGAGTGCTCTGAAATGTAGCCAGGCTTCCTGCTGGAAGGGGCTGGCGCCTTTGCCCGCTGGGCTCTGGCTTGCATATTTCAGGCAAACGCTGCCTTGGCCTATAGGGGATAGCAACTAATCCTTATCGCCGCCCTCAACTCAATCAGTTGATGATTCAACCCTGCTATATAAGTCGTGATGGCAACTTAGTTATTGCTGGGTTGTGATGTAAGTCATCTCCTACAGAAACAGAGAATTTTGTTACCGGTGGTATGAGCCGCGTGTTCAGGTGAAGTTCCGAGCCGCTCATCCTGTTTTCTGAAATTTCTTGAAATATTGGAAAAGATGGCACTAGTACTATATTGATAGCACTTGCTACTTCGGCCAGTAGTTGCAGGGAGTTGGTAAGCGGGGATAGTTTTGTGCCACTACCTTTTGAAAAAAGCGGTGCCACTACGAAAAAAAATGACGAATGTCGAGTGAAAGATTCGTTAGGAATGCGTCAATCTATTTTTTGACGCCAAATAAATGACGTTTTAAATTTGAAATACAGTCAAAAGTGGGAGGGGGCTTGCTCCCGATGGCAGAGTGTCAGTCACTGAATGGGTAACTGAACTATCGCTATCGGGAGCAAGCCCCCTCCCATATTTTGAGCGCCTTATTCCGGTGCGTGATCCCGCAGGAACACCAGATTGTCCGGCTTGGACAGCTGCGCATCGAAGCGATAACCCTGCACCTCGAACTGCTTCAGATGCGCTGGGTCGTTGATGCGTTCCTCGATCACAAAGCGGCTCATCATGCCCCGGGCCTTCTTGGCATAGAAGCTGATGATCTTGTACTGGCCGTTCTTCAGGTCCTTGAATTCGGTATTGATGATGCGTGCGTTCAGGGCTGTGCGCTTGACCGCCGAGAAGTATTCGTTGGACGCCAGGTTGAGCAACACATCGTCGCCTTGTTCGGCCAGGGCTTCGTTTAGCCACTGGCTGATGCGTGTGCCCCAGAACGCGTAGAGATCCTTGCCACGGGCGTTGGCCAGCTTGGTGCCCATCTCCAGGCGGTACGGCATCATCAGGTCCAGAGGGCGCAGCAGGCCGTACAGGCCCGAGAGCATGCGCAGGTGGTCCTGGGCGTAGCTGAAATCGGCATCGGTGAAGGTTTCGGCGTTCAGGCCGGTGTATACGTCACCCTTGAAGGCCAGCAGTGCCTGCTTGGCATTGGCCGGGGTGAAGGCGGGCGTCCAGCTGCCGAAGCGCGCCGCATTGAGGCCGCCGATCTTGTCGGAGACGTGCATCAACTCGCTGATTTGCGCCGGGCTCATTTCGCGCAATTGTTCGATCAGTGCCTGGGAGTGATCCAGGTACTGCGGCTGGTTAAAGCGCTGGGTTACCGGCGGCGTCTCGAAGTCGAGAGTCTTGGCGGGGGAAATCACCATCAGCATGAAGTCGTCTCCTGAAATCGTGGCGTGTAGCGTGGCCGCGATTCTAGGGGGTGCAGCGTTTTGACTCCACCTATGATGGCGATAGTCGCGATCCGCTATGATGCCCGGTGACTCTGGAGAGGGAGACCCTGTGTGCGAATCGCGCTTTTAATCTCGGCTTGTCTGTTATGCCTCAATACCCAGGCTGCGCCGGTGGATGTGGCGAGCCTGGATCGTGGCACCTGGCCGGAAAAACTCAGCAGCCCGGCGCTGTTCGATGTGGCCTCGCGTGCGGAAATCCTGATGTTCGCCCACAGCCTGTTGGCCAGTGAGGCCCAGGATGACGGCGCGCTCAAGCAGCGACTGGGGCTGAAGATCATCAACCTGGCGTCGATCTACGACCTGCGTCGCCAGCTGTGGCAGCGCCTGCTGGAGAACTACACCCTCGCCCAGCAGAGTTGCGAAGAGGACGCCTCGTTCTGCTACCTGGTGGAAAACATGGATGACCTGCGCGAGCAGGCCGGCAAGTTCGAAGTCAGTGAAAACTCCTTCTATATAGGCTGGGCCGGGCCGAGCCATCAATTCCATGAGCGTTACCTCGATGAACTGCTGCGCAAGGCAGCGCTGTTCCCGCAGATCAGTAGCGAAGTGGCGCGCTTTGGTGACCATGAGCGCAACGGTGATGAGCTCAATGATCGAATGTTCCTGCTGACCTTCGACGGCGGTCCGGCACCGCTCAACGGCAATACCGACTGGCTCACTGACTATTTGCGTAAACAGAAGATGAACGCCATTTTCTTCGCCCTCGGCGGCAGCCTGCAAACCCGGGTGGAACGCAGTTCGGCCAGTGACGTGCAGGCGCTGTACCACGGCCAGTGCGTGGGCACCCAGGGTTGGCAATACCGTTCCCACAGCCACTGGGTGGACTGGCAAAGCTCCATCACCCGCGGTGCGTCGCTGACGCAAAACCTGATGCCGGAAAACTATGTGCCGCTGTTTCGCCCGCCTTACGGCCAGCGTCGCGCGGACAGCCAGGGGTTCTTCCAGGCGCAAGGTCTGCAGGTGGCGTTGTGGGATATCGATTCCCAGGACGAGCCGGGCCAGCTCAAGGCTGATGAGTCGGCGCAACGGGTGCTGACGCTGATGTTGCTGTGGCGCAAAGGGGTGATTGTGTTTCACGACACCCAGGACAAGGCACGGGTGGCGTTGCCGCTGTTGTTGCAATCTACGGCACAGAGTGGCCTGGGCTGGCAGGACTGCCGGGAAGCTTTTCGTTGAAAAAGACGAAACGCCCGGCCCGGTTGGGGCAGAGGCATTTTCGGGGTGATTTTGTGCGACAAATCGATGCAGGCGGACTTCCGACTTTAACGGGGTGCCTGGCACTCGGCTAGTGTTATTCGTCATCCTGAAAAATAAACTTCAAAAAAGCGTCAAAGTGCTTTTTCCTGTCATGGGTTTTGCGGTATTACGAAGTCAGATCGCCGAAACCTGCAGCACAGGTGGCGTCTTACAAGACTCCTCAGGTGGGCACCGCGCTTGACGTCACTCAGGTGCGGTCGGTGGTCGAATCGAGGCGCAGCACCGCCCAGGTATTGCGTCGAATGGCTCCCACAAAGGTGACCGAGTATGGATGATCATGGACGTAACCCTTCTTCCGACCAGCCAATCCTTTACGTGCTTGATACCAACGTATTGATCCACGATCCAAACGCACTGCTTAACTTCGAAGAACACCACGTCGCCATCCCGATGATCGTGCTTGAGGAGCTCGACAAGCTCAAAAGCGGGCACCACAGCGTGGCCGCCGAGTGCCGCCAGGCGATTCGCCTGATCGACAAGACCCTGGGTGAAGCTTCACCCGAAGACGTTGAAGTCGGCGTGCCGATCCAGCGTGGTAAAGGCGGGCCCAAGGGCTTGCTGTCGATTCTGATGAGCAAGCGCAGCGAGCCCAACAGCCTGCTGCCGGAGAACCTGAACGACAACAAAATCATCAACCAATTGATCGACTTGCACGCACGCGACAAGGAGTTGCGCGTGGTGCTGGTGACCAAAGACATCAACATGCGCCTCAAGGCACGAGCGTGTGGGATCGCTGCCGAGGACTACAGTACCGACCAACTGGTCGACGACGTGTCGATGCTGTCGCGTGGTTATCACATGATGACCGGCTCGTTCTGGGATCGCGTCAGCAAAGTCGAAACCCGTCAGGATCATGGCCGCACCTGGCACCAGGTGCAGTTGATCGACAACCTGCCGGCCGTGCACATCAATGAGTTCATCGTCGACGAACAGGGCTTCGTGGGCTGGATCAAAGAGATCTTGGTCGACAAGCTGCTGATCCTCGACCTGCATCAGGAACCCCTGTTGCACCAGGAAGCCTGGGGCCTGAAACCACGCGATATCTACCAGAGCCTGGCGTTGTATGCGCTGCTCGACCCGGATATCCACCTGGTCAACCTGACGGGCGCCGCAGGTTCGGGCAAAACCATTCTCGCCCTGGCGGCCGCCATCGAGCAGACCATGGTGACCAAGCGCTATCGCCGCATCATCGCCACCCGCAGCGTGCAGGGCCTGGACCAGGAAATCGGTTTCCTGCCCGGCACCGAGGCGGAAAAAATGGAGCCGTGGCTGGGGGCGATCACCGATAACCTCGAAGCCTTGCACATGGATGACGAAAACACCCATGGCAGCGTCGATTACATCCTCAGCAAAGTGCCGTTGCAGTTCAAATCCCTCAACTACATTCGAGGTCGCAGCTTCCAGCAAAGCCTGATCCTGATCGATGAATGCCAGAACCTCACGCCGCACCAGATGAAAACCATCATCACGCGTGCCGGCGCCGGTTCCAAAGTGGTGTGCCTGGGTAACCTGGCACAGATCGACACCCCTTACCTGTCCGCGACCAGCTCCGGGCTGACCTACCTGACGGAACGTTTCAAAGACTTCCCCAACGGCGTGCACATCGCGCTGCAAGGGGTGCCTCGTTCGATCCTGGCCGAATACGCCGAGTCGCACCTGTAAACACAGACCTGTGAGAGTTGGTGGCTAAATGCCACGAACCACCCCGGATTTTTCGCGAAGTCCGGGGTTTTTGTTGTGGGCGACATTTGTCTTCGTTAATGCGCCCAGGGTGCTTGTGGTCTTTGTAATTATTTTGTTACATTTTTTGCCGCTGCAAAAACAATAAGAACGCTGCGTGACCCCCGTCGGAAGACCTCCTCATTAATTCGACGAACACTTGAAAACCCCATGGGTTTTCCGCGTGACCCTGCCTATTACAAAAAGCCCGATACATCGCTCATTGACGACGCACATCTCCAAAGGGAAAGGAAAATGGACGTAGCAGGTAATGGCTCCACTGTATTTTTTCGCAAGCGCCAATCGATACCCCTCACACCCATCGCTCTCGGCTTGGCCTTATGGCTCGGCCACGGCCCAACGGCCTGGGCGGATGACAGCAACCCTTACACCGCCCCGGTGCTCGAATCGGCCTTTCGCAAAGCGGTTGCCTCGTTTGGCCCGAATACCGACGTGTATAAAAACCTGCGGTTTGCCTACGCCGATATCGTCGATCTTGCCGCCAAGGACTTCGCCGGCCAGTCCGCCAAGTTCGATTCGGCCCTCAAGCAGAACTACGAGCTGCAACCGGAAAACCTGACCATCGGAGCCATGCTCGGTGACACCCGGCGGCCACTGGACTACAGCTCACGCCTGGATTACTACCGCAGCCGGCTTTTCAGCAACAGTGGCCGCTACACCACCAACATTCTCGACTTCTCCAAGGCCATCATCGCCAACCTGCCCGCCGCCAAGCCCTACACCTATGTAGAACCGGGCGTCAGCAGCAACCTCACCGGGCAGCTCAACGCCGGCCAGTCCTGGGCCGCCGTCACCCGTGACTGGAATGCCAACGCGCAAACCTGGAAAACCCCGGAAGCCCAGGTCAACTCCGGCCTGGATCGCACCAACGCGTATTTCGCCTATGCCTTGGGCATGACCGGCAAGGGTGTGAATGTCGGCGTGCTCGACTCCGGCATTCTCACCGAACACTTCGAATTCCAGGGCAAGAACGCCCAGGGCCAGGACCGTGTGCAGGCGGTGACGTCCACGGGCGAGTACTACGCCACGCATCCGCGTTATTTCCATGACACCCCGGCCGGCGAGTTTCAAAAAGGCGAGCACTTCAGTATTTCCGGCGAGTATGACCCGACCATCAACGACGGCCACGGCACGGAAATGTCCGGTGTGCTGGGCGCCAGTCGCAACGGCACCGGCATGCACGGCATTGCCTTTGACGCGAACATTTTTGTCGCCAATACCGGCGGCACCGACGACAACCGTTTCCAGGGCTCCAACGATCTGGACTACAACGCGTTCATGGCCAGCTACAACGCCCTGGCCGCCAAGAATGTGTCGATCGTCAACCAGAGCTGGGGACAGAACTCGCGCAATGACGTGGAAAACCATTTCGGCAATGTCGGCGACAGCGCGGCCGACAACCTGCGCGACATGACCGCCGCCTACCGCCCGTTCTGGGACAAGGCCCACGCCGGGCAGAAAACCTGGATGGATGCGATGGCCGATGCTGCCCGGCAAAACAGCTTTATCCAGATCATCTCGGCGGGCAACGACAGCCACGGCGCCAACCCGGACACCAACGCCAACCTGCCATTTTTCAAGCCGGATATCGAAAGCAAATTCCTCTCGATCACCGGTTACGACGAGACCAGTGCCCAGGTCTACAACCGTTGCGGCACCTCGAAATGGTGGTGCGTGATGGGTGTTTCCGGGATTCCGTCCACCGGGCCTGAAGGTGAAATCATCCCCAACGCCAACGGCACTTCCGCCGCTGCGCCGAGCGTCTCCGGGGCTCTGGCGCTGGTGCTCCAGCGCTTCCCCTACATGACCGCCAGCCAGGCCCGGGATGTGTTGCTCACCACCTCCAGCCTGCAAGCGCCGGATGGGCCGGACACCCCTGTGGGGACCCTGACCGGTGGCCGCACCTACGACAACCTGCAACCGGTGCACGATGCGGCGCCGGGCACGCCGCAAGTACCGGGCGTGGTCAGTGGCTGGGGCCTGCCCAATCTGCAAAAAGCCATGCAAGGGCCGGGGCAGTTCCTGGGTGCGGTGGCCGTGGCATTGCCCACGGCTACGCGTGACATCTGGGCTAACCCGATTTCCGATGAGGCGATTCGCGCACGTCGGGTAGAAGATGCCACCGAACAAGCGACCTGGGCCGCGACCAAACAGCAAAAAGGCTGGCTCGATGGCCTGCCTGCCAATGCTTCGGCGGATGATCAGTTCGCGTACGAGATCGGCAGCGCACGGGAGCAGGCGACCCTGGCTCGAGGCAAGGATTTGCTTACCGGCGCGACCTATGTCGGCAGCCTGGTCAAGTCCGGTGACGGCGAGCTGGTACTGGAAGGCCAGAACACTTACTCGGGCAGTACCTGGGTGCGTGGAGGCAAGCTGTCGGTGGACGGGTCGCTGACTTCCGCAGTGACGGTGGACGCCAGTGCCGTGGGCACGCGCAATGCGGATAACGGTGTGACGACCACCTTGGGTGGCACGCTGGCCGGCAACGGCACGGTGGGTGCCTTGACCCTCAACAGCGGTGGCCGCGTGGCGCCGGGGCATTCGATCGGCACGCTGCACACGGGTGACGTGACCTTCAATCCAGGCTCGGTGTACGCCGTTGAAGTAGGCCCCAATGGCCGCAGCGACCAGATCCAGAGCAGCGGCGTCGCGACCCTCAATGGCGGTGTGGTGACGGTGTCCTTGGAGAATAGCCCCAACCTGCTGTCCGCCAGCGAGGCGCGCAGCCTGCTGGGCCAGCCGTTCAACATCCTCAGCGCCAGCCAAGGTATCAACGGCCGGTTTGCGGCGATTACTCCCAACTATCTGTTTATTGGCACTGAGCTCAGCTACCAGCCGAACCAACTGAGCCTGACGGTGGCGCGTAACCAGGCGACGTTTGCCAGTGTCGCGCAAACCCGTAATGAGCGTGCGGTCGCGACAGCGGCCGAAGCGTTGGGCGCGGGCAGCCCGGTGTACGAAAGCCTGCTGGCCTCCGACTCGGCGCCGCAGGCGCGGGAGGCGTTCAAGCAGTTGTCCGGGCAATTGCACTCGGATGTGGCGGCGGCGCACATGGCCGACAGCCGTTACCTGCGTGAAGCGGTCAATGGCCGGCTGCAACAGGCCCAGTCGCTGGATTCCAGCGCGCAGATCCAGGCCGGCGATAACGGCGGTTGGGTACAGTTGCTGGGCGGTCGCAACAACATCAGCGGTGACAACAACGCCAGCGGTTATTCCTCATCCACCAGCGGGGTGTTGCTGGGCCTGGACACCGAGGTCGGGGACGGCTGGCGCGTGGGGGCAGCTACCGGCTACACCCAGAGCCATCTCAATGGCGCATCGTCTTCGGCAGACAGCGACAACTATCACCTGTCGGTCTACGGTGGAAAACGTTTCGATGCGATAGCCCTGCGCCTGGGTGGCGCCAGCACCTGGCACCGTATCGACGCTTCGCGTCGTGTGGCCTATGCCAACCAGGCGGACTACGACAAAGCCGAATACAACGCGCGCACCGACCAAGTGTTCGGCGAGATCGGCTACACCCAATGGAGCCAGTTCGAGCCTTTCGCCAACCTGACCTACCTGAACTACCAGAGCGACTCATTCAAGGAGAAAGGCGGCGCCGCAGCCTTGCACGCCAGCAAGCAAAGCCAGGACGCCACGCTCTCCACACTGGGCCTGCGCGCGCATACCCAATTGCCGGTCAGCTCGACGTCGGCGGTGACCTTGCGCGGCGAGTTGGGTTGGGAGCATCAGTTTGGCGCTACCGATCGCGAAGCCTCGCTGAAATTCGCCGGCAGCGACACGGCCTTTGCAGTCAACAGCGTGCCCGTGGCCCGCGATGGCGCGGTCATCAAGGCCAGTGCTGAAATGGCCTTGACCCCGGATACGCTGGTGTCCTTGAGCTACAGCGGTTTGCTGTCCAACCGAGGTAACAACAACGGGATCAATGCCGGGTTTACCTTCCGCTTCTGACCCTTTGTAGTGAGCGGGCTTGCCCCGCGCGGCGGTGTATCAGGTAAGTTTGAGCCGCCTGACACACCGCGGCGCGGGCAAGCCCGCTCACTACATGCATTTGGATGGGGGGCCGCGTGTAGTGCCCCTTTTTTTGACCTACGGGTTTACAATTGTCGCTCCTGATCAGGAGTATCCCTGTGCTGACTCATCTCGATTCCCAAGGTCGCGCCCATATGGTCGACGTCACCGACAAAGCCGTGACGTTCCGAGAGGCCGTGGCCGAAGCGCGGGTGCGCATGCTGCCCCAGACCCTGCAAATGATTGTCGACGGCGCCCACCCCAAGGGCGACGTGTTTGCCGTGGCCCGTATCGCCGGCATCCAGGCCGCCAAAAAAACCAGTGATCTGATCCCGCTGTGCCACCCGTTGATGCTCACTGGCGTCAAGGTCGAGCTGAGCGCCGAAGGTGTGGATACGGTGCATATCCTGGCGCGCTGCAAACTCAGTGGCCAGACCGGCGTGGAGATGGAAGCCCTGACCGCCGCCAGTGTCGCAGCGCTGACGATCTACGACATGTGCAAGGCCGTGGACCGCGGCATGACCATCGAAACCGTTCGCCTGCTGGAAAAGCTCGGCGGTAAAAGCGGGCATTTCAAGGCGGAGCAGGCATGAGCATCAACGTATTGTTTTTTGCGCGCTACGCAGAGGTGGTGGGCTTCGATTCGCTGGAAATGGAAGGCGATTTTGCCACCGTTGACGCTGTGCGCCTGGCGTTGGCGGCGGATCCGGAGTTTGCCGTGCTCAACGAGACCAGCCTGATGTGCGCCCGCAACCAGGAACTGTGCAACCTCGACGAACCGCTGCAGCCGGGCGACGAAGTGGCGTTTTTCCCGCCCGTGACCGGGGGGTGAGCAGGGTGATTCGTGTGCAAGTCGAGGCGTTTGATCCCGGCGCCGAAGTCAATGCGATGCACGCAGCCAATGTGGGTGTGGGCGCGGTGGTGAGCTTTGTCGGTTATGTGCGCGACTTCAACGATGGCCGTGAAGTGTCGGGGATGTTCCTTGAGCATTACCCCGGCATGACTGAAAAAGCCTTGGCCAAGATTGCCGTGGAGGCCGAGCAGCGCTGGCCGTTACTCAAGCTGGAGGTGCTGCATCGTATTGGTGTGCTGGAGCCGGGCGAGCCCATCGTCTTCGTCGCGGCAGCGAGTGCCCATCGCCAGGCCGCGTTTGATGCCTGTGCGTTCGTGATGGATTACCTTAAGACGCGAGCGCCGTTCTGGAAGAAAGAGAACACCAACGAAGGGCCGCGCTGGGTAGAAGGACGCCACAGCGACCATACCGCCGCAGACCGCTGGAAATAGCGGGGCAAACACAAAACCCAATGTGGGAGGGGGCTTGCTCCCGATGGCGGTGGCACATTCAACAGTAATGTTGACTGAACGACTGCTATCGGGAGCAAGCCCCCTCCCACATTTCTTACTGCATCCAGCTTTATGGGCGTTTGCGCTCAACCGGGCGCAGCAAGTGCATTGGTGGTCTCTCGCCGCTGATACGAGTCATCTTCCCCAGCGAAGCCGCACCGCTGGAAATAGCGGGTCGAACACAAAACCAACTGTGGGAGGGGGCTTGCCCCCGATGGCGGTAGCACATTCAACAGTTATGTTGGCTGAGCGACTGCTATCGGGAGCAAGCCCCCTCCCACATTTTTTACTGCATCCAGCTTTATGGGCGTTTGCGTTCAACCGGGCGCAGCAAGTGCGTCGGCGGTGTTTCGCAGCTGATCTTGCGGCCCAGCAGCGCCTCGATCGACGGTAGCTGATACGAGTCATCTTCCCCTGCGAAGCTGATCGATACACCCGCCGCGCCGGCACGGCCGGTACGGCCAATGCGGTGCACGTAGTCGTCCGGTACTTCCGGCAGGGTGAAGTTGATCACGTGGCTGATTCCGTCGATATGAATCCCGCGGCCCGCCACGTCGGTGGCCACCAGTACGCGGATCTTGCCCTCGCGAAAGCCTTCCAGGGTCTTGATACGCTTGTGTTGCGGCACGTCGCCCGACAGCTGCGCGGCGTTGACGCCATCACGCACCAGGCGTTCCTCGATGCGGCGAACTTCGTCCTTGCGGTTGGCAAACACCATCACGCGTTCCCAGCCGTTGTCGTTGACCAGGTTGTAGAGCAGTTTGTACTTGTCGGCACCGGCTACGGCATAGATGTGCTGTTCGACGTTTTCGCTGGCAACGTTTTCGGCTTCGATCTCGACGATGGACGGGTCGGTGGTCCATTGCTTGGCGAGGTTCATCACGTCGTCGGTGAAGGTCGCGGAGAACAGCAGGGTCTGACGCTCGGTTTTCGGTGGGGTCTGGCGAATGATCTGACGGACCTGCGGGATGAAACCCATGTCGAGCATGCGGTCGGCTTCGTCCAGTACCATCACTTCGACCATGTCCAGGTGCACGTCGCCGCGCTGGTTGAAGTCCAGCAGGCGGCCCGGAGTGGCCACCAGGATGTCGCAGTGGCGGGCTTCGAGCTGCTTGAGCTGCTTGTCGAAGTCCATGCCGCCCACGAAGGTCATCACGTTGAGGCCGGTGTACTTGGTCAGGTCGGCGGCGTCCTTGGCGATCTGCACGACCAGCTCCCGGGTCGGGGCAATGATCAGGGCGCGCGGTTCACCCATGTAGCGTTCTTTGGGCGGTGGCGTCTGCAGCAACTGGGTGATGATCGAGATCAGGAACGCAGCGGTCTTGCCGGTGCCGGTCTGCGCACGACCGATGGCGTCTTTGCCGGCCAGGGTGAAACCCAGGACTTGCGCCTGGATCGGCGTACAGTACGGGAAGCCCAGGTCCTGGATGGCGTGCATCAGTTCCGGGGCGAGCTTGAAATCGTGGAAGCGCGTCTTGCCTTCCTGGGGCTCGACGACGAAGTCTTCGAGTTTCCACGGAGTGACCGGCGGTTTGGGCGCACGTTCGCGACGTGGCTTGGGCGCGACGGGCGCAGGCGTGGCCTCGAGCGGTTTTGCCTGTTCGGCCGGCATTACCGCTGGCTTTTTCGGCTGGGCGGCAGGTGCGGTCCGGCCGGGCTGTTTACCGTCATTGCGGCTGCCGGACGTGGGGGCAGGGGCACTGGAAACTGGCGCGAGCGGCTCAGCCTCGCTTTTGCCGAACATCTTCTTGAGTGCTTTGAGCACGGTGATCTCATTAATTGGTTAAGGAATGTACGCCGGCCAGTGTAATGCAAGAAACGGGCGCGGCGTAGTGCGTCTGTCATGCGGCTACATAAAGCAATGCTTTTCAGCCCAGGCGAGTGCTCAACCAGGTACCGATATCGCGTATCTCTTCAGGTAACACTTCGTGGCCCATTGGGTATTCCTGCCATGTCACGGTGACACCACGGGTCTTCAAGTGCTCGTAGGCACTGCGGCCCATGGCGTTCTGTACCACGTCGTCGTAGTGGCCGTGCAGGCACAGGGCCGGAATGCGCTGCTGGCTGGCGGACAATTCCAGCTCATCGTCGAACGTCGGTGCGTAGGTGGAGAGGGCGATCACGCCGCCCAGCGCGCCTTGCCATTTCAGGTACGCGGTATGGAACACCACCGCCCCGCCTTGGGAGAACCCTGCGAGGAAAATCCGCGAGGCGTCTATTCCGCTGCTTTTTTGCTCTTTGATCAGGTCGGTGACCATTTTGGCCGAGGTTTCCAGCTCTTCCAGGCTGATGGACCGGGCCGGGCTCATGGCCTTGATGTCGTACCAGCTGGGCATCTCGTAGCCGCCGTTGATCGTCACGGGACGGGTCGGCGCCTGGGGCAAAACGAAACGGGTTGTCAGTAAGTTTTCCTGCAGCGCTTCGGCCACCGGCAGGAAGTCGTAGCGATCGGCGCCCAGGCCATGCAGCCAGATTACGCAGGCGTCGGCGGACTTGGCGGGCTGAAGAATCAAGGGTTCGGTCATGTCTGCTCCATCTATGTGCACACGCTCCGATTGGGTGCGTTGGAACGGTGCGTGAAAGGTCGATCTGTTAAGAGAATGTCGCAAGGTTGAATCTTTTTCTATTGCACATGGGCTGAAACGACTCAGCCGGCACTCTGGTACGCGCCTTGCTATGTGTAGGTCGATGTCAGAACTATTCGCAGACGGTAACACTATCAGTGACTGCCGCTTGTGGGATAGCAGCTGGAATTATCGCGACAACCTCATGCCGCTTGACCCTAAAAAAAGCCAACACGGGTCGATATCGCCTCATAAGGGTGCGCTGAGGTTCGAGCTCCGACACAACAAGAGCAACTGGAGGTTTGAATGAAGGTATTGAAATCCACCCTGGCCATCGTCACCGCGGCCGCTGTATTGGGTGTCAGTGGTTTTGCCCAAGCCGGCGCTACCCTGGACGCCGTGCAGAAGAAAGGCTTTGTGCAATGTGGTGTGAGTGACGGCCTGCCGGGTTTCTCGGTGCCGGATGCCAGCGGCAAGATCCTCGGGATCGACGCTGACGTGTGCCGTGCTGTGGCCGCTGCCGTTTTCGGCGACGCCACCAAGGTCAAATTCAGCCAGTTGAATGCCAAGGAGCGTTTCACCGCGCTGCAATCCGGCGAAGTCGACATCCTGTCCCGTAACACCACCATGACCAGTTCCCGCGATGCGGGCATGGGCCTGAAATTCCCGGGCTTCATCACCTACTATGATGGTGTCGGCTTCCTGGTGAACAACAAGCTGGGCGTGAAAAGTGCCAAGGAACTGGACGGTGCAACCATCTGCATCCAGGCCGGTACCACCACCGAGCTGAACGTTTCCGATTACTTCCGCGCCAACAACCTCAAATACACCCCGATCACCTTCGATACCTCCGATGAAAGCGCCAAATCGCTGGAATCCGGCCGTTGCGACGTGTTGACCTCCGACAAGTCCCAGCTGTTCGCCCAGCGCAGCAAGCTGGCCTCGCCGAAGGATTACTCGGTGCTGCCGGAAACCATTTCCAAAGAGCCACTGGGCCCAGTCGTACGTAACGGCGACGACGAGTGGCTGGCCATCGTGCGCTGGGTAGGCTACGCCATGCTCAACGCTGAAGAAGCCGGTATCACTTCGAAAAACGTTGAAGCTGAAGCCAAGTCCACCAAGAACCCGGACGTCGCACGTCTGCTCGGTGCCGACGGCGAATACGGCAAAGACCTGAAACTGAAAAAGGACTGGGTTGTACAGATCGTCAAGCAAGTCGGTAACTACGGTGAAGTGTTCGAGAAAAACCTCGGCAAGAGCACTCCGCTGGAAATCGACCGTGGCCTGAACGCGCTGTGGAACAACGGCGGCATTCAATACGCACCCCCAGTGCGCTGATCGCTGATGGTTCTGTCACCCGGTGGGCCAACCACCGGGTGATGTTCTGTTCCATTATTTCCGGGGCACTTCATGCAAAATCAAATCGGCGCACCCAAGCAGAAGCTCAGCTTCAGCGATCCCAAAGTGCGTGCGTGGCTCTTCCAGATCATCACGATTGTAGCGGTGGTCTCGCTGGGCTGGTACCTCTTCAACAATACCCAGACCAACCTTCAACACCGGGGCATCACCTCGGGGTTCGAGTTTCTTGAGCGCAGTGCCGGCTTCGGTATCGCGCAGCACCTGATCGACTACACCGAATCGGACAGTTATGCCCGAGTGTTCGTGATCGGCTTGCTCAACACCTTGCTGGTGACCGTGATCGGCGTGGTCCTGGCGACCCTGCTCGGTTTCATCATCGGCGTGGCGCGACTGTCGCCGAACTGGATGATCAACAAGCTGGCGACGGTGTACGTGGAAGTGTTCCGCAACATACCGCCGCTGCTGCAAATCCTGTTCTGGTATTTCGCGGTGTTCCTGACCATGCCGGGGCCGCGTAACAGTCACAACTTCGGCGATACCTTCTTTGTCAGCAGTCGCGGCCTGAACATGCCGGCGGCGTTGATGGCGCAGGGTTTCTGGCCGTTCGTGGTCAGCGTGGTGGTGGCGATTGTCGCGATTGTGCTGATGACGCGCTGGGCCAATAAACGTTTCGAAGCCACCGGCGTTCCGTTCCACAAGTTCTGGGCGGGGCTTGCGCTGCTGGTGGTGATCCCGACGTTGTGCGCGCTGGTTTTCGGCGCCCCACTGCATTGGGAAATGCCGAAGCTGGCAGGCTTCAACTTTGTCGGCGGCTGGGTCCTGATTCCCGAGCTGTTGGCCCTGACCCTGGCATTGACCGTCTATACGGCAGCGTTCATCGCCGAGATCGTGCGTTCGGGCATCAAGTCCGTCAGCCACGGCCAGACCGAAGCCGCGCGCTCCCTGGGTTTGCGCCCGGGGCCGACGCTGCGCAAGGTCATCATCCCGCAAGCCCTGCGGGTGATCATTCCGCCGCTGACCAGCCAATACTTGAACCTGGCGAAAAACTCGTCGTTGGCCGCCGGTATCGGTTACCCGGAAATGGTTTCGCTGTTTGCCGGCACGGTGCTCAACCAGACCGGCCAGGCGATCGAAGTCATTGCCATCACCATGAGCGTGTACCTGGCGATCAGCATCAGCATTTCCCTGCTGATGAACTGGTACAACAAGCGCATTGCGCTGATCGAGCGGTGAGGAAACGCCCATGAGTTCTCATACTTTCAAACCTGACATGCCGCCGCCGAGCAAAGTCTTCGGCCCCATGGCATGGATGCGCGCCAACCTGTTTTCCAGTTGGCTCAACACCCTGCTGACCTTGCTGGCGATCTACCTGGTGTACCTGGTGGTGCCACCGATTCTGCATTGGGCGATTCTGGACGCCAACTGGGTCGGTACTACCCGTGCCGACTGTACGAAGGAGGGCGCCTGTTGGGTGTTTATCCAACAGCGTTTCGGGCAGTTCATGTACGGCTATTATCCCGCCGATCTGCGCTGGCGAGTGGACCTGACCGTATGGTTGGCCGTCGTGGGCGTGGCGCCGTTGTTCATCTCGCGTTTCCAGCGCAAGGCGATCTACGGCCTGAGCTTCCTGGTGCTGTACCCGATCATTGCCTACTGCCTGTTGCATGGCGGCATCTTCGGCCTGACCAACGTGGCGACCAGCCAGTGGGGCGGCCTGATGCTGACCCTGGTGATCGCCACCGTCGGTATCGCCGGCGCGTTGCCGCTGGGTATCGTGCTGGCGCTGGGGCGGCGTTCGAACCTGCCGGCGATTCGTGTGGTCTGCGTGACCTTCATCGAGTTCTGGCGCGGCGTGCCGTTGATCACGGTGTTGTTCATGTCCTCGGTGATGCTGCCGCTGTTCCTGCCCGAAGGCATGAACTTCGACAAGCTGCTACGGGCGCTGATCGGCGTGATCCTGTTCCAGTCGGCCTATGTGGCCGAAGTGGTGCGTGGCGGTTTGCAGGCCATTCCCAAGGGGCAATACGAAGCGGCCGCGGCGATGGGCCTGGGGTACTGGCGCAGCATGGGCCTGGTGATTCTGCCCCAAGCCTTGAAGCTGGTGATCCCGGGCATCGTCAACACGTTTATCGCGCTGTTCAAGGACACCAGCCTGGTGATCATCATCGGTTTGTTCGACCTGCTCAACAGCGTCAAGCAAGCCGCCGCTGACCCGAAATGGTTGGGCATGGCCACCGAAGGCTACGTGTTCGCCGCCCTGGTGTTCTGGATTTTCTGTTTTGGTATGTCGCGCTATTCCATGCATCTGGAACGCAAGCTCGACACAGGCCACAAGCGTTAGGAGTTCTTTTATGAGCGAAGCAATCAAAAAGCCTGTGGGCCCTGAAGGCATTATCCAGATGCAGGGCGTCAACAAGTGGTACGGCCAGTTCCACGTGCTGAAAGACATCAACCTCAACGTCAAGCAGGGCGAGCGTATCGTGCTGTGCGGCCCGTCGGGTTCGGGCAAGTCCACCACCATTCGCTGCCTCAACCGCCTGGAAGAACACCAGCAGGGCCGTATTGTGGTCGACGGCGTGGAGCTGACCAACGACCTCAAGCAGATCGAAGCGATCCGCCGTGAAGTCGGTATGGTGTTCCAGCACTTCAACCTGTTTCCGCACCTGACCATCTTGCAGAACTGCACGCTGGCGCCAATGTGGGTGCGCAAGATGCCCAAGCGCAAGGCCGAAGAAATCGCCATGCACTACCTTGAGCGCGTGCGTATTCCGGAGCAGGCCCACAAGTTTCCAGGGCAACTGTCCGGCGGCCAGCAACAGCGTGTGGCCATCGCCCGTGCCCTGTGCATGAAGCCCAAGATCATGTTGTTCGATGAGCCGACCTCGGCGCTCGACCCGGAAATGGTGAAGGAAGTGCTGGACACCATGATCGGCCTGGCCGAAGACGGCATGACCATGTTGTGCGTGACCCACGAAATGGGCTTTGCCCGCACCGTGGCCAACCGCGTGATCTTCATGGACAAGGGCGAGATCGTGGAACAGGCGGCGCCGAATGATTTCTTCGACAACCCGCAGAATGATCGGACCAAGTTGTTCTTGAGTCAGATTTTGCATTGATCAATGTTTGAATGAATAAACCCGGCCTGGTGCCGGGTTTATTTTTGCCTGACTGAAAACCTGGAGCGTTGCCTTTGTAGGTAACTCTGAATACGCTGTAGGAAAATTCATCCTATGATTGGACGAAAGCGCAGAACCCATGACTGACATCGCCCCTCTGATCAAACGCTCCCTGGTCGATCAGGCCCTTGAACAATTGCGCCTGCGCATCAGCCAAGGCGTCTGGGCCGTGGGTGAGCGGTTGCCCACCGAGCCTGAGCTGTCCGCTGAGCTGGGTATCAGCCGCAATACCGTGCGCGAAGCCATGCGTGTCTTGGCGTTTTCCGGGCTGATCGATATTCGTCAGGGCGACGGCAGTTATCTGCGCTCGATGACCGACCCACTGGGGACGATGCGTGCGTTGTCCCATTGCACCCTGGGGCAGGCGCAGGAAACGCGGCAGATTCTTGAAGTGGAGGCCGTCAGCCTGGCGGCGGTGCGTCGTACCGAAGAGGACCTCAACGGCCTGCGTGCGGCGCTCGACGCCAGCGCCGTGTTGTACCACGGCGACTTGGAGGCTTATATCAGCGCCGACCTGGTGTTTCACACGCGCCTGGTGGACGCCGCGCATAACCCTGCGCTGAGCGAGTTGTACCAGTACTTTTCCGCCATCGTCAGCGCGCAATTGCGCCAGACCCTGAATATTTCGCCGCGTCGCCAGGCGGTGTTCGATCTGCATGTCGCCCTGCTCGACGCCGTGGAACACCAAGACCCGGAACGTGCCAAATCCCTCTGCCGGCAGTTGATCAATGAACCCTGAAACCCAGCGCCCCAGCGAACTCGAAGAACTGTTGATCGATGCCGAAGCCGACGATGAAGTGGTGCAGAACAGCCACCCGCCAGTGAGTCGCCCCTGGCTGTTACTGCTGGGCCTGGTGCTGGTGGCGTTGAACCTGCGCCCGGCGCTGTCGAGCCTGTCTCCGTTGCTCAATGACGTGTCCGCAAGCCTTGGGTTGTCGGCGGCCAAGGCCGGGTTGCTGACTACCTTGCCGGTGTTATGCCTGGGGCTGTTTGCCCCCACCGCACCGATCCTGGCCCGCCGCTTCGGCGCCGAGCGCGTGGTGCTGGGTGTCTTGCTGATGCTGACTGCGGGCATCCTGCTGCGCAGTTCGCTGGGTGAAGTGGGGTTGTTCGCCGGTAGCCTGGTGGCCGGCGCGAGTATCGGCATCATCGGCGTGTTGTTGCCGGGTATCGTCAAGCGTGATTTCGCCCGGCAGGCGGGTGCCATGACCGGTGTCTACACCATGGCCCTGTGCCTGGGCGCGGCGCTGGCGGCTGGGGCTACGGTGCCGCTCAGCCAGCACTTTGGTGAGCGCTGGAGCATCGGGCTGGGCTTCTGGATTCTGCCGGCGTTGCTGGCCGCACTGTGCTGGCTGCCGCAGGTCGGTCAGAAGCATGGTGCCCACCGGGTGGCTTATCGGGTGAGCGGTTTGTTGCGCGATCCACTGGCCTGGCAAGTCACCTTGTACATGGGCCTGCAATCCTCCCTGGCGTACATCGTGTTTGGCTGGTTGCCGTCGATCCTGATCGGCCGTGGCCTGAGTGCCACCGAAGCGGGGTTGGCGCTGTCGGGCTCCATCATCGTGCAATTGATCAGCTCCCTCGCCGCACCGTGGCTGGCCACACGCGGCAAGGACCAGCGCCTGGCCATCGTGGTGGTGATGGTGCTGACCCTCGGCGGCCTGTTCGGTTGTCTGTATGCACCCCTCGACGGGCTGTGGGGCTGGGCCATTTTGCTGGGGCTCGGGCAGGGCGGCACTTTCAGCCTGGCATTGACCTTGATTGTGCTGCGCTCGCGTGATGCGCATGTGGCGGCCAACCTGTCGAGCATGGCCCAGGGGATTGGTTACACCCTGGCTTCCATGGGCCCGTTCGCCGTCGGCCTGGTACATGACTGGACCGGCGGCTGGGCCGCTGTGGGCTGGATTTTCGCGGCACTCGGGCTCGGCGCCATTGTCGCCGGCCTGGGCGCCGGCCGGGCGTTGTATGTGGACGTGCGCAGTGAGAGGGTTGACGCCTAGAGCATGGGCTTGCGGTGCTAAGTTGAAGCCTGTGGCGAGGGAGCTTGCTCCCGTGGCGGTTTGTCAGCCGACCTGGATGTTAGGTAGATCGCGTACATATCCATTGCTGCGGTAACGGCGGCTTATGGTTCCGCTCTTACAGCGGGTCACTTTTGGAAGGACCCAAAAGTAACCAAAAGGTCCTTGCCCCACCACTCGGCACCTCGCTCAGGCTCGGTGTTCGGCCAGCGTGGTTTAACGGGGCGACTAAGATCAAGATCTAAAGCAAGATCAAAAACACTGCAAACAGCGCATCAGGGCCATCGTTTGTTTAGATACCCATGGGCCTAGAGGTAGACCACCTCCAGCGTGGCTGACCCATCCATCGGCGTTTCCGTGCTCAGGTCCAGGTTTTGTTTGGCATTGATCACCGCCTCGAGCTTCAAGGTGGTGCTCAGGTTCTGGATCGCTGACGGGCCGGCTACGCTGCCGAGCATGTCGGTAAAGCCCAGCAGGCTGCGCGAGCCGATATCGATCGGGTTGCTGTTGGCGGTGCGCCACGCCACACCGCCTGTGGTCGATTCGGTGCCGTAGATCTGCGGCAGGTCATCGACCACGGTTTGCTTGGGATCGAAGCTCACCGAATACACACCGATCTTGCCGCCACTGTTGTCCAGCCCCAGCCCGTAGTAAATCTCGCTGTTGACGTGGGCCGTGCCGTCGCGGTTATCGCGCATGCGCAGGGCATAGCGGCCAGGGGCGTTGCAGCTCACCGTCAGGGTCAGGTACTTGAGGGGCAGGCGGGTACCGGTCGCCTGGTTCAGGTCCTTTTGCGAAATCTTGCCGAAGTCGACCAGGCCACCCCCAGGCAGCAGCGGCGTGCAGGCCATGGGCGTGATCAAGCCGGTGACGGTCAGTTCGACGGTGGACGCGGCGTTGGCCAAGGTGTAGGTGCCCAGCAACGTCAAGGCCGCGATGGGTATCAGGTAGGCGTTCATGGGGTGCTCCTCTAGAGGTAGTTGATTTCGAGGGTGGCCGAGCCGTCGAGATGCACTTCGCTGCCCAGGTCCAGGGAGCCCAGGGGCGCGAGTACCGCTTCGAGGTTCAGCGTGGCGTTGAGGTTTTGAATGGCGATGGGGCCGCCGACGCTGCCGGCCTGGGCGGCGAACCCCAGGTATCGGTTGGCTGCAATCGGCAGTGGGGTTGCACTGGCGCTGCTCCACGGCTGGGACCCGGTGGCGGAGTCGGTTCGGTAGAGTTGAGCGACGTTATCGGCGGTCATCTGCGATGGGTCGAAGGTCAGCCGGTAGCGGCCGATCTTCTGTTGCCTGGCGTCCAGCCCAAGGCCGTAGGTGCTGTCGTCGGCCACGCCGGTGGCCGAGCCCTGGCGGTTGTCCTGCATGCGCATGGCGAAGGCGGTCGGGGCGTCGCACGTGACGTTCAGCACCACTGTGCGCGGGGCCAGCGGTGTTTCCTGATGCTGATTGAGGTCAATGACCGACAGTTTGCCCAGGTTCACATTGCCGCCGTTGGACAGGCTCGGGGTACAGGCGGCCGGGGCAAACTGTGCAAGCAGGCTGACCTCCCGCGACCGCCCGGCGCCGCGGGCGTCGAACAGCCCGCTGGTTTCCCAGGTGACGGCTTCACGCACGCGGGAGGCCTCTTCACGGGCCCAGGCGCTGGCGTCGATTTGCACCGACAGGCTGCGCCCGGTTACGGGCATGCCGCCGCGCATTGGCACTATGCCGTGTTCCGGGCGCCAAGCCAGGGCCGTGGCGACTGTTACGGCGGGCTGGCCTGGCCCTGCCGATAAACCCAGCTCCACCGCCTGGCCATCGAGCACGGCATCGCTGGCTGTCAGGCCGTAGCTGCCACGCTCGGTGAAGCGAAACCGCTCCACACCCGCGCCGAGGCCACGATAAAACACGCTCATGTCCGTCGGCTGCGGGCAGTTCAGGGTGAGCCTTGTGCGGCGCTCACCCAGTAGCCGCTCACCGCTTGGGACAAGGGCGAGGGCGCGGTTCATCAAGCCGAAGTCCAGGCGGTTTTCGCTCAGGTTCAGTTGGCATTCCTCCGCGCCCAACGCACTGGCGCTCAGCAGCAGAAAACCCAGGGGAAACAAGGCAGCTTTCATGGTGATGGTCCTCATGGCGTCAGGCAGTGCGCGGGCGCGGTTTCGAAATACACGTTCGGATCGCCGGCCTTCGGCAAGGCAAAATCCAAGCGGCAGCGAGGTTGGTCGGGGGCCTTGACCCACAACGGGCGTTGATCCAATGCATTGGGTAAAAACACCTGACTGCCTTCCTGAACCAGCGTCACGAACTCACCATTTTCAGTGCTCACTGCCGCACCTCGCGGCAACGGCCGGCCATCGGCGGTGGTCACGCTCAGCAGCACGCGGCGCGTCAGGCTGACGCCGAACTGCAGCTTGTCGACGCTGCCCCGGCCGGCGGTCAGTACCGCCAAACCGTTGCTGATATCGGCGTTGCGTGGCAGTGAGCGGGTTTGTACTTCCACCGGGCTACGGCCATAGGCGGCCAGTTGCGGTGCCACGGCCTGGCCTTGCCAGTCGGTCCACACCGGGCCGCTTGGGGTCGACAGTTTGATCCCGGCCATCTCTCCAACCGAAACCACGGCAAAGGTGTCGCGCACCGGGTACGGCGAGAACGTCACACCGTCACCGTGCAGCACCACACCGCCGCGGGCGCCGCCTTGATAGCTGGAGCGCTGGTCTTCGGAGCGGGTGTAGTTGAAGTCCAACTGGCTGTAGTAGGGCAGTGCCGAGACCCCCAGGGACGACTCCACTTCGCGGTCGCGGCTGTCGCGTTCTACGCCGACACGGTAGGCCAGTTGGTCGTTGACCTGCTCGCTCATGCCCACGCCGACGCGGTGCTCGCCGCCCGTATTGCGCGCCCAGGCGCGGGCTCTGCGGTTTTCACCGAGGGGCAGGCTGATGTTCAAGTAAAGGCTGTCGTCGCTTTGCTGCCGGCCGCCTACCTGCCACTCGGCGCTGGCGGAAACCGACACCCCGCCCACCGATGTGCCCCATGACGCCAGCGCCCGGCTGCTGCTGTAACCGGCATACGACGCAGAACGCGACACCCCCGCGCTGAAGGCGCCCAGCCACGGGCTGGCCCACGATGCGGTGAGGCTTTGCTGATCGCGATAGCGTGAACGTTCCTGCTCGTGGGTGTAGCGCGAATAGGTCGACTCATCGAGGTCGCGGTAGCCCAGTGAACGCCACGAGGCGGCGGTGGTGATTGCCCAGTTGTCGCTCAGCTGTTGCGACCAGGAGAGGTCGGTCTGCACACCTTGCTCGTTGCCCACACGCGTGGCTTGTGCGCCCTGCACGGTAAATTGCAGCTGGGTCTCCGGGCGCGGTAACCAGCCCAGGTTCATGCCGGCGGCACGATAGGCATCGGCGATCAATCCGCCACCGCCGACGCTCACCTGGGAGAGCAATGCACCATTCCAACCGGCACTGACCACCCAGGGTTCGGCACCGTCGCTGTTGCCGATCTGGCGCACGCGGCCCGCCGCCACGGCATAACCCGGCGCCGGCAGGCCCAGGCCGAGCATGGCGGCCGGTACGGTAAAACGGCGTTCTTCGCCATGGGTTTCCTTGACCGTGACCTCCACGTCGGAGCGACTGTTCAAGCGGCGTACATCGGTCAGGGAAAACGGCCCGGCGGGCACCACCGTCGAGTGGATCAACGCGCCGTTCTGGCGCACCTCGACCTGCGCCGGGCTGTTGGCGATGCCGGTAATGGTCGCGCCTCGGTTCTGGTCTTGCAGGGCGGTTTCGTTAAGCACCTGCGCGCCGGTGATCTGCGCGCCTGCCAGCACCGGGTTATAGAGGCTGATCTGCCCGGCCTGGAACACCGACTGTTGTTCGGCGAAGGTGCGCTGGGCATAGGCGTCCAGGTGGGTGGTGCGCGAGATTTTGTCTTGCCAGGTCTGCACCTGGCGGCTGCGCACGATCCAATCGCCGGCGTTGAAACCCACTTCGGTGTTGGCCGATGCAAAACGGCTGCTGCTGCCTGCGGATTGGTTATGCAGGCCAGTCAGGTCGTAGTTGAGCAAACCGGCGAAACCGCCGCTCTGATAGCCGGACACATCCTGCACCGCTGGGCGAAGGGCTTCGCCGGGCACGATCAGGGCGAGCTGCAAAGCGGCCGGGTCTTGCTCGATAACAGTTTGTGGGTAGGCGGCCAGGAAATCCTGGCAGGCGGCGTCTGCATCCAACACCACCAAGTTACCGGCATCCAGCAGAGGTCGGTCGAAACACAGAGCGCCCTCGCGGTCGAATGCCACGTCGATCCGGCCTCGGCGTTGGCCGTTGATGCTGAGGTTGACGGCGTGTCGCCCAGGGGTGAAGCGCGGCGCGTCCAGCAGCAGGTTGGCAAGCTCGGGGTCGATACCGCGTTGGGACAATGTTTGTGGATCGAACAGCCCGACTTTTGTCGGCTCGTCGGCCAAGGGTTCGTTGGCGGGCCAGAGGGCGCCGAGTGTCAGCGCCAGGCCGGCCAGCAGGGTGCGGCGGGGTGAAACGGCGGGCATGGCTTCGCCGTCGCGGTCAGTCATTACTGTGCTCACAAGGTCGTACTCGAGAGTGGAGGCATACTGGCTGAATTCAGGGCCAGGCTTCCCGGCGGCCTTCAATGAGGCCACTTCTTTATTTGAGGGTTGGCGCGGTGTGACCGTCGCCTGTTCTTATAGGTTGAGCGCCGCGTCGTAGGGCGCAACGGCAAAGCCGTAGGTGGTCGCAGGTTGCAGTCGCACCGTGTTTGCCGTTGCCGCGCTGACATTGATGCTCAGGGTTTCCCCCGGCAACACATAGGTGCGTGGCAGCAGCGCCGAGTTGTCGCCGGGCAGTAGCCGCAGTTCCTGGGCCAGGCGCACCACGTAGGGGGTCGGGTTGCTCACGGTCAGCTGGTTTTTTTCCAAGCGCCAGACCAGACCCTCCCATGGGGTGCGGTTGGGAGCCAGGCCCTTGGGATGGATGATCACCGGCAGGTTCTGGCGCACGGTCACGCCCACCCGCGCATGGCCGGCCTGGGCCTGCGAACGTCCCTGGGGCATGCCTTCGAAGATCACTCGCTTCAAGCGCTGAGTGGTCAACGGCTGGGCCGATTGCAGAATGAAGCGCACCAACTGGCTTTTGGAGGGCTCCACCCGCGCCAGAGGCGGGGTGACAAACAGCAGCGGCTCGGTGTCCTCGGGGTTGTCTTCCAGGGTGACGTGCAGCAACGCAAGCTTGCCATCGGTATTGGTCACCGACACCGAGGCTTCACCCTCGGCTTCGTAGACAATGATCACCGACGTGTCCGGGACCATACCGTCAGCCACGGCTGGGTGACTGAGCAGCAAGAGAAGAGCGCCGATGCACCGACGCAGTGTTTGAAAGGAGAAACCAGGGAAGGTTGGCATGGCTACATATACCTAAGGTCGAGCACGATAGAGCCGTCCAGCGGCACTTCCTGATTCAGGGTCAGGAACGCTGCGGCGTTGATCGACGTGTTGATGTTCAAGGTGGCGTTCAGCAGGCGATGAGGTTCCGGCACCAGGGTGCCGAGCCTGGCAAAGCCCATGTAGTTGTCGGGGTAGGCGTTGGCCTCGGGAAACCAGGTCAGGCCCTGATTGCTCGAGGCCAGTACCAGCACGCGTGAGCCGTCGGCCATGACGTCGCGAAAGGCAATTGAAACAGTGCCCAGGCGTTCGCCTGGGGCGTGGACGTTGTGGCCCAAACCGTAATAGAAGCCAGGGCCCAGGGATGAGTCTGCGCGGTTGTCGAGACCTACCAGCACAAACAGAACCGGCTCGTTGCAGCTTACGCCCAGGTCCAATGTCTGCATGGGCAGTGCGCTGAACTCGTATTGATTGAGGCTGCGGGCCGGGACCCTGCCATGGTCGACGATGCCGTTGTCCGACAGGGTGACCTCGCAGGCACTGGGGGTGATCAACCCCGTGACATCGAGGACCGTACTGGAGGATGCCCGTGCGGGTTGGCTGATACTGAACAGGTAAAGCAAGGCCAGCAGGCCTGAAGTCAGGTTCTTCATGGAAACGGTTCACCGGGAGCCTGAAGTATCGAGGGGGCCGAGGCTGCACCCCCTCTCAGGTGGTTTAAATGCGCAGCGACAGGTTCGCCACTCCTGGGTTTACAGGTAACGCACCGTCAGGGTCACGGAGGCATCGATCGCGGCTTCATTGTTAAGGGTCAATTGGCTGCTGGGCGCGATCCTGGGCTCGATGACCAGCTGCGAGACCAGTGTCTGCACCGGCATGGGGGCGACGGTAGCGGCGTCGGCGACTGAAATGAGGTTGTGACGCATCAGGTGGCGCTCGACAAACCAGGTCAAGCCACCGTCATCGGAGCCAATGGTCCGGGCGGCGACGCTGTCGGCAATAGGGTTCAGCAAGCGCAGGGTCATGGCGCCAAGTTTCTCTGTGCCGTTGATCAGGCCCAGGCCGAAATCCATCATGTTGTTTTCGAAGTCGGAGCCTTCGCGGTTGTCCTTGCTCTCCAGTGCCATCAGGGTCGCGGCGTCGCAGATGACCGTTAAGTCGACGGTTTTTGCCTCAAGGGGGGTGGGTTGCGTGGTGTTCAGATCCTTCGCGGAAATTTTGCCGTAGTCCACCGTCTGCGCAGACAGGCTCGGCTCGCAGGAGCTGGGGGTGATCAGGCCGACGACGCTCAGGTCAACATTGGAGGCGGCGAAAATACTGGTACTGCTGGCCAGGAGCAGGCCGGCAAGCAGGGGTTTGATGGCTTTATTCATGTTGGGTCTCCAGAAAAAGGAATGGCAATTACCAGTACTTGAGCTGCAACGTGGCGTGACCGTCGATCGGCAACTCATCCAGCAAGGTCAGGTCGCTCGCCGGTGCGATCACCGTGTAGGCGCGCAGGCGTGCGTTCAGGTCCTTCACTGCGATAGGTATGTAGGCGCTGCTGGCGGCGGAAAATGCAGTCAAGGCCGCGTGCCCCAGGTAAGACGAGGGGCCCCAGGTGGTGCCGCCATCACGAGACATAATGGTTTGCACAGGCGCGTTGTCGGCGATCGCTTCAAACAGCCCGAACGAGACGGCGCCGAGTTTCTGGTCGTCGTTGACCATGCCCAGGCCGTGCATCGAGCGTGGGTTGACGGCGGCGGTGCCCGCGCGGTTATCCACTGTGGTCAGGGTGAACAGTGTGGCGCCTTCGCAATGCACTTCCAGATCCATCTCACCGGTTTGCAGGCGAGTGGGAAGGACGGGGTCGAGGTCGCGCGCGGTCAATTTGCCGTGGTCGACGACGCCATCGTTCGACAGGGTCGGAGTGCAAGACGCGGGGGTAATGGTCCCGGAGACGCTCAAGTCCATACTGCTGCTTGCAAAAGCGCTGGGCGTGCAGGCCGCCAGCAGAATGGCGAGCGCGGCGCAGGGGGTTCTATCCATGGGCACAGATCCTTGTGAATGGGGGTTGGGTTGACAGTCAGAGGTACAGCACGTCCAGTGAAGCGCTGCCGTCCAGAGGGACTTCCTCGTTCAGCGTCAGGGTGCGGGTCGGAGCAATGTGAGTAGTGATGGTCAGGTCGACGGTCACGCTGCGCAGCGCCGTAGGAAAGTGCGGGCCGCTGCCGAGGGTGTCGCTGAACGCATTCCAGTAGCGATGCCCCATATAGCTGCCTGCGGAGTTCATCAACCAGGTTTGGCCTTGGTCAGAGGAGAACAGGGGGTACACGGCAACTTCCGAGACCGGGTTGAGCAGGTCTATGGAATAGCTGCCCAGTTTCTCGTTGCCGTTGATCAGACCCAGGCCGTAGTTGTGGTCGAGGAAGAAGTGGGCCGACCCCAGGCGGTTGTCTTTGCCGTTCAAGGCAAACAGGGTTGCGGCCTCGCAACTCACGTTCAGTTGCAGCGTGACAGGCGTGAGTTTGGTTGAGTTGTCGACCAATAGATCCTTGGACGCGATCTTGCCGTAGTCCACCGTACCGTCCTGAGACAAGGTGGGGACGCAGGCGCTGGGGGTAATGCTGCCTTTGACGGTCAGGTCGACACTGCTGGCAGCCAGCGCCCAAGGGCAAGTGAGCAGCAGCACACTGCCTGCAAGGGCTGCGAAAGAGGCTTTCATGGGAAAACGTATTCCTGTGCAAGGTTCAGGGACAGATAGAGCGCGCGGAGAAGTTGCCCATTGGATTTAGAGTTATCGAGGGGCGCGCGCTGTTATTGGTAAAGCGGGGGGAATTTATCGCCGGGACCGTGCGGGGTGAATGCAACTATTACGATAGTGCGAGCAACCCTGTAATGCTGTTCGACGAGGGCGTTTTAATTCGGGAAAAAATACCGTTGTCGTAGTTGTTGTATCGCCTTGGCCAGTTCATTTGGATACGTTTCGCGCTTTTTTCGCCTTTACTCAAGCTCAGTGGGTGGCGAAACTTTCTGAGCGAGAAGTTCCAGTGCAGTTGTCAGAAAAGTCGGCGATGTGTCGTCGTCTCCTGGCGTCAGGCAAGGCTTGGTGAGCTTATCGCTCTGCATGAGGTCACTATGCGGGGCAATAAACCAGGCGGTGGGCCGCCTAAGGCATCGTCGGCGGACGATCTGCCCGGTCATTGGCGGCACGCCAAGGTCTTGGTGGTCGACGATCACGCGACTTATCGGCTGCTGATGAGCGGGTTGCTGGACAAGCTCGGTGTCGCCCATCGAGTGGTCAACAACGGGCAGGCGGCGCTGGATAGTCTGGCCACCGACGCGTTCGACCTGGTCATCAGCGATTGCCGCATGCCGGTCATGGACGGCTATACCATGACCCGCGAACTGCGACGCCGCGAACGCGAGGCCGGGAATGCGCGGGTGCCGGTGATTGCCTTGACCGCACGGCTGGACCCCGAGGACGTCCGTCATTGCCTGGCTTGTGAAATGGATGGCTGGCTGAGCAAGCCGGTATCGCTGGCCCGGTTGCGCGAAGTGTTGATGCAGTGGCTATCGGATGCACACGTCCATGCCCGCCAAGCCCCTCGCGGGCCGGCCTACTCTCGGTGCGAGCCGCGCCCGACCCGCGCCAGCCTGGTCGCCACGTTCGGCGCCTGGGAGGTTGTCGAGCCGATGTTGCGCAGCCTGATCGACGAAGCCCGGTACGACCTGGCAGGTCTGGCCCTGGCCCAGGCGAGTCTGGATGCCGCATTGACCGCCCACCACTTGCACCGCCTGGTGGGGGGCGTAGCGTTTCTCGGTGCGACGCCGCTTGAACCGCAGGCGGTGCGGCTGATGGACGACGTACAGCGTTCGGGCGTGGCTGACTGTGCTGTGGCGCTGGGCATATTTCGTGAGGATGTGGAACGCTACCTACAGTACTTGGGGAAACTTCAACTTGATAAGTGAAGGAGTTTTCCATTCTGTTATGTAGTACTTTTCTGTATGTATTTTCTTTTAATTGTGTAGGTGTTAATGCCGGCCTCCAGAAGTATGGGGTAATAGCCTGTCAGCTGTGTTTATTGGCGGTTGTTGCCTTCGGCAGGGCGATGTATTTTGGCTGCTACTTATTTGCCATCATGGATATTACCGATGCTCCGCATAATTATTGCTGACGATCACCCTATTGTTCGCGTAGGGCAGAGAGTGGTGATTGAGGCGAGTGGTAAGTGCAAGGTTGTGGGCGAGGCCAACGGGCCGGACGAATTGCTGGCATTGGTGGGCAGCGTGCCCTGTGATGTGATAGTGACGGACTTTGCGATGCCCGGTGACCAACAGGCTGACGGTTATGGATTACTTGGGTTGTTGCATCGGCGCTACCCCAGGTTGCCGGTGATACTGGTGACCATGTTTGCCAACGTCGCGACCCTGCGCACGGCGTTGTCCCACGGTGCAAGGGCCGTAGTGGCCAAGAGCGCCTCGGCCAGGGAGTTGCCCCAGGCCCTGCAAACCGTGGTGCAGGGGCGTACCTTTGTCAGTGAATGCCTGCGTGCCCAGCTTGACCAGGCGCAACCGGCACAGACCCCCAGGCTGTCCGGCAAGGAACAGGAAGTGGTGCGCATGCTTGCCAGCGGCATGACCGTCAGCCAGATTGCCGCGCGGGTCAACCGCAGTATCTCCACGATCAGCAAACAGAAAAGCACGGCCATGCACCGGCTGTGTATTTCCACGGATGTGGATTTGTTTGCTTATGCTCGTGAAGCGGGAATGGTGCCCTGATAGTTGCGGTTTTATGACATTAGTGTGCTGGGTGTATTCGTATTACTTGTATTTGGTTTAACTCGCTCGTGCTTTAAAGTTTGCCTGTCGTCTCATCCTTAGTGTGGTGGGAGTCTGACATTCCTAGTCTATTAATTGAGTCGAACTTGCAGGGTGGCGACGCATGTTTGCTGCCCCGCTTATAATCGACCGTAAGCGAGCATTGATATGCAACAGTCTCAACTAATGATTGCCGCAGCGCTGATGCTGGCCGGTGTTTCCACGGTATCGGCTGCTTCAAGCGTGGACCTGAGCGTTACCGGCAAGATCACCCCGGCCGCGTGTACGCCGTTATTGTCCAATGGTGGCCTTGTCGACCACGGCAAGATATCCGTCCAGGATCTCAATCCCCGGGGCAATACCCAACTGCCGGATGCCGCGCTGACGCTTGAAGTGAACTGCGAAGCGAGCACCACCCTGGCCATCAAGGTCACCGATAACCGTTCCGGCACCGTCAGCTACAACAACGGGACCGCTTCATACTTCGGGCTGGGGCTGGCCGCCAATGACAAGAAAATCGGCTGGTATGAACTGAGGATGAACAACGCCACGGCGGACGGTGAACTGCGTGAGGTGATCGAATCGGTCGATGGCAGCACCTGGCTGTACGCTGGCACCCTCTGGCAGCCTGATTGGCTGCGTTCGTTGAACGGGGCGAGCGGTTCCTACGCGCCATTGCCGATGCAAACCTTCAAGGCTGACCTGGCGATTGCCACCTGGATCACCGACAAGGCCACGTTGCCGGTCACCGAAGAAATCCTCATCGACGGCAACGCCACGCTGGACGTTGTCTACCTGTAACCCGCCCACACATCACTCATGCCCCTGGCGAATGACCGTGGCTTTCCCCGGCCGCGCGGATTATCGTGCGCTCCTATCAACAACAACGATTCAGGGAGCTGCACATGAGTGATGCCCATACCGCGTTGATCACCCGTTTCTACCAGGCGTTCCAACGCCTGGACGCCGAGGCCATGGCCGCCTGCTATACCGATGACGTGGTCTTCAGTGACCCGGCCTTTGGCGAACTGCGTGGCCGGGATGCCGGCGACATGTGGCGCATGCTCACCACCCGCGCCAAGGATTTCTCCCTGACCTTCGACAACGTGCGCAGCGATGAGCATAGCGGCGGTGCGCATTGGGTGGCGACGTATCTGTTCAGCGCCACCGGCAACACGGTGGTCAACGATATCCAGGCGCGTTTCATGTTCCGTGATGGCAAGATCTGCGAGCACCACGACCACTTCGACCTGTGGCGCTGGTCGCGCCAGGCATTGGGCACCAAGGGCCTGTTGCTGGGCTGGACGCCCTTGGTGAAAAACGCCGTGCGGGCCCAGGCACTCAAAGGCCTGAAGGCATTTCAGGCCAGTCGTTGATAAGCTGCGGGCTTTTTTGCATGGCCGAATCCTGCTGTGAACACGCCTGACCCCAAACCCTGGTTTGTCTACCTGGTACGCGCCGCCAATGGCGCGTTGTATTGCGGCATCAGCAACGACCCGGTGCGCCGGTTCGCGATGCACCAGAGCGGCAAGGGCGCGCGGTTTTTTCTCTCCAGCCCCGCCGTGGCGCTGGTGTACACCGAAGTGTGTGCAAGCAAAGCCGACGCCTTGCGCCAGGAACGCCTGATCAAAAAACTCAAGAAAAGCGCCAAGGAGTGCCTGGCGGCGAGTGGCTCATCACCCTGACTGATAGTTTCCCATCACGCCATCGTGACGTTTTGCGCGCTAAGCTGACGGCTCATTTGTTGTATATGGACTCCAGCATGTCAGCGCTCATCCTGCATCATTACCCGACGTCACCCTTCGCGGAAAAAGCTCGGCTGTTGCTGGGTTTCAAGGGCCTCTCCTGGCACTCAGTGCTCATTTCGCCGGTGATGCCCAAACCGGACCTGACCGCGTTGACCGGTGGCTATCGAAAAACGCCGGTGTTGCAAGTCGGCGCCGATATTTATTGCGACACGGCGTTGATCGCGCGCCGGCTGGAGCAGGAAAAGTCCTCGCCGGTGCTATTCCCCCTCGGCCAGGAAATGATCACCCAGACCTTCGCCACCTGGGCCGACAGCGTGGTGTTTGGGCATGCCGTCAGCCTGGTCTTCCAGCCTGAATCAGTGGCAGTGCGTTTTGCCAAGTTGTCGCCAGAGGCAGTCAAGGCGTTTATCGCCGACCGCGCCGCGCTCTTCAGCGGCGGCACGGCGAGTAAACTGCCCGCCGAACTGGCCAAGCACCAATGGCCGGCAATCATGGCGCGCCTGGAGCAGCAGTTGCAGCGCGAAGAGGGCGACTTTCTGTTCGGCGAGCCGTCGATCGCCGACTTCGCCCTGGCCCATCCCATGTGGTTTCTCAAGGCAACGCCGGTGACTGCGCCATTGGTGGACGCCTATCCTGCGGTGGTGGCCTGGCTGGGGCGGGTGCTGGGTTTCGGTCACGGCAATGCAAGCCAGATGAGCGGCGAGCAGGCGTTGGAGATCGCCCGCAACGCGACCCCGGCACCCTTGCCCGATGAGGTATTCGAGGACTTGAACGGCTTCAAGGCAGGCCAGCAGGTCAGCATTGCGGCGACTGACTACGGCGTCGACCCGGTAGCCGGTGAACTGCTGTTTGCCGGCCGCGAAGAGCTGATCCTGCGCCGTACTGACGAACGTGGCGGGACTGTGCATGTGCATTTCCCGCGCTTTGGCTTTCGCATCCAGGCGTCATAGAAAAATTATTTGCGAACCGCAGTGAGGTAAACCTGGGGCTCATCCGTGTAGTGCTTGAAACTGCGATTTATTCGCATTAACAGCGTTTTCTACACGGGTTTTCACAGCATGAAGTCGACGGCGGGCGGTTGGGTTAAACAGTGGCTGGGAGCCTCGGTATTGGCGGTGTCGGGGCTGGCGTTGCTGCCCCTGGCGGTGGCACGGGCGCAGGAGCAGCAAAGCACCCAGTTCAGTTTTGCGCTGGCAGCCAAACCGCTGCCCCAGGCCTTGAGCGATTTCAGCCGGGTCACCGGCATGAGCGTGATCTACACCGATGAAGCCCCCTACGGCCTCAACGCTCCGGCGGTCAGTGGCCAGATGAGCGCGACCCAGGCCCTGCAGCGCCTGCTGAGCCAATCGGGCTTTACTTTCCGCCAGATCGACGCTCGCACCCTGGCCCTGGAACCGGTGCCTACCGAAGGGGCCGTCAACCTCGGCGCGACCACCATCAACGCTGCCAGCCAAACCCAGGACGCCACCAGCTACCAGCCACCCCCCACCAGTTCAGTGATGCGCTCCCAGGGCCTGCTGCTGGAAACCCCGCAAACCGTCAACGTCGTCCCTGCCCAGGTATTGCGTGATCAACAACCGCGCAACCTGGATGACGCCCTGGGCAATGTCAGTGGGATCACCCAGGCCAACACCCTTGGCAGCACGCAAGACGCCGTGATGTTGCGCGGCTTTGGCGACAACCGTAACGGTTCGATCATGCAGGACGGCATGCCACTGGTGCAGGGGCGCGCGTTGAATTCCACGGCCGAGCGGGTCGAAGTCCTCAAAGGTCCGTCGTCGTTGCTGTACGGCATCCAGGACCCAGGCGGCGTGGTGAATATCGTCAGCAAGAAGCCCGAGCTGGTGCAGTCCACCTCTCTGACGGTACGCGGCTCGACCTTCGGCGATGGCAAGAACGGCAGCGGCGGCAACCTCGACACCACCGGCCCGATTGGCGACAGTGGCCTGGCCTACCGCCTGATCGTCGACCATGAAGACGAAGACTACTGGCGCAATTTCGGTACCCACCGCGAGACACTGCTGGCGCCATCCCTGGCCTGGTACGGCGACACCACCAAGGTGGTGTTCGCCTATGAACACCGTGAATTCCTTTCACCATTCGACCGTGGTACCGCCATTGATCCCAAGACCAACCACCCGCTGAATATCCCGGCGACTCGGCGCCTGGACGAGCCGTTCAACAACATGGAAGGCCGTTCCGACCTGTATCGCCTGGAAGTCGACCATGACTTGAACGACGACTGGAAAGCTCACTTCGGCTACAGCTGGAACCGCGAGACCTACGACGCCAGCCAAGTCCGTGTGGTCAAGGTCAATACCAACGGTACGCTGACCCGCAGCATGGACGGCACTCAGGGGGCGTTGACCACCGACCGTTTTGCCACCGCCAGCCTCGAAGGCAAGGTCGACGTGGCCGGCATGCAGCATGACCTGGTATTCGGCCTGGACGATGAGTACCGCAAGATCTACCGTGCCGACCTGATCCGCCAGGCGCCGCGTGGGGTCTTCAACTACAACAACCCCGTGTACGGCAACGAAGTGGCCGGCACCACCGTCAGCGCCCCGGACAGTAACCAGACCGACCTGCTGCGCAGCGATTCGCTGTTCTTCCAGGACGCCATCCACCTCACCGACCAGTGGATTCTGGTAGGCGGCGCGCGCTACCAGATGTACGACCAGTACGCCGGCAAAGGCGTGCCCTTTACCGCCAACACCGATGGCAACGGCCAGAAGTGGGTACCCCGTGCCGGCCTGGTGTACCGCTACACCGACCAGTTGTCGTTCTATGGCAGCTACACCGAGTCGTTCAAACCCAACTCCACCATTGCGCCGCTGGCCAACAAAACGGTGCTGGACGGCAGCCTGGAACCGGAACAATCCAAAGCCTGGGAATTGGGGACCAAGTTCGATATGCCGGGGCGCATCACCGCGAGCGCGGCGTTGTTCAACATCGAAAAACGCAACGTGCTGGTGCAGGTGGGCGATGGCCTGGCCTCGGTGTACAGCGTCGCCGGCAAGGTACGCTCGCGTGGCCTGGAACTGGACGCCAGCGGGCAATTGACCGACAACTGGAGCTTGATCGGCAGTTACGCCTATACCGATGCTGTGGTGGTCGAGGACAGTAAATACAAAGGTAACGACCTGCAAAACGTGGCGAAGAACACCGCCTCGCTGTCGGCGGTGTATGACTTCGGCAGCCTCCTGGGCGGTGATCAGTTGCGGGTCGGTGCCGGGGCGCGCTATGTCGGCGAGCGGGCGGGGGACGCCGCCAATAGCTTCGAACTGCCGAGCTACACCGTGGCCGACGCGTTTGCCACCTATGACACCAAAATCGATGGGCAAAAGGTCAAGTTCCAGCTCAACGTGAAGAACCTGTTCGACCGTACCTACTACACCTCTTCGGTGAACACGCAGTTCGTTTCGATTGGCGATGCGCGGCAGGTGTCGGTTTCCAGCACGGTGACGTTCTGATGAACAAGGTCGCCTGGCTACTGGCCCTGTTCATCAGCACCACCGCAGCGGCGGACAGCGGCGCCATCCACCGCGAACACCGAGTGACGTTGCCTGGCTCCGGGCACAGTTGGGGGTTCGTCGGCCTTGATCCGACGCGTCCCTATCTGTTCCTGGCCCGCCGCGAAAACGGGTTGACCGTGTTTGATGTCCAGCACCAGCGTACGGTCAAGACCGTGCTGCAGTCCGATGGCGCCAACGGTGTGGTGTTCGTGCCTGGGTTGGACCGCGTGTTTGTGCTCAACACTGACGGCAGCTTGAGTGTGGTGCAGTTATCCACACTCAAGCCGCTCAAGCGTATCGCCGTTGCGCAAAGCAACCTCAACAGCGCGGTGTACGAGCCGTCCACCGGCAAGGTGATTATCGTCAGCGGGCGTCGGGCGGATCGTTCGACGCTGTTCGAGTTCGACCCCCAGCAGGAACGCATTACCGGCGCCCATGAACTGGCGGTGAAGAAGATCGACCCGCTGTTGCTCAAGGGCGATGGCAGTTTCTTCTTGCCGATGCGTGATGAAGGCAAGGTCGCGCGCTATGCGGCCGATACCTTTGCCGTGCTCGATACCTGGCAATTCAGCGATTGCCCCAAGCCGAGCGCGCTGGCCCAGGATGTCGAGCGCCAGCGCTTGTTTGTGGCGTGTCGAGGCGACTCGCCGGTGCTGATCGTTGCGGACCGTGAAAGCGGCGAGGTCAAGGCCAGGCTGCCGATTGGGCGTGACGTCAATGCCGTGGCCTACGATGCGCAACATCGTCGTTTGCTGATCCCCAGCGGCGTGGACGCGAACGTCATGGTGATCGAGCAAAGTGATGCCGATCATTACGCCTTGTCGGCCACCGTCAGCACCGTGCCGATGGCCTATAACATGGCCTTCGACGCGCAACGCCAGCGGGTTTACCTGCCCGCCATGGACTTCAACCAGCCTGCGCCGAGCACTGCCGAACCCAAGCCCGACCCGCAGTTTCAGGCCGGTACGTTCTCCATCACCACCCTGGCACTTGATTGAGGGCTGTGAATTAACCAAGCTGCGCACTCTCGTAGTTTCAGGAATGCCAGTGTTATGCAGTGGGGACGATGGATACACGCCGGCGCGATGGCGCTGGGCTTTGGGTTGTTGCTCAGTGGTTGCGCCACGCCTTCGAAGACGGCGGGCGGGCAGGGCCTGGACCAACTGCTGGCCGACCCGGCGCTGCACGGCGCCAGCGTTTCCCTGATGGTGCGGGATGCCAAAAGTGGCGCCACGCTCTACCAGTACAACCCACGCACGCGGTTGGTGCCGGCTTCCAACCTCAAGCTGCTGACCACTGCTGCGGCCATGGACGTGCTGGGGCCGCAATACCGTTTTGCCACACAATTGCTCAGCAATGGCACGCGCCAAGGCGATCGTCTCAGCGGCAACCTATACCTGCGCGGCCTCGGCGACCCGACCCTGCAGTTTGCCGACTACCAGGCGCTGGCGGCGCAATTGGCCAGCCAGGGCATTCGCCAGGTGCAGGGCGACCTGGTGTTCGACGACACCTGGTTCGACGCCGAGCGATTGGGCGTCGACTGGTCCCACGATGATGAAACCACCTACTACGGTGCGCAGATTTCAGCGCTGACCGTATCACCCAATAGCGATTTCGATGCGGGCAGTGTCCTGGTCACGGCCAAGGCCCCGGTGCGCGTTGGCCAGCCTGTCACGGTCGAGATCTACCCGCCCACCGATTACCTGCAACTGAGCAACCGTGCCGTCAGCGGGCCGGGCAACACTTACGGGATCAATCGCCGGCATGGCACCAACCTTTTGCAGCTCAGCGGTGCGGTCGCGCCGGGCAGGCAGAGCGAGCAATTGGTCAGTGTGTGGGAGCCCACGCAGTTGGTCGCCAACCTGTTCGAGCAGGCGCTGGCACAGCAGGGCATCCGCGTTTCGGGGCGTCGGGTGATGGGCGCTGCGAGCCCGGCCACGGCGACCGTGCTGGCCGAGCACCAATCGGCGCCGCTGCAGGAGCTGATCACGCCGTTGCTCAAACTCTCGAACAACAACATGTCCGAAGCCTTGCTCAAGGCCATGGGGCGCAAGACCGCCAACAGTGGCACGGCGGCGGCGGGCGCGGTGGCGGTGGCCGGGTTTCTCAAGCGTCAGGGCCTGGATACCACGACGCTGAGCCAGGTCGATGGTTCGGGCCTGTCGCGGCGTAACCTGGTGTCGTCGCAAAACCTCACGGATGTGCTATTGGCCGCGAGCAAGCAGCCGTGGTTCAACGCCTGGTACAACGCGTTGCCGATCGCCGGCAATACCGAGCGCATGACCGGCGGCAGCCTGCGTTATCGCCTGAAGGGTACGCTCGCGGAAAACAACCTGCATGCCAAGACCGGCTCCATGGGCGGCGTTTCGTCCCTGAGCGGCTACCTCACCGATACCCACGGACGGCGGTTGGTGTTCTCCATGATCAGCAACAACTATGTGGTGGCCGGCGCCCAGGTCAAAGGCGTGGAAAACCGTGTGGTCGAGGCACTGTCACGCTGGGACGATTGATTCAGGGCTGATAGCCCATGCGCCAGCTTACGGCCCGGGTCGCTGCCAGCAACTGCTGCGCCGCCGGGCCATTTTCATCGGCGTGGAACAAGGAGGTGGGGCCGACTACGGTCATCACCGCCGCCACTTGCCCGACCGCGTTGAAGACCGGTGCCGACAACGCATCGACCCCAGGCATCAGCAAACCGTGCACAAAATGCAGGCCACGGCTGCGAATCTGTTCGCACACGGCGGCGTAGGCCTTATCGTCGGCCAGGGCATGGGCGGTTCCGGCCTGAATCTCACGCTCGCGCAACTCCACGGTTTCCCGCGACGGCAAATAAGCGCTGAACACCAGGCCGGTGGACGAACTGAGCAGCGGTAATACCGAACCCAACTGCGTCACCACCGTGACGGCGCGCACCGCAGGCTCGATATGCACCACCGTTGCGCCTTGATTGCCCCACACTGCGAGAAAGCAGGTTTCATTCAATTCATCGCGCAGTTCCGCCAGGGGCATCGCGCCGACTTTCAACACGTCCATGCTGCCCAACGCAGCCAGGCCCACGCGCAACGCCTCGCGACCCAGGCCATAGTGGTTGGTGGCGGGGTTCTGTTCGGCAAAACCTGAGGCGATCAGCGCCTGCAAATAACGATGCACCTTGCTCGCGGGCATTTGCACGTGTTCGGCCAGGCGCGACAACGAGGTGGCCGGCGAGAGTTCGGCCAGGGCCTTGAGGATATCGGTGCCCACTTCAGCCGAGCGGACTTTCTGTTTTCCGGTGTCGCGGGGGGTATCCATGGAAGGGCAAGAATCCGAGAGATGAATGGGCGTCTTTATAGCTTGACGGTCGATAGTGATCAAATTACGTTATGCGTAAGTGAATTACGATAAAAACAATTCCGTACAGAGGATGTTCCATGAACCTCGAATACCAATCGGGCTTCGGCAATGAATTCGCCAGCGAGGCCCTGCCTGGTGCGCTACCCGTAGGCCAGAACTCCCCGCAGAAAGCGCCTTATGGGCTGTATACCGAACTGTTCTCCGGCACCGCCTTCACCATGGCCCGCAGTGAAGCGCGCCGTACCTGGCTGTATCGCATTCAGCCATCGGCCAATCATCCGGCGTTTGTTAAGTTGGATCGGCAATTGGCCGGTGGGCCTCTGGGTGCGGTGACACCGAACCGCCTGCGTTGGAATCCGCTGGATGTTCCCAGCGAACCGACGGATTTTGTCGATGGGCTCGTGGGCATGGTTGCCAACTCGGGGTCGGAAAAACCCTCGGGCATCAGCATCTACCACTACTGTGCCAACCGCTCCATGGAGCGCGTGTTCTTCAATGCCGACGGCGAACTGTTGATCGTGCCCGAGCAAGGGCGCTTGCGCGTCGCCACCGAGCTGGGCGTGCTGGACGTGGAGCCGTTGGAAATCGTCGTGCTGCCACGCGGCCTGAAATTCCGTATCGAGCTGCTGGACGCCGAGGCGCGCGGCTACGTCGCCGAAAACCATGGCGCACCGCTGCGCCTGCCGGACCTGGGCCCTATTGGCAGCAATGGCCTGGCCAACCCACGCGACTTCCTCACGCCGGTCGCGCACTACGAAGACCTCAAGCAACCGACCACCCTGGTGCAGAAGTTCCTCGGTGAACTGTGGGCCTGCGAGCTGGATCATTCGCCGCTGAACGTGGTCGCCTGGCACGGCAACAATGTGCCGTACAAATATGACCTGCGTCGCTTCAACACGATCGGCACTGTCAGTTTCGATCACCCGGACCCGTCGATTTTCACGGTGTTGACCTCGCCCACCAGCACCCACGGCCTGGCCAACCTCGACTTCGTGATCTTCCCACCGCGCTGGATGGTGGCCGAGAACACCTTCCGTCCGCCGTGGTTCCACCGCAACCTGATGAACGAATACATGGGCTTGATCCAGGGCGCCTACGACGCCAAGGCCGAAGGCTTCCTGCCCGGTGGTGCGTCGTTGCACAGCTGCATGAGTGCCCATGGGCCGGATGGCGAGACCTGCACCAAAGCGATCAATGTGGAGCTGGCGCCGCACAAAATCGATAACACCATGGCCTTCATGTTCGAGACCAGCCAAGTGCTGCGTCCCACACAGTTCGCCCTTGAATGCCCACAACTGCAAAACACTTATGACGCGTGCTGGGCCTCGTTGCCCGCCACCTTCAACCCGAACCGGAGATAACCCATGACTCATCCAACGCTAACCCGCAGCTGGGTGGCCTCCGCCAACGGTCACCGCGATTTTCCCCTGCAAAACCTGCCGCTGGGGGTGTTCAGCATCAAGGGCTCGGCACCGCGCAGCGGCGTGGCGATTGGTGACTCAATCCTTGACCTGTTTGCCGCCTTGGACGCGTTCGAGGGTGAGGCTCGCCGCGCCGTGGAAGCCACCGCCGGCGGTCAGTTGAATGCCTTTTTCGAACTCGGCCGTGGCCCGCGCGTGGCCCTGCGCGAACGCCTGCTGGAACTGCTGGCCGAAGGCAGCCAACTGCAAACCCGCGAGGCTCAAGTGCTGCACCGCGCCGCCGATTGCCAGATGCATGTGCCGGCGAAAATCAGCGACTACACCGACTTCTATGTCGGCATCGAACACGCGCAGAACGTCGGCAAACTGTTCCGCCCCGACAACCCCTTGCTGCCGAACTACAAGTACGTGCCGATTGGTTACCACGGGCGCGCCTCGACCATTCGCCCATCGGGCACCGACGTCCGTCGCCCCAAGGGCCAGACGCTGCCGGCCGGCCAGGCCGAGCCGAGCTTCGGCCCGTGCGCACGCCTGGACTACGAATTGGAGCTGGGCATCTGGATCGGCCCGGGCAACGCCATGGGCGACGCGATTGCCATTGGTGACGCGGCCGAGCATATCGCCGGTTTCTGCCTGCTCAACGACTGGTCGGCGCGGGATATCCAGGCTTGGGAGTACCAGCCGCTGGGGCCGTTCCTGTCCAAGAGCTTTATCACCAGCATCTCGCCCTGGGTGGTTACGGCTGAAGCGCTGGAGCCGTTCCGCAAGGCGCAATCGCCGCGTCCCGAAGGTGACCCGCAGCCGCTGTCTTACCTGCTGGACAAGCGTGACCAGAACGCGGGTGCCCTGGATATCGAACTGGAAGTCCTGCTGACCACCGCTTCGATGCGTGAGCAGAACCTGCCGGCTCATCGCCTGACGCTGAGCAACACCCAGCACATGTACTGGACCGCAGCCCAAATGGTTGCCCACCACAGCAGCAACGGCTGCCAGTTGCAGGCCGGAGATCTGTTCGGCTCGGGCACCTTGTCCGGGCCGCAGCCGGGGCAGTTCGGCAGCCTGCTGGAAATCACTGAAGGCGGCAAAAAACCGATTGAATTGGCGTCCGGCGAGGTGCGCAAATTCCTTGAAGACGGTGACGAAATCATCCTGCGTGCCCGTTGCAGCCGCGAAGGGTTCGCCTCCATCGGCTTCGGCGAGTGCCGTGGCACCGTGGTCGCGGCGCACTGAGAGGGACGGGTGATGGATCTCTATACCTACTACCGCTCTACCGCATCGTATCGGGTGCGTATCGCGCTGGCGCTCAAGGGGCTGGATTTCAGCGCCGTGCCGGTCAACCTGCTGGTTCCGGCGGGCGGCGCCAACCGCCAGCCTGACTACCTGGCGATCAACCCGCAAGGCCGCGTACCTGCGTTGCGTACTGATGACGGGGCGTTGCTGATCCAGTCGCAGGCGATCATCGAGTATCTGGAGGAACGTTATCCACAGGTGCCGCTGCTCTCCAAAGACCTGGCCGCCCGTGCCCATGAGCGGGCGGTTGCCTCGATCATCGCCTGCGATATCCACCCATTGCACAACTCCAGCACCCAGAACCTGTTGCGAAAGTGGGGGCATGATGAGGCGCAGTTGCTGGAATGGATCGGCCATTGGATCAGCCAGGGCCTGGGCGCGGTGGAGCAACTGATTGGTGATAAAGGCTTTTGCTTTGGCGAGCAGCCGGGGATGGCGGATGTGTTCCTGATTCCGCAGTTGTACGCGGCGGAACGTTTCAAGGTGCCTTTGGCGGCGTACCCGCGTATCGGGCGGGTGGCAGCCTTGGCGGCCCGGCATCCGGCGTTTGTGCAAGCACATCCGGCTAATCAGCCGGATACCCCTGATACACCCTGAATGAATGTGGGAGGGGGCTTGCCCCCTTCCACATTGGATCGAAGTTGCCCACATAAAAAAATAAAGGGACCTTGCGATGCACAATCAGATTGCCAGCTTTCGTGCGGCACTCGATGCCCGTCCGGTGTCGAACTATCAGTGGTTGATCCTCCTGCTACTGGCGCTGTTGCTGGTGACCGACGGCTACGACGCTCAGGTGCTGGGTTACGTGGTACCGGCCTTGGCCAAGGATTGGGGCTTGGAAAAAGCCGCGTTCGGCCCGGTATTCAGTGCCAACCTGTTGGGCCTGACGTTGGGCTCGCTGCTGGTGACGCCCCTGGCCGACCGGTTTGGCGTGCGGCGCATCCTGCTGGGCTGCGTGCTGATCTATGCCAGCCTCACGGTGCTGATGGTGTTTGCCAATTCCCTGACGACGCTGATGGCTGCGCGCTTTATCTGCGGGATTGGCATGGGCGGTGCGATGCCGAGTGCCATGGCGTTGATGTCGGAATACTCCCCACCCCGTTTGCGCACCTTGATGGTGACGTTGGCCGCGTGCGGCTTTTCGTTCGGCGGCGCGGCGGGTGGGTTCGTTGCGGCGGGGTTTATCGAAGGCTTTGGCTGGCAGGCGGTTTTCCTGGCGGGCGGCGTCACGCCGTTGCTGCTGTTCCCCTTCCTGGTGTGGCTGCTGCCCGAATCCCTGCCGCGTCTGTTGCGTGACGCACCGCCCTATGCGCGCTTGCAAAAGGTCACTGCGCACATGCTGCCCGGCTGGCAGCCGCCACTGGCCAGCGCGGCCGAAAGCCAGCGGGAGGAGGGGAGCAAGCTGACGGTGCTGGAGTTGTTCCGCAACGGCTATGCGCGCCCGACCCTGCTGCTCTGGGCGACCTTTTTTGTCAGCTTGATCCTCTTGTACTTCATGATCAGTTGGCTGCCGTCGTTGCTGCTGGAAAGTGGCCTGGCCTTGAAAGAAGCCAATCTGGTGACGTCGATGTTCCTGTTTGCCGGCACCCTGGGTGCCATCGGCATGGCCTGGTTCGCCGACCGCCTGAAAAGCAAGGTGCGGCTGTTGTCCGGCGTATTGGCGGCGGCTGCGCTGTGCACCGTCCTGTTGGGGCTGAACCATGCCAACCCGCGTTACCTGGTGGCCTGCGTGTTCGCCGCCGGTTTCTGCATCATTGGCGGCCAACTGACGCTCAATGCCTTCGCCAGCAACTTCTACCCGGCCCATGTGCGCGCTACCGGCACCGGCTGGGCCTTGGGGGTGGGACGATTCGGCTCGATCCTGGGGCCGCTGTTCGGCAGCCTGCTGTTGGCGATGCATATACCGGTGCAGCAGATTTTCTTCTTCTGCGCGATTCCGGCGGTGATCGCTGCGTTGCTGATCATTCAGGTACGTTCGCCTGTCGTCAGCGTGCCCAAGAGCCCGTTGCAGACGGATATCCTCAAGGCGCCGGGGGCTTAATGCACCACCGTGTTGGGCGGCAGATGCCCCAGCCGCTCGGTCAGGCGCAGGCGCTGGATCGGGTCTTCGCTGAGCAGCAGGGCATGTTCCAGGTCAAAGCGCTCGGCGTTCGGGCAGTCCAGGCGCTGATACAGGCTGGCCCGGGCCAGGTAGTCGGCGGCGCTGGCATTGCCCAGTTCCAGAACGCGCTCGGCATCGATCAAGGCGTCGAGCGGGGCATCATTGGAGAGGTGCAGCTGGCGCAGGTTGCGTGACAGCCGTTGCAGGATCGAACGGGGTTCAGCGGTGTTCAGGTGTTCGGCCTGCAACTTGAGATTCGGCCCATATTGACGTTGCAGCAGTTCGCGGCAGTCATTGGGGTACAGACGCCGACCGCCACAGGGGTCCAGCAGATGGTCGGCGTCGGGCACCCGCAACAGAAAATGCCCCGGGAAATTCACGCCCACCAAGGGGATGTCCAGGCGTCGCGCGATTTCCAGTGCGATCAGCGCCATGGCCAAGGGTTGCCCGCGCTTGCGTTGCAGTACCTTGTCCAGCAGGGCGGCGGCGGGGCGCAGCGGGGTGAATTCGTCCTGGGCGAATCCCAGGTCGTTCAAGCGCCGCAACAGGGGTTGACCCAGTTCGTCAGCGGGCAACATGGGCATGCCCAGCGCGACCTGTTGTTGCAGCACGGTGACGTCTTGCAGGATGAGCAACGGCTGCACGGCGGGATCGTGCTCGGCGGCAATCCACAACGCCGCTTCAAACAGCGCGGGGGGAGAGCGGTCCAGGCAGGCGAAAAAGGCTTGGCGGGGATTCATTGCTTTCTCCGGCGGATGCCCTCGTTTTAGCCTTGCTGTGAATTTTCGTCCAGCATCTTGAGGAATATCCTACCGTCTTATGTCTTAGGGCCTGCAAAACCGTGAGCCTTATTCCAGTGCAGTCCAGCATTTTTCTACCGCAAGCCTATACTTGGGCCACTACCAGAAGTGATTCGGGAGCTCATTGATGTTTGCGCTCATGCACAGCACCCGCCTTGAATCGCTGCACCTGAGCGTCGACCCGGTGACCGGTCTGAAGGCGATCATCGCCATCCACAACAGTCGCCTGGGGCCGGCCTTGGGCGGCTGTCGTTACCTGACGTACCCCGACGATCAAAGTGCCGTGGCGGATGCCGCGCGCCTGGCCCAAGGCATGAGCTACAAAGCCGCCCTGGCCGGCCTGCCGGTAGGCGGCGGTACGGCGGTGATCATCCGCCCCGTGCACGTGGAAAGCCGCGCCGCCTTGTTCGAAGCCTTTGGCCGCTGCATCGAAAAACTCGACGGCCGCTTCATTACCGCCATCGACAGCGGCACCTCGGTTGCCGATATGGACTGCATTGCCCAGCACACGCGCTTCGTCACCAGCACCACCGCCGCCGGCGACCCCGCGCCGCACGCGGCCATGGGAGTGTTTACCGGTATCCGCACCACCGCCATGGCCCGCCTGGGCAGCGATAACCTCGAAGGCTTGCGCGTGGCGGTGCAGGGGCTGGGCAATGTGGGGTATGCCCTGGCCGAGCAACTGCACGCGGCCGGTGCCGAGCTGTTGGTCAGCGACATCGATCATGGCAAGGTCCAACTGGCCATGGAACAACTTGGCGCGCACCCCATCGCCAACGATGCCTTGCTCAGCACCCCTTGCGACATCCTCGCGCCCTGCGGCGTCGGTGCGGTGTTCAATCGCCATACGGTTGGCCAACTGCGTTGCGCCGCTGTGGCCGGTTCCGCCAGCGCGCAACTGACCAACCTGGAGATCGCCGACCAACTGGAAGGGCGAGGCATCCTCTACGCCCCCGACTACGTGATCAACTCCGGTGGCCTGATCTACGTCGCTCTCAAGCACCACGGCGCCGAGCTGGCGGATATCACGGCCCATCTGTCAAACATAGGCAGGCGCCTGACCGAAATCTTCGCCCACGCCCAAGCTGAAAAACGTTCCCCGGCACGGGTTGCCGATGAGCTGGCCGAGCGTCTGCTGTATAAATAGCCCAGGCATTAAAAAGGCCCTGAGCCAGTGACTCAGGGCCTGTTCAATTCGGGCTTCATTCCGTTGCAGGGTTCAGCAACTCGGCCAGTGCATCCGGCTGGCTCTTGAACGCCTTGGCAAACACATCGCGGTTCTTCGCCATGTAGATCCCGGCTTCTTCCACTTGCTGCTCGCTCAGGGACGGCACGGCCTTTTGCAACACTTCTGCGAGCAACTCAGCGAGTTCAAGCATCTTGTCATGACGGTCAGCTTCGGCTTTATCCATGAACAAACGCTCCAGATCTCGGCTGCTGCGGTATACCACTTCGACGGCCATTCACCACCTCACATGCCTTCACGATAGTTGTCTATTGCGACTGCTGTATTTATATACAGCTAAAGGTTAAGCCAAACCGTGGGGTTTGGGTAGCAGTTTTTTAATGTAGCCCGAAAAGCCAGGTTTGCAGTGCCTCATATCACCCCGCCATCATCTTATAGCTGCCGCTGGCCTTTTTTCTGCATGCAGAACAACCGTCACGTTCAACTCGCATTATCCGGTCGAGCCGACCTAAGGAAGCATCATCGTGAAAATCAACTGGGCTGAAAGGCTGCGCCAGAACGTCCATGGGCTGGCCGAATCCCTGGGCAACCTGTTTGTCGAGACATTCCATTACCTGGCGTTGTTTGCCATTGGTGCGGTGACCGCGTGGGCGGCGGTGATGGAGTTTCTCGGGATGTTGGAGAACGGGCATATCAAGATCGATGACATCTTGCTGCTGTTCATCTACCTGGAATTGGGCGCGATGGTCGGGATCTATTTCAAGACCAACCACATGCCGGTGCGTTTCCTGATCTACGTGGCGATCACTGCGCTGACGCGCCTGTTGATCTCCAACGTATCGCACCACAACCCGCCGGACATCGGCATCATCTACCTGTGCGGCGGTATTCTGCTATTGGCGTTTTCGATCATGGTCGTTCGATATGCCTCGTCGGCATTCCCGTCGGTGAAGGTTGAAGGCCCGCGTCGCAAAGGCGAGGCGAGCCAGGAAACCGAGAAGGGCGAACTCTAGAGCCCGACGCTGAAGGGCAGGGGACGGGCGGGCGGGCGCTGCAGAAGTTTGTGGCTGTCGCCGTCCGTCATCATCGCCAGGATCTCCATGGCGCTATGGCCCTGCTCTATGGCAATGCCGAACTGAATGCTTTGCACCAGCCGCTTGAGACGTTGCGGATCGTTGCGTTGTTCGGCACTGATCATGCGTTTGGCCACCACGCCCGTTTCGTTCGAGAGGGTGAGCATGATGCTGCCGTCGAGCCGTTGGATGCTCAGGTTGACGCGGTAATCGGGGCTGAAAGTGTCCGTGATGATCTGAAAAGGATTGTCCATGGTGCGTTACCGCCTGATAGGAACATGCAGTCATTGACGACCGGTGTCGGGAATAGTTCGCGTTGCCTGACCACCGGCCACTCCGTCGCTGAGGTTTTACAAAATCCGTTTACCTCATGAGCTGTACAGCAAAGGGCGTGCCGTACAGCGATCTGACAAACAATGCGGTCCTTGTGTGGGAGGGGGCTTGCTCCCGATGGCGGTCATTCAGCCGAGTATTTATTGGCTGACACACCGCTCATCGGGAGCAAGCCCCCTCCCACAGTCATCTCGGGGTGTCTTTGAGAGCGGTGACCTGTTTCAGGGCAGTACCGAGAAAACGATCGCCGAAAGCGCAATCAACCCGATCACCACCACAAACCCATTCGACAACTGGCCCGAATACTGGCGCAGAGAGGGCACGCGGCGGATCGCGTACATCGGCATCAGGAACAACAGGCAGGCAATGATCGGTCCACCCATGGTTTCGATCATGCCCAGGATGCTGGGGTTGAAGGTCGCCACGGCCCAGCAGGTCAGTACCATGAACACTGCGGTGCAACGTTCCAGCGCCTTGGACGACATCGAACGGTTACGCCCGCGCAAGGATTTGACGATCAGGCCCTGGAAGCCTTCACTGGCACCGATGTAGTGGCCCAGGAAGGATTTGGTGATCGCCACCAGCGCAATCAACGGCGCGGCGTAGGCGATGACCGGCGTTTGGAAATGGTTGGCCAGGTACGACAGGATCGAAATGTTCTGCGCCTTGGCGGCCGCCAGGTCGGCCGGCGACAGAGCCAGCACGCAGCTGAAGCAGAAGAACATCACTGTCAGCACCATCATGCCGTGGGCGGTGGCGAGGATCCCGCCGCTTTTGCGCTCGGCCTGGGCGCCATAGACGCGCTTTTGATCGACGGCAAACGCGGAAATGATCGGTGAGTGGTTGAAGGAAAACACCATCACCGGAATCGCCAGCCACAGGGTCTTGAAGAACAGCGGCATTGGCATGCCATCCCCGGCCGAGGCGAAAAACGCGCCGTTCCAGTTGGGGATCAGGCTGAACGCGAGCAGCAACAGCGCGGCGACAAAGGGGTACACCAGCACGCTCATGGCTTTGACGATCACGCCTTGGCCGCAGCGCACAATGGCCATCAGGCCGAGGATCAGCACCAGTGACAGGACTGCCCGGGGGGGTGGCGTCATGTGCAACTGGTGCTCCATGAAGCTGCCGAGGGTGTTGGTCAGCGCCACGCTGTACACCAGCAAAATCGGGAAAATCGCAAAGAAATACAGCAGGGTGATCAGCTTGCCCGCGCCGACGCCGAAATGTTCTTCGACAACTTCGGTGATGTCGCCGGATTTGCCCGACAACACAAAGCGCGTCAGCCCACGGTGGGCGAAGAAGGTCATCGGGAACGCCAGCAGCGCCAGCACGATCAGCGGCCAGAAGCCGCCGACGCCCGCGTTGATCGGCAGGAACAAGGTGCCCGCGCCGATGGCGGTGCCGTAAAGGCCGAGCATCCAGGTGGTGTCATGTTGCGTCCAGCCGCTGGTCACGGTTGTTTCTACGGCAGGGTTTTCTACGGCAGGTGTACGTACATCGGTCATCGATATTGCCTCGTTATTATTTTTGCGCGGGCTCACGTTGGGGCGGGTAGCAGTGCTCCGATCAGCACTCCACCCAGCTGACCGCCAGGCCGCCCCGTGAAGTTTCTTTGTATTTGTCATGCATATCGGCACCGGTATCGCGCATGGTGCGGATCACCCGGTCGAGGGAGATGAAGTGTTTGCCGTCGCCGCGCAGGGCCATTTGCGTGGCGTTGATCGCCTTCACGGCAGCGATGGCGTTGCGCTCGATACAGGGGATTTGCACCAGGCCACCAACCGGGTCGCAGGTCAGGCCAAGGTTATGTTCCAGGCCGATTTCGGCGGCGTTTTCCAATTGCTCGGGGGTGGCGCCGAGGATCTCGGCCAACCCGGCGGCGGCCATGGCGCAGGCTGAGCCGACTTCGCCCTGGCAGCCGACTTCGGCGCCCGAGATCGAGGCGTTTTTCTTGCACAGAATGCCGACAGCGGCGGCGGCCAGGAAGAAATTGACCACATCGTCGTCAGACGCGTTGGCATTGAACTTCATGTAGTAATGCAACACCGCCGGGATGATCCCCGCCGCGCCATTGGTCGGCGCCGTGACCATGCGCCCGCCGGCGGCGTTTTCTTCGTTGACGGCGAGGGCGAACAGGTTGACCCATTCCATCGCGGACAGGGTCGAGGTGATGACATTCGGTTTGCCGATTTCCAGCAGGTTGCGGTGCAATTTCGCGGCGCGACGCGGCACATCCAGGCCACCCGGCAAAATGCCTTCGTCGCGCAGGCCCTGTTCTACGCATTCGCGCATTACCGACCAGATATGCAGCAGGCCGCTGCGGATCGCTTCGTCGCTGCGCCACGCCCGTTCATTGGCCATCATCAGTTCCGAAACCCGCAGGCCGTGCTTGTTGCACAGGGCCAGCAGTTCGGCCGCGCTGGAAAAGTCGTAGGGCAATTGCACATCGCTGGTCGGCGCAGTGCCCGAAGCCGCTTCAGCCGCGTCGATGATGAAGCCGCCGCCCACCGAATAATAGGTTTGTTCGCTCAGCAGGCCGGTTTCACCGTAGGCGTGCAGCGACATGGCATTGGGGTGGTAAGGCAGGCTTTCGTCCAGCAGCAGGAGATCGGAGTGCCAATTGAAGGCAATGTCCTGGGTGCCGGCGAGCAGCAGCCGGCCGGACTCGCGCAACTGTTGGATGCGCGCGTTGATCGAGGTTGGGTCGACCTGGTCGGGCCATTCGCCCATCAGGCCCATGACACAGGCGCGGTCGGTGGCGTGGCCCACCCCGGTGGCGGACAGCGAGCCGTAAAGACGCACTTCGACCCGGCGCGTGGCGCTCAGTAACTGTTGGTCGACCAGTGCCTGGGCGAAGCTCGCCGCTGCCCGCATGGGGCCGACGGTGTGAGAACTGGAAGGGCCGATACCGACTTTGAATAGATCGAAAACACTGATAGCCATGCTAAAGCCTTACAAGCAATGGAGTAGGAATCGCTGCCATTTTTGTAGGCCGAGCGCAATTGGCGCGATACTGATCCTCTAGATCGGCACTGACCAACGAATTATCCTAAGAAACCCTTTAGCAGGACTAAACGCTATGACCCGCCCACTCCATGGTCAGACCTACGTCTGGCTGCACGTGTTTTCCTGTGCGGCACGGCATCTGTCGTTCACCCGCTGCGCTGAAGAACTGCACATCACGCCGGGGGCGGTGAGCCAGCAGATCCGGCAGTTGGAGGAGCGCTTGGGTTTTCGACTGTTCCATCGCCGGGCGCGTGGGGTTGAACTCAGTGCCGAGGGCCAGCGGTTGGCGGCGACGGTGGGGGAGGCTTACGGCAGCATCGATGCCGAGTTGCAGCGGTTGGACGCGGGCATGATCAGCGGCACCTTGCGCCTGCGTTCGATTCCATCATTTCTGGGCAAGTGGCTGACCCCGCGTTTGCCGCGTTTACAGCAACGCTTCCCGGATATTCAACTGCGCATGGTCGCCGAAGACAGCAGCATTGCCTTGCACGAGGGCGACTTTGACTTGGCGATCGATCTCAACGACGGCAGCTATCCAGGCTTGTTATCCACAGCCCTGCTGGACGAGCAGATATTCCCGGTGTGCGCGCCGAGCCTGCTGCGCGGCCGTCCGCCGTTACACGGACCGGCGGATCTGGCGCACTTCCCGTTGTTGCACGACATCACGGCCTGGCGTGGGAGTTATGAATACGCCGAGTGGGAGTTTTACCTGAATGCCATCGGCTACCACCTCGCCGATGTGCGACGTGGGCACACCTTCAACCGTAACCACCTGACCATCGAAGCCGCCATCGCGGGCATGGGCGTGGCGATTGCGCGGCGCACGTTGCTCAATGACGAACTGGAGCGCGGCACCTTGATTGTGCCCTTCGGTGTCGCCGTGCCCAACCACAAACGCTACGTGCTGCTGTATGCGCCGGGTGCGTTGAGCCATCCGGGCGTGCGTGCGGTGCATGATTGGCTGGTGGAGGAGGCCGAGGTTTTTCGCGGATTGCACCCGTTGGAAGAGGGGCAATTGTGAGGTTCGCAAGGTGTAGGAAGATTTAACTAACTCCCCACCCTAACAGCGTTTTTGCTCGTAGTCAGACTTAATTTGTAATGTGGGATTTATCTTTGCAAAGGGGTTGAAATGTTTCGCTGACTGCTCAATTGTGTCATCAAGAGGTCATGGTTTCACCGCACCGGTGTTGCAGTTGTGACCTCCCGCGAGCTAGCTGAAATAAGGGAAGAACTATGCAAATCCAAGTCAATAGCGATAACCATATTGAAAGCAGCATCCGACTGGAGGAGTGGGTACGTACGACCATTGAGAGCACGCTTGATCGTTATGAAGAACACCTGACCCGCGTTGAGGTTTACCTGCGCGATGAGAACGGCGACAAGCCCGGCCCCCATGACTTGAGTTGCCGGCTGGAAGCCCGGCCAAAGGGGCATCAACCGATCTCGGTCTGCGATAAAGCCGATACGCTGGAGCAGGCGATCGATGGTGCAGCCATCAAGCTTGAGCATGCGTTGGAGCACCTGTTCGGCAAACTGCAAGGCAAGCCACGCGCTGCCGGGAAAAATCTGCCGGCCAACAAAGTCGACGAGGGTGCGCTCGAAGCAGAGTTCGAAGAAAACTTGCAGGCAGCGATTAACAGCTGACCGCTCTTTCTCCCTAGCCAAACGGGCCTGCAGATGCAGGCCCGTTTTCGTTTAACGGCTGCGGAAAAAATACCGGCTCAAGAGTGCCAGGCCGCCAGCACCGATACCGGCGAAGAGCATCGCCCAACCGGCGCCATGGCGCAGCGCCGCCTGGGCGTCTGTCACGGTCAGCCCCGGCACGTCCAGCTTGCCCGCGGCAAGATGCTGGCTGATCGCCGGCCAGTCTGCTGCTGTGGATTCGGGCAGCAAGCTGGCCAGTTGATGACTGATCCCGAGCAGCAACACCAGCCCCATCAGCGCGATATTGAGCGCCAGGGTAATCAGCCGTGCACTGAGATCGATACCCGACGCCATGCCCGCACGGTCGGCCGAGACCGAGCCGGTGGTGGTGTTGGTGGTCGGCGAATTGGTCAGCGCCAAACCCGTGCCCGCGATGACGCAACTGCACAGCATCAGCACGATACTCGGTTGCTCGGTACCGTTGACCAGGGCCATGGCGATAAACCCGGCGCCCATCAAACCCAGGCCCACGGGGATGATCCGTTCGGCGCCATAGCGCAGCGCCAGGCGTTCAGCCAGCGGCGGCACCAGCAAGGTCGGCAAGGTGTAGGCCAGCAGGGCGCCGCCGGTGGTCAGGGTGTCATAGCCCAGGCCCGCCTGGAAATAGAGCGGCAGGTAGATCATGAACGGCCAGAAACTGAAATTCATACCGACCGAGCCCATCAACGCGCCGTTGAAACGCTGGATGCGGAACACCGAGAAGTCGAACATCGGATGCTCGCTGCGCCGCTCAATGACCACAAACAACAGCAACCCGATCAACGACAGACCAGCCCAAGCGAGCATGGCCGGTGAGCCGAAGCCGTGCTCGCTGCCTTGGGTGATGAAGTACACCAGCGCGAATACCGACAGCGTCAAGGTGAGCATGCCGGCGATGTCCAGGCGATGACCCGCCGGGTCCCGCGATTCCTGCACGCTGACCCGCAGCAACGCCAGGGTCAGCAGGGTCAGCGGCACATGCACCAGGAACACCCAGCGCCAATCCGCGATCGCCAGGATCAAGGCCCCTACCATGGGCCCGAAGCCCAGGCCCAGGCCCGCAATCACGCCCCATACCGCGAAGGCCCGCGCACGCGCCGCCGGCTCCCGGAACTGGTGCGAAAGAATGGCGAACTGACAAATCATCATGGCTCCGGCGCCCACACCCTGGACAAAACGCGCCGCGATCAGCATGGGCGCCGTATCGGCCAGCCCACAGGCCAGCGAAGCCAGGCCGAACAGCCACAAGCACAACACCAGCATGCGCCGTCGGCCAAAGCGATCGGCCAGGGTGCCCGCTGCCATCAGCACGCTGGTACAGGCCAGGGTGTAGGCGTTCATGATCCATTGGGCATCCTGGAAGCCTGTGCCCAATTGTTGTTCGAGGGTGGGCAGGATGACCGGCACGCTGGAGATTTCCAGGCCGAACATCAGTGCAACGAGGCACACAGCGGTGAGGGCGAGGCCATCTCTGGCGGTCCGTGGGGCGCTGACGGCCGATACAGCGGCGGCGGGCGGCATGGGCAATTCCTTTGGATTGAATGAGGGTTTATTCTCGCGGGAAAAGAATTCTTTATTCGTGATAAGTTTTCCCTGGATAGGGGATTCAGGAGCGACAATAAAACCATGGCCACTCCACGTTTCGACGGTGTTGAACTGTTTCTGCAAATCGTCGAGAGCGGCAGCCTGACTGAAGCCGCCGAACGTCTGAACCTCACGCGCTCTGCCGTGGGCACGTGCCTGTTGCAGCGTTCCACCCGTCGCCAGCGTCTGACGGAAGATGGGCAGGCCTATCACGAGCATTGCCTGCGTGCACTGGCCGAACTGGAAGCTGCCGAGTCGGTGCTCGAAAGCGGCCGACAACAGCCGCGTGGGCGTCTACGCGCAAGCTTGCCATTGGCGTTCGGCCACCATTATGCGGCGCCTGCCTTGTGGGGCTTGATGGACCTTTACCCGCAATTGGAGATCGAGATTTCATTCTCTGACCGGCTCACGGACCTGGTGCAGGAAGGCTTCGACGTCGCCGTGCGCATCGGCCCGTTACCGGACACCGACCGTCTGAGCGCCCGCCGCCTGGGTGAGCAGTCGGTCGGGTTGGCCGCTTCACCGGCGTACTTGCAGCGTGTCGGGCCGATTGACTGTATTGATGACCTCGCCGGTCACCGAGGCATTGCCTACCGTTGCAATACGTCCTTTCGCTCTGGGGTGGCATCGATGTTGATGCTCGACGACCTCCAGGCCGTGGCCGATGCCGCGATTGCGGGCGTCGGCCTGGCCTGGTTGCCGAGCTGGCTGATTGCGCATTATGTGCTGCGTGGGCAGTTGGAAGCGGTGTTGCCGAACCACCGCGCCCAGCCTGCGCCGATCCATGTGATCTGGCCGACGGCTGCGCATATGCCCGCCAAGGTGCGCTGCGCCATCGACGCCTTGGTGGCGGGCACCCCCAGCTGCCTGGCGGGCAGTTAGAACGCGATGGAGGTTTGCACGTAGACCGTGCGCGGCTCGCCGACGTATTTGCCCTTGTTGTTGTCGTCGAACGAACGGGTGTAGTACTGCTTGTTGAAGATGTTTTTCACACCGACCGCCACGTTCAGGTCTGACAACTGCGGGCCGAAGTCATACGCCGCGCGGCTGCTGAACAGCATGTAGCCGGGGATGCGTCCGTTGGCGCCGTCGGCACTTTCCGCCCGGGTATTGGCGTTATCGGCGAACTGGCTGCTCTGGTAGCTGCTGTCCAGGTTGAGCTTCCAGGGGCCTTCGGTGTAACCCACGCCCAGGGTGCCTTTGTGCTTGGACGAGAACGGCACGCGGTTGCCTTTGTTCGGGCCGTCTTCGCGGATGGTCGCGTCGACGTAAGCGTAGGTGGCGTAGACATCAAAGCCTGTGAGCGCCGGGCTCAACGCATCGAGGGCGTAGTTGACGCTCGATTCGATGCCCTGATGGCGCGTTTCGCCCCGGGCGATCACGGTGTCGTTGGTCTGGTTGCTGTCGTACTGGTTGTCGAAGTTGATCAGGAACGCGCCGATTTCCGCACGCAGGTTGCCGTTGTCATAACGGGTACCCAGTTCCCAGGTACGGGCTTTTTCCGGCTTCCTTCGCCGCTGGCTACGCGGTTGGGCATCTGGCTGTATTGCACGCTGCCGAACGAGCCTTCGGTGTTGGCGTAGAGGTTCCAGTCTTCGGTGAGGTGGTAGAGCACGTTCAACGCCGGGAGTGCGGTGTTGTAGTCGCCCTTGTATTTGACGTTGGTCAGGTTGTTGGTTTGCTGGGACTCGATCATCTCGTAGCGCACGCCCGGCGTGATGGTCCACTTGCCGATGTCGATGCGGTCATCGACGAACAACGCATTGGCCTCGGTGGCGCCACGCGTGTCGCGGTCGTTGCGGCTGTTGGTATCGGGCATTTGCTGGTTGGCGGTGATCGGCGTGCGATAGCGCATTTCGTGACCGGCTTCGCTGATGTAGCGGTAGCCGATGCCGACCTCATGGCGGCTGGGGCCGAGGTCGAAGCCCTGGGCGAAGCGGGTTTCCAGGCCGCGTACCCAGTATTCGCGGGGTGACAGTGAAAGGAAGTTGCCCTGGTCCAGGTAGCCGTTACGCAAGGTGGTGGTGAAGAACGTGTTGGCGGTGAACTCACGGCGGTCTTCCTGGTAGCGATAACCGGCGTTGAACATCGTACGGCGGCCCCAGAATTTGTCGTAGGGGCGGGTGGACTGGTACGGGTCCGCCTTGTAGTCCTTTACGTTCAAGCCGCCGGGCATATCGGCCTGGCCTTCGTAGTACTGAGCCATGGTATTGAAGCTGTTGGCGTCGTCGAGCTGGTAATTGCCCTTGAGAATCAGGTCGTCGATGCGCGTGTTGCTGTTTTCGCGCCAGTCGCCGCCACGGGTGCCGGAATACAGAATCGCGCCGCCCAGGCCGTTGTCGGCCGTGCCGCCGGCCAGCAGGTTGCCGCTGGTCTTGAAGCCATCGTGGCTGGAAGACGGGCTGGTCTCGGTCTGCAAGCCACCTTTGACCGTCGGTGCGTCCGGGATAGCGCGGGTCACGAAGTTGACGATACCGCCGACGTTTTGCGGGCCATAACGCACGGCGCCGCCACCGCGTACCACGTCCACTGCATCCATGTTGCCCGTACTGATCGGGGCGAATGAAAGCTGGGGTTGGCCATACGGTGCGAAGGGCACCGGAATGCCATCCATCAACACCGTGGAGCGCGAGGCCAGCCGTGGGTTGAGGCCGCGAATACCGAAGTTCAGCGCCATGTCATGGCTGCCGGTGCCGTTGTTTTCCGGAGCGTTGACGCCGGGGATGCGGTTGAGCACGTCGCGGGCCTGCGTTGCGCCCTGGCGTTCGAATGCTTCGCGGCGGATCACGTCACGGGCGCCGGGGTGTTCGAACACGTTGGTTTGCTGCGCATCGCCGAGCCAGTCGCCGACGACATTGGAGGTTTGCAGTTCGACCGTCGTGGGGGCGTTGGCCGGTTGCAGGCTATAGGCATTGTTGCCCTCGGCGCGGGCTTGCAGGCCGGTGCCTTCCAGCAGTTTTTGCAAGCCGTCGGCGGCGCCGTAGTTGCCGGATAGACCCCGGCTTTGCATGCCGGCCGTCAGCTCGGAGCCGAAGGAAATCAGCACACCCGCTTCTCGCCCGAATTGGTTCAGGGCCGCTTCCAGCGAAGCCGGTGCGATGTGATAGGGCTTGGCATCGGCCGCCATCACCTGGGGCAGCACGGCGAAACTGAGGCTGGCGCCGAGCAGGAGTTGGCGCAGGGCGCGGGCGAGAGGGGTGGGTTGCTGGAGCATAAAGGGCGGTCCTGAGAAGGAAGGATCAAGGTGGCTTTCCTTCTCTGTCACGCGAGGGCTGGAAAACGGCTCACGGTTGTCGAAAATATTTTCAGGCGCGTGCCTGCACGCTCACCCAGTAACGCGTGAAGCGGCGAACCTTGACCGGCAGGCTGACTTCCAGCAGATCGAGAATGCGTTCGCTGTCGTCCAGCGGATAACTGCCGGACAGCAACAGGTTGGCCACCTGCGGGTCGCAATTGAGCTGACCGCGGCGGTAGCGTCCCAGCTCGGTGAGGAAATCTTCCAGGCGCATATGCGCAGCCATCAGCATGCCATCGGCCCAGGCGCCGCTGTTGGCGTCGACGGGGCGCGGGGTGTCCCAGCCTTTGCGAGTGAAATTCACCTGGCGGCGGGCTTCGACGATCAGTGGCAGGCCGCTGTAGTGGTCGGGCATGACCTCGACGTGGCCGTCGAGTACCGCCAGTTGGGTGTGGTCGTTGAACTGGCGCACATTCAAGCGCGCCGCCTGGCTGCTGAGCAGGCCCTGGCCGGTCAGCACACGCAGGGGCGAATGACCCGCCCGGGCCGTCAGCAGCATTTCGCCGTCGAGCAGGCGGATCGAGCGCTGCCGGCCATCCATGTGCACATCCACCGCGCTGCCGGTGTTGAGCTGCAACTGGCTGCCGTCGGCCAACTGCACTTTGCGACGCTGGCCTACGGGGCTGCGATAGTCGGCACTCAGTGGCGGCAGAATGTGTTGCTGGCGCAGGCCCCAGGCCGCCGCCGACCCCGCGCCGAGGATCAGCAGCAACTTCAGCGCCTGGCGCCGGCTGTTGGACTTCGGCGCGTTCAACGCCGCATGGGCCAGGGGCGAAGGCATGCCGCGCAGGCGCTGGTTAACGCGTTGCATATGCTCCCAGGCGCGCTGATGCTCGCTGTGGGCCGCCAGCCACTGTTGCCAGGCCGCATGCTGGCGCGGGTTGAGGCCACCTTGCTGCATTTCCATCAGCCAGTGCACGGCCTGCTCGGCGACGTGGGTCGAGAAGTTCATAGGGCAAAGTAGCAACGCATGGCTGCTTTATTCAGGTGGCGTTTGACGGTGGCAATCGAGATGCCCAGTTCCGCGCCGATTTGCGCGTAGGTCAGGCCGTTGAGCTGGGCCAGCAGGAAGGCGCGTTTGACTTGAAGCGGCAGGCCGTTGAGCAGTTGGTCCAGCTCGAGCAGGGTTTGCAGGATGATGGCGCGTTCTTCTTCCGAAGGCGCGACGTGCTCGGGCAGTTGCGCCAAGGCGTCGAGGTAGGCGCGTTCCAAGTCCTGGCGACGGTAGTAATTGAACAGGACACGCTTGGCCACGGTGGTGAGGAAGGCGCGGGGTTCGATCAGGGTTGGGGTTTCCCGTGCGGTCAGCACCCGGATAAAGGTGTCTTGCGCCAGGTCCGCGGCACTTTCAGGGCAGCCGAGCTTGCGTCGCAACCAGCCGGTGAGCCAGTGGTGATGGTCGTGGTACAGGACTTCGACGGTGTTGGACGGCTGCAACGCGATCACTCCACGAACATTGGTGTGCGTCAGAGAACAAGAATTGTTCGCATTGTAGGTTGCGTGACAACGTTGGGCAATCCTGCAGCTCAATAAAGGACGCAGGTGATTCATCCGTTCTCTTTTGCTTATGAGAATATTTATCATTAATATCGCGCATTGATGATCCTGGCGCCTCCCGCATGCACAGCACAACCTCACTGTCCGCTTCCTACCGACTGGCCGCGACGTCGCGTGTCGTAGTGGCGCCCGTGATTCTGTTGGCGGTGCTGTGTTGGCGGATGCTGCCATGAGGGTCGGCACCCCACCGGAATCCCAGGACCACCCGCACGCCGATGCGGCCAGTGGGCGTGCGCATTTCCTGCAGGTGTTCTTGTCCCAGCGCTCGCAGATGGAAGCGTTGGTCAGCCGCCGCGTGGGTTGCCGTGCCACGGCGGCCGACCTGGTGCAGGACCTGTTCCTGCGTTTCTGGCGCCGGCCGCTGGTGCAAGTCGAAGAACTCAGCACCTACCTGTTGCGCTGCGCGGGCAACATTGCCATCGACCATCTACGCAGCGAAAGTGCGCGGGTGCGCAGCAGCGAAGGCTGGTTGCCGGAGCAGCAGGACTACCGAGGCTGTGAACCCCAGGCGGCACTCGAAGCGGGCAATGATTTGCGCCATGTCGAAGCCGCTTTGCGCAGTTTGCCGGAGCGCACCCGGCAGATTTTTCTGCTTAACCGCATCCATGGCCGCAAGTATGCGCAGATCGCCCAGGCCATGGGCTTGTCCCAAAGTGCCGTGGAAAAACATATGATGCGTGCCCTCGAAGCCTGCAAGGCCAGCCTTCGTGAACCGCCGCCTCCACGCACGCCAGGGAAAGCACCGTGAACGTCACCCCCACACCCGCTCAGGAGCAGGCCGCGCTCGACTGGTTGAGCCTGTTGCACGACCAGCCCAGCAGTGGCGACCAGGCGACCTTCAGCCGGTGGTTGCGCGCCGACCCGGCGCACGTCGAGGCTTACTCCCAGGCGCAGGTGCTGTGGGAGCTGAGTGAAGTGCCGGCACGTCAACTGGCGGATGAAGAGGCGCTGGTCTTGCAGGGCTACCTCAATGCGATGAACACCCCCAAGCGCTCACGGGTGGTGCGCTGGTCCGGTGCACTGGCGATAGCTGCGAGCCTTCTGTTGATGGTGTGCATGGGCGCAACCTGGCAGCCGTCGCGCTGGGTCGATGACTTGGGCGCCGACTATGTGACGGCGCCCGGTGAGGTGAGGACCGTCACCCTGGCCGATCAATCCCAAGTGACCCTGGATGCCGACAGTGCCATTGCCGTGGATTTCAGCCAGGGCGAGCGCCATATCCAATTGCGTCGCGGCGCCGGTTTTTTCAGCGTGACTCACACCGGCCAACCCTTTGTAGTGGGCGCCGACAGCGGTGAAGCGCGGGTGCTGGGCACGCAGTTCGAGGTGCGCCTGCAACCGGCGGGTGCCCAGGTGACGGTGCTTTCCGGGCGGGTTGCAGTGACGCCTTCCAGGCAGGGCCAGCAACAAATTCTGACGGCAGGCCAGCAAGTGGCCTACGCCGACGGTGTCGCCGAACCTATGCACCCGGTCGACAGCGAATCACGCCTGGCCTGGCGTGACGGTTGGCTCAACTACTACAAGGCGCCCTTGGCCGATGTGGTCAAGGATCTGGGGCGTTACTACCCCGGGCGCATTCTGTTGCTCAACGACGAGATGGCCGGCAAACGTGTGAGTGGCAGCTTTCCGAGCAAAGACCCGCAAGCCGTGTTGAATGCCTTGCAGGCGGTGCTGGGGTTTGAGCAGCACGAGATTCTTGGCCGGATGATTGTCTTGCGCTAGTCACACCTAAGATAAAAGCGCCGCAGAACCCCATGTGGGAGGGGGCTTGCTCCCGATGGCGGTGAATCAGCCAGAACAGCTGGCGCTGACACACTGCTATCGGGAGCAAGCCCCCTCCCACATGGAGTTCTGCTGTGTTTTGTAGAATGGATTACTTCAGCGCGGCCATGATCGCGTCCGGGTTGTAGTCACGGATCAACGTGCCGTTCACGTCCACAAACGGAATACCGCCACCTCCCAACGCCTCATATGCCTTGCGCGCCTGGGCGTCCTTCTCGATGTCGAAAGCCTGGTAGGGGATGCCTTTCTGGTCCAGGAAGCGGCGGGTCTGCTTGCAGTAGCCACACCACTCTGTGGAGTAGAGCACCACGCGCGCCGAGGCGCGTATCGGCTCCGAAACCACCTGCGAGGGGTTGAACACCCGCTCGATCTTGCCCCAGTTCTGGATTACAACCACCACCAGCAACACCAGCAAGACTTTCTTGAACACCCCGCCGAGCATCAGTTGCGGCGCTTGAGCTGGTCGGTCAGTTGGGTCGGCAGGCCCTTGATGATCAAGGTGCCGGCGGCTTCGTCGTACTCGATCTTGTCGCCCAGCAGGTGCGCCTCGAAGCTGATGGACAAGCCTTCGGCGCGGCCGGTGAAACGGCGGAACTGGTTGAGGGTGCGCTTATCCGCCGGGATTTCCGGCGACAGGCCGTAGTCCTTGTTGCGGATATGGTCGTAGAACGCTTTTGGCCGATCTTCATCGATCAAGCCCGACAGTTCTTCCAGGCCCATGGGTTCGCCGAGCTTGGCCTGGCTGCTGGCGTAATCCACCAGGGTCTTGGTTTTCTCGCGGGCGGATTCGTCCGGCAGGTCTTCGCTTTCGACGAAGTCGCTGAAGGCCTTGAGCAAGGTGCGGGTCTCGCCCGGCCCGTCGACGCCTTCCTGGCAACCGATGAAGTCGCGGAAGTACTCCGAGACCTTCTTGCCGTTCTTGCCCTTGATAAACGAGATGTACTGCTTGGATTGCTTGTTGTTCTGCCACTCGGACACATTGATCCGCGCCGCCAGGTGCAGTTGGCCAAGGTCGAGGTGGCGCGACGGGGTCACGTCCAGCTCGTCGGTCACCGCCACACCTTCACTGTGGTGCAGCAGGGCAATGGCCAGGTAATCGGTCATGCCTTGCTGGTAATGCGCAAACAGCACGTGGCCGCCGGTGGAGAGGTTGGACTCCTCCATCAGCTTTTGCAGGTGCTCGACTGCCATCCGGCTGAAACGGGTGAAATCCTGGGCACCGTCGAAATATTCCTTCAACCAGCCGCTGAACGGGTGCGCGCCGGACTCGGCATGGAAGAACCCCCAGGCCTTGCCTTGTTTGGCGTTGTAGCTCTCGTTGAGGTCGGCAAGCATATTCTCGATGGCGGCGGATTCGGACAGCTCCGTATCGCGGGCGTGAAGAACTGCGGGTGTGCCGTCGGGTTTTTTGTCGATCAGGTGGACGATGCAATGACGGATCGGCATAGGCTTCTCGGCTGGTTGAAGGGGAGCCGGTGGCCTCCCCGAAAAGTCGCCCAGTGTACCGCACCCATTGGTCAAGACACGCCTGGAAGGCTATTTTGGATGCTCTCTGACGGGGCATATGCCTTTTTTTCACGGTTTAGAGCGATAAAGCTGACCAAATGGCTAGGTAGAGGCGGATATTTCCCCGTCTCTGTGCTAGTTTTGCCCCGTCTTACGCCAAGTCTCGGCGTTAAGCGTGCATTCAGCATCTGTCAGGTCGAACCAATCCCCGTTTCAAGCATCTATAACCCCGATCTCCGCGGTTATTAAGCCTGGGGTGCCAGGCCTAGACGGTCGGGCTCGATGGCTGACACTGCACTCTGCAATCCATATGAATTTGATAGGGAAGGAACACCACAATGGCTATTACTAAAGACCAACTGATCGCTGACCTGGCTGAAGCAGTAGACGCACCGAAAACTACCGTGCGCGCTCTGCTGGACCAACTGAGCCAAGTTGTTGCTGATCAGCTGGAAAACGGCGGCGAAATCACTCTGCCAGGCGTTGGCAAACTGAAAGTGACCGAGCGTCCTGCCCGTACTGGCCGTAACCCTTCGACTGGCGCTGCCATCGAAATCGCTGCCAAGAAAGTTATCAAGCTGGTTGTGGCCAAAGGCCTGACCGACGCTGTTAACAAGTAAGACGCAGCAAAAAAACCGTGCTCCGGAGCGATCCGGGCACGGTTTTTTATTGCCTGCGATTTGCCTTGTAGTGAGCGGGCTTGCCCGCGCTGGGTGGCGAAGCCGCCCTAAAACCGGCAATTGTGGTCAGGCAGGAAAAATGCAGTGTCTGGTATGGGGCTGCTTCGCAGCCCAGCGCGGGCAAGCCCGCTCGCTACAGGGGTCAGTTGCGGACCCAGCGTTGGCGCCAGATCAGTTGTTCGTTCTTGGTCTGGAAGGTCCAGGCGACGAAACGGCTTTGTTTCTGCCCCTGGGACATCTCCACCACCTGGCTTTCCAGCGCGCCGGCCTTTTTCAGTGCCGTCTCGATCGCGGGCAGGTTCGACGCTTTTGACACCAGGGTGCTGAACCACAACACCTTGTGGGCAAAATGCGCGCTCTCGGCAATCAGCTGCGTCACAAACCGCGCTTCACCGCCTTCACACCACAACTCGGCCGATTGGCCACCGAAATTCAATACCGGCAACTTGCGCTTGGGATCCGCCTTGCCCAAGGCACGCCACTTGCGTTCGCTGCCCTTGGTGGCTTCCTCCATGGACCCATGGAATGGTGGGTTGCACATCGTCAGGTCAAAGCGCTCGCCCGGTTCCAGCAACCCCAGCAGGATCTGCTTGGGATTGGGTTGCTGGCGCAGTTGAATGACTTTGCCCAGGTCGTTGGACTGCACGATGGCCTTGGCTGCGGCCACGGCGACAGGGTCGACGTCCGAGCCCAGGAAGTTCCAGCGGTACTCCATGTAGCCAATCAGGGGGTAGACGCAGTTGGCGCCCATGCCGACGTCCAGCACCTTGACGATAGAACCGCGCGGGATCTTGCCGTCATTGGTGCTGGCCAGCAGGTCGGCGAGGAAGTGCACGTAGTCGGCGCGCCCAGGCACCGGTGGGCACAGGTAGTCGGCAGGGATGTCCCAGTGCTGGATACCATAGAAGGCCTTGAGCAGCGCCCGGTTGAAGACCCGCACCGCCTCCGGGCTAGCGAAGTCGATGCTTTCCTTGCCGTACGGGTTGATGATCACGAACTTCGCCAGTTCCGGCGTGATCTTGATCAGCGCCGGGAAGTCGTAACGGCCTGTGTGACGGTTGCGCGGGTGCAGAGTGGCCTCTTTGCGCGGCACGACGGGTTTGGCCGTGGCTGCGGTTTTAGGCTTCTTGCGCGGAGGTTTTGGCGTACTGGGGGCGGTCATGATGATTCTGGTGTTGGCTCAAAGTGGCGAGCATTGTCACACATCCCGAGGTGATCTCGGGCAAATGTGGGAGAGGGCAGGTCCCCTTCCACCTTGATTGTATTGCCAGCCTGGAATTGGGGAGTTCCAGGCAAAAAAAAGAGACCCGAAGGTCTCTTTTTTCACACAGGTTCCGCCTTACAGGCTGGAAATCCGCGCATGCTGCTCCGCCAGCTTGCCCAGGGCCTGTTCAGCCTCGGCGAGCTTGGCGCGCTCTTTGTCGATCACTTCAGCCGGCGCCTTGTCGACAAAAGCCGCGTTGGACAACTTGCCGCCCACCCGCTGCACTTCGCCTTGCAGGCGGGCGATTTCCTTGTCCAGGCGCGCCAGTTCGGCGCCCTTGTCGATCAGGCCGGCCATCGGCACCAGCACTTCCATGTCGCCCACCAATGCGGTGGCGGACAGCGGTGCTTCGGCGCCATCAGCCAAGACAGTGATGGACTCCAGCTTCGCCAGCTTCTTGAGCAGTGCATCGTTCTCGCTGAGGCGACGCTGGTCTTCGGCGCTGGCGTTCTTGACGAATACCGCCAGTGGCTTGCCCGGCCCGATGTTCATCTCGGCGCGGATGTTGCGCGTGCCGAGCATCAGGGTCTTGAGCCATTCGATATCGCTTTCGGCCGCCTCATCGATGCGCGCTTCGTTGGCCACCGGCCAAGGTTGCAGCATGATGGTCTTGCCTTCGATACCGGCCAGCGGCGCCAGGCGCTGCCAGATTTCTTCGGTGATGAACGGCATGAACGGATGCGCCAGGCGCAGTGCCACTTCGAGCACGCGCACCAGGGTGCGACGGGTGCCACGCTGGCGTTCGATCGGCGCGTTCTCGTCCCACAGCACGGGCTTGGACAGCTCCAGGTACCAGTCGCAATACTGGTTCCAGATGAACTCGTACAAGGCCTGTGCGGCCAGGTCGAAACGGAACTGGTCAAGTTGGCGGGTGACTTCGGCTTCGGTGCGCTGCAACTGCGAGATGATCCAGCGGTCGGCCAGGCTCAGCTCGTAGGCTTCGCCGTTCTGGCCGCAGTCTTCGCCTTTATCCAGCACGTAGCGCGCCGCGTTCCAGATCTTGTTGCAGAAGTTGCGATAGCCTTCGACGCGGCCCATGTCGAACTTGATGTCGCGACCGGTGGACGCCAGCGAGCAGAAGGTGAAGCGCAGGGCATCGGTGCCGTAGCTGGCGATGCCGTCGGCAAACTCGTCGCGGGTCTGCTTCTCGATCTTCTTCGCCAGCTTCGGCTGCATCAGGCCCGAGGTGCGTTTCTGCACCAGGGTTTCCAGGTCGATGCCGTCGATGATGTCCAGCGGGTCCAGCACGTTGCCCTTGGACTTGGACATCTTCTGGCCCTGGCCATCACGCACCAGCCCGTGCACGTACACGGTCTTGAATGGTACCTGCGGCGTGCCATCTTCGTTCTTCACCAGGTGCATGGTCAGCATGATCATCCGGGCGACCCAGAAGAAAATGATGTCAAAGCCGGTGACCAGCACGTCGGTAGAGTGGAATTTCTTGAGGAATTCGGTCTGCTGCGGCCAGCCCAGGGTAGAGAAGGTCCACAGGCCCGAACTGAACCAGGTGTCCAGTACGTCGTTGTCCTGTTGCAGCGCAATGTCGGCACCGAGGTTGTGCTTGGCACGGACTTCGGCTTCATCGCGGCCTACATAGACCTTGCCCGATTCGTCGTACCAGGCCGGAATGCGGTGGCCCCACCACAGTTGACGGCTGATGCACCAGTCCTGGATGTCGCGCATCCACGAGAAGTACATGTTTTCGTACTGCTTGGGCACGAACTGGATGCGGCCATCTTCCACGGCGGCGATCGCAGGTTCTGCCAGCGGTTTGGTGGACACGTACCACTGGTCGGTCAGCCACGGCTCGATCACGGTGCCGGAGCGGTCGCCCTTCGGCACTTTCAGGCCGTGGTCGTCAACGCTGACCAACAGGCCGGCGGCGTCGAAGGCGGCGACGATCTGCTTGCGTGCTTCGAAACGGTCGAGGCCGACGTATTCAGCCGGGATCTTGCCGTCAATGCTGTCGTTCAGCGTACCGTCCAGGTTGAAGACCTGGCAGGCCGGCAAGACGGCGGCATTTTTGTCGAAGATGTTCAGCAGCGGCAGGTTGTGGCGCTTGCCGACTTCGTAGTCATTGAAGTCGTGGGCCGGGGTGATTTTCACGCAGCCGGTGCCGAATTCTGGGTCGCAGTAGTCGTCCGCGATAATCGGGATGCGACGGCCGACCAGCGGCAGTTCGACGAACTTGCCGATCAGCGCCTGGTAGCGCTCATCGTTCGGGTTGACGGCTACGGCGGCGTCGCCGAGCATGGTTTCCGGACGGGTGGTCGCGACGATCAGGTAATCGTTGCCTTCAGCAGTCTTGGCGCCATCGGCCAGCGGATACTTGAGGTTCCACAGGAAACCTTTCTCGTCGTGGTTTTCCACTTCGAGGTCGGAGATCGCCGTGTGCAGCTTGGTGTCCCAGTTGACCAGGCGCTTGCCGCGGTAGATCAGGCCGTCTTCATGCAGGCGCACAAAGGCTTCCTTCACCGCTTCCGACAGGCCATCGTCCATGGTGAAGCGTTCGCGACTCCAGTCTACGGACGAGCCGAGGCGACGGATCTGACGGCTGATATTGCCGCCGGACTGGTCTTTCCATTCCCAGACTTTCTCGAGGAATTTCTCGCGGCCCAGGTCGTGACGGTTCTGGCCGGTGGCCTCGAGTTGGCGTTCCACCAGCATCTGGGTGGCGATACCGGCGTGGTCGGTGCCCGGCTGCCACAGGGTGTCGCGACCCTGCATACGGCGGAAACGGATCAACGCATCCATGATCGCATTGTTGAAGCCATGGCCCATGTGCAGGCTGCCAGTGACGTTCGGTGGCGGAATCATGATGGTGTAGGAATCGCCCGCGCCTTGCGGGGCGAAATAATTCTCGGATTCCCAGGTGTTGTACCAGGAAGTTTCGATGGCGTGCGGCTGGTAGGTCTTATCCATGCGCGGCGGGACCCTAGTTGGCATTAATTCAGGAAAGCCGGCAAGTATAACGGGGGATAGGGCGCAGGGCGAGGCGAAGACGGGCTTGACGTGTATGGGGGGTAAATGTGGGAGGGGGCTTGCCCCCGATAGCAGTGGACCAGCCAGTTCAGGGGTAGCTGATACCCCGCTATCGGGAGCAAGCCCCCTCCCACAGAGGATCTTTGTTTGATTTAAGACTGATACTGGCTGAGCAACCGCTCCATCCGCGCATCCAGCCGGCGCTTGATCTCGGTTTCGATGTGCGGGGCAAAGTCGTCGATCACGTCCTGCATGATCAGTTGCGCGGCGGCGCGCAGTTCGTTGTCCAGGTGCAGCAGCAGGGCGTCTTGGCCTTTTTCGGCGGGGGCCGGCTCGACGGCGGGCGCCTGCGCAACCGGTTCCGGTGCGACGGGTTTGCCGCCGACCATGTCGAACAGCAGCGGAATCTGTACCTCGCCTTCGACCGTCTCGGTCAGCAGCGGCGGTTGCAAGTCATCATCACCCAGCAACTTGCGGATCGACTCCAGGTCGTCCAGCAGGTGGTCGTCTTTTTTTAAAGGGTTGGAAGTGTCCATCATTTACTCAAAGTCGTTGTAGCCGGTGATCTTGCAGAGGATAGCCCTGTTCGCGGTAGAAACGGAAACTCTCCCGCGCGGCCTGACGAATAGCCGGATCTTCCACCACCACTTCCGCCACCCGGGCGAACGCCTTGGCAAAGGGCGGTACTTTCAGGTCGAGGTTGACCAGCAGGTCATGGTGATCGCCGCAGCTGTCGCCCAATCCCAGGACGACCAGGCCGTCGGGTTCGGATTCGGCGGGGCCGTGAGGCACGAAGCTTTCACCCTTGAAGCGCCACAGGCGGGCATCGAGCTCGTCACGTTGGGCGGCATCGCTGCAATGCAGGTAAATGCGGTGGCCCATGCGCCAGGCCTTTTCGGTGAGTTTGCAGGCAAAGTCCAGGCGCGCGAGCGGGTCGGCGCTGGGCAATATATAGAAGTCGACTTGGGTCATTGCGGTTCCTGAACGGCCTCAACCGGGATAAAAGCGAGCGTATTGTGGCGAGCAAGCTTGCTTGCGCCGGGGCGCGAAGCGGCCCCAGAAAAGCTGGGGACTACTGCGCAGTCCAGCGGGAGCAAGCTCCCTCGCCACGACATTCTCGCTCCTACAGGGTTAGGCCTTGGCGCGATCCAGCAGGTACTGGGTCAGCAGTGGAACCGGACGACCAGTGGCTCCCTTGTCCTTGCCGCCGCTGGTCCAGGCCGTGCCGGCGATGTCCAGGTGCGCCCAGTTGAAGTTCTTGGCGAAGCGCGACAGGAAGCAGGCCGCGGTGATGGTGCCGGCTTTCGGGCCGCCGATGTTGGCGATATCGGCAAACGGGCTATCCAGCTGTTCCTGGTACTCATCGAACAGCGGCAATTGCCAGGCGCGGTCGTCGGCGGCTTTACCGGCGCTGAGCAGTTGCTCGATCAGCTCGTCGTTGTTGCCCAGCAGGCCCGAGGTGTGGGAACCCAGGGCGACGACGCAGGCGCCGGTGAGAGTGGCGATGTCGATCACGGCCTGCGGCTTGAAGCGCTCGGCATAGGTGAGGGCATCGCACAGCACCAGGCGGCCTTCGGCGTCGGTGTTGAGGATTTCGACGGTCTGGCCGCTCAGGGTGGTGACGATGTCGCCCGGACGCGAAGCGCCGCCGCTCGGCATGTTCTCGGCACAGGCCAGGATGCACACCAGGTTGATCGGCAGTTTCAGCTCCAGCACGGCACGCAGGGTCCCGAAGACGCTGGCGGCGCCGCCCATGTCGTACTTCATCTCATCCATGCCCAGGCCCGGCTTGAGGCTGATGCCGCCGGTGTCGAAGGTGATGCCTTTACCCACCAGGGCGTAAGGCTTCTCGGACTTCTTGCCGCCGTTGTATTGCATCACGATCAAGCGTGGCGGCTGGTCGCTGCCCTGGCCCACGGCATAGAACGAGCCCATGCCCAGTTCCTTGATCTTCTTCTCGTCGAGCACTTCGACTTTCAAGCCTTTGAACTCTTTACCCAGTGCCTTGGCCTGTTCGCCGAGGAAGGTCGGATGGCAGATGTTCGGCGGCAGGTTGCCGAGGTCGCGGGTGAACGACATGCCATTGGCGATGGCCTGGGCGTGGGTCACGGCGCGCTGGACTTCAGCCTGGGCGGCCTTGATGGTCAGCAGGGTGATTTTTTTCAGGGCGCGGGGTTCGGCTTTCTGGCTCTTGAACTGGTCGAAGATGTAACCGCCGTCGACCAGGGTCTCGGCCAGCAGGCGCGTCTTGCCGTAGCTGTCGCGGCCTTTTACGACGATTTCATCGAGTGCCACCGTCGCTTCGCTACCGCCCAGGTCCTTGAGGGTGCTGAGGATGCCGCTGATGATCTTTCGGAACGGACGGTCGCCCAGTTCGGCGTCCTTGCCCACGCCAACCAGCAAGACGCGCTCGGCTTTGAGGTTGGGCAGGCTTTGCAGCAGCAGGCTCTGGCCGACTTTGCCGGCCAGGTCGCCGCGCTTGAGCACGGCGCTGATGGCGCCACCGCTCAATTCGTCCAGCTGCTTGGCGGCGGTGCCGAGTTTGCGGCCTTCGCCGACAGCGACCACGAGGGTGGCGGTTTTCAACGTTTCGGGGCTAACGCTTTTTACAACCAATTCCATTTTCGGGTCCCTTATCAAGGTCTGTGAGCCTGAGGTTTGTACGCAGGCTTTAACGCCTGGCGGCTTGGTAAACCGCCAGCGGCAAAGGCCGCAGTTTGAACCTCGCCGACGGAACCTGACAACCCTTGCCACATGCTTTGTGCACGCGCATGAGTAAGCTCCGTGACAGGCGCGGTCAATCACAGGATAATGCGCAATCTTTTTAGCCGGCCCGTGCAAACGGGTCGACTCGTTATGCTTGCTTGTTTGGCCGCCTTAGCCTGACAACCCTGGAGTGTCTGGTTTGATCGTCTTCCGTTATCTGTCCCGCGAAGTCCTGTTGACCCTGAGTGCCGTGAGTGCGGTATTGCTGGTCATCACCATGAGTGGTCGTTTCGTCAAATTCCTGGCCCAGGCCGCTTCCGGGGCTCTGGACCCGGGCTCGCTGTTCCTGATCATGGGCTTTCGCCTGCCGGGCTTCCTGCAGTTGATCCTGCCGCTTGGCCTGTTCCTGGGCATTCTGCTGGCCTATGGCCGGTTGTACCTCGAAAGTGAAATGACCGTGCTTTCGGCCACCGGCATGAGCCAGCAGCGTCTGCTGGCCATGACCCTGGTGCCGGCCGCCGGCGTTGCCCTGGTGGTGGCATGGTTGAGCATGAGTCTGGCGCCCCAGGGCGCCATGCAGTTCCAGCTGCTGCTGAACAAACAGGATGCGATGACCGAGTTCGACACCCTGGAGCCCGGGCGCTTCCAGGCGCTCAACGACGGCACGCGGGTGACCTATACCGAAACCATGACCGATGACCGCTCCAACCTCGGTGGTGTGTTCATTTCCCAGAAAAACTTCGGCCAGAACCAGAAAGACCGCGGCATTTCGATTCTGGTGGCCAATAGCGGGCGCCAGGAAGTACGCCCTGACGGCAGCCGCTACCTGATCCTGGAAAATGGCTATCGTTATGACGGCAGCCCTGGCCTCGCGGACTATCGGGCGATCAAGTACGACACTTATGGTGTGATGCTGGCCAAGCCTGAAATCAGTGAAGAGGTAACCGACCGCGACGCGCTCCCGACTGCCTCGTTGTTCGGCAGCCAGGAACTGCGCTCCATCGCCGAGTTGCAATGGCGGATTTCCCTGCCGCTGCTGGTGTTCATCGTGACCTTGATGGCCGTGCCGCTGTCCCGGGTCAACCCGCGCCAGGGCCGTTTCCTCAAGCTGCTGCCGGCGATCCTGCTGTACATGGCCTACCTGACCATCCTGATTTCCGCCCGTGGCTCCCTGGAGAAGGGCAGGTTGTCGCCGGCCCTGGGCCTGTGGTGGGTGCATGGGATATTCCTGGCGATCGGCCTGGGGCTGCTCTACTGGGAACCTATCCGTTTGAAAATGAAGAGCCGTCGTGGCCTGAAGGAGTTGGCCCGTGGCTAAGCTTGATCGCTATATAGGTAGCAGCGTACTGATCGCCATCCTGGCGGTGTTGGGCATCATCCTTGGCCTGGCCTCGTTGTTCGCTTTCATCGACGAAGTCGGCAACGTCACTGACACCTATACCGTCACGGACGTATTGAGCTTCGTCGCATTGACCGCGCCTCGTCGTGTCTACGACATGATGCCGATGGCGGCGCTGATCGGCTGCCTGATCGGCCTCGGCAGCCTGGCCAGCAGCAGCGAACTGACCATCATGCGTGCCGCCGGTGTGTCCATCGGGCGTATCGTCTGGGCGGTGATGAAGCCCATGCTCCTGCTGATGGCCTGCAGCGTGCTGGTCGGTGAATACGTAGCGCCGCCTGCCGAAGCCACGGCCCAGGCCAATCGCGCCCTGGCCCAGGGTTCGGGGGATGCGCAAAGCGCCAAGCACGGTCTGTGGCACCGCCAGGGAGACGAGTTCATCCATATCAACGCTGTGCAGCCGGGCGGCCTGTTGATCGGGGTAACCCGCTATACCTTCGACAAAGAGCGGCACATGCTGACTTCCAGCTTTGCCAAGCGTGCGCAGTACAGTGCCGAGAAGTGGGAGTTGAGTGATGTCACCACCACCTATTTCCGCAATGTGGGCCAAGGCACCAAGGCCAGCACCGAAGTGATCAACGTGGCCTCCGAGCCATGGGACATCGCCCTGAAGCCGGAACTGCTCAATACCGTGGTGATGGTCCCGGAAGCCCTGCCGATCTCCGGTTTGTGGAGCTATATCCACTACCTCAAGGACCAGGGCCTGAATAACGGGCGCTACTGGCTGGCGTTCTGGGTCAAGGTGCTGCAACCGGTGGTCACCGCTGCGTTGGTCTTGATGGCGATTTCCTTCATCTTCGGTCCGCTGCGTTCAGTGACCCTCGGCCAGCGGGTATTCACCGGCGTGCTGGTGGGCTTTACTTTCCGTATCGCCCAGGATCTGCTTGGCCCATCAAGCCTGGTGTTCGGTTTTTCTCCGCTGTTTGCGGTGCTGGTGCCGACGGCGATCTGCGCCGTGGCCGGGTTGTGGCTGCTGCGCCGGGCCGGTTGATACTGCGCTTATGAACAAAAAATGCCCCGTTCGAGAGATCGGGGCATTTTTGTTCTGGTCAGCAAAGATGACGTCTGGCCTGAGCATCAGGTACAATTCCCGGCTATTTTTCAGCGGGCAATCTGCCTGCAGCCTTTTTGAGTGTTGACCCGTGAGTGATTTGAGTCATATCCGCAATTTCTCCATCATCGCCCACATTGACCATGGCAAGTCGACGCTGGCCGATCGATTCATCCAGATGTGCGGCGGCCTCGCCGAGCGTGAAATGGAAGCCCAGGTACTGGATTCCATGGACCTCGAGCGCGAGCGCGGGATCACCATCAAGGCCCACAGCGTTACTTTGTACTACAAGGCCAAAGACGGCATTACCTACCAGCTGAACTTCATCGACACCCCAGGCCACGTCGATTTCACCTACGAAGTCAGCCGTTCCCTGGCGGCCTGCGAAGGTGCCTTGCTGGTGGTTGACGCCGGCCAGGGCGTTGAAGCGCAGTCGGTTGCCAACTGCTACACCGCGATCGAGCAGGGCCTGGAAGTGATGCCCGTGCTGAACAAGATCGACTTGCCCCAGGCCGAGCCTGAGCGCGTCAAGGAAGAGATCGAGAAGATCATCGGCATCGATGCCACCGACGCCGTCACCTGCAGCGCCAAGACCGGCCTGGGTGTCGACGAAGTGCTCGAGCGCCTGGTGCACACCATTCCCGCCCCGACCGGCAACATCGAAGACCCGCTGCAAGCGTTGATCATCGACTCCTGGTTCGACAACTACCTGGGCGTTGTTTCCCTGGTTCGCGTGCGCCACGGCCGCGTGAAGAAGGGCGACAAGATCCTGGTCAAATCCACCGGCAAGATCCACCTGGTGGACAGCGTCGGTGTATTCAACCCGAAACACACCGCGACCGCTGATCTGAAAGCCGGTGAAGTAGGTTTCATCATCGCCGGTATCAAGGACATTCACGGTGCGCCAGTGGGCGACACCCTGACCTTGAGCAGCACGCCGGACGTCGACGTACTGCCGGGCTTCAAGCGCATTCAGCCACAGGTCTACGCTGGCCTGTTCCCGGTCAGTTCCGACGACTTCGAAGATTTCCGCGAAGCCCTGCAAAAACTGACCCTCAACGACTCGTCGTTGCAGTACACCCCGGAAAGCTCCGACGCCCTGGGCTTCGGCTTCCGTTGCGGGTTCCTGGGCATGCTGCACATGGAAATCATCCAGGAGCGCCTTGAGCGCGAATACGACCTGGACCTGATCACCACCGCGCCAACGGTTATTTTTGAACTGTTGCTGAAAACCGGTGAAACGATTTACGTCGATAACCCGTCCAAGCTCCCGGATCTGTCGGCGATCGAAGACATGCGCGAGCCTATCGTGCGGGCCAATATCCTGGTTCCGCAGGAGCACTTGGGCAACGTCATCACCTTGTGCATCGAGAAGCGTGGCGTCCAGCGCGACATGCTGTTCCTCGGTACGCAGGTGCAAGTGACCTACGATATGCCGATGAACGAAGTGGTTCTGGACTTCTTCGACCGCCTCAAGTCCACCAGTCGCGGCTATGCTTCGCTGGATTACCATTTCGATCGTTACCAATCGGCTAATCTGGTGAAACTGGATGTGCTGATCAACGGCGACAAGGTAGATGCACTGGCGTTGATCGTGCACAAGGACAACGCGCACTACAAAGGTCGGCAGTTGACCGAGAAGATGAAAGAACTGATTCCGCGCCAGATGTTCGACGTCGCGATCCAGGCCGCCATCGGCGGGCAGATCATTGCGCGGACCTCCGTCAAGGCTCTCAGAAAGAACGTACTGGCCAAATGCTACGGCGGTGACGTAAGCCGTAAGCGCAAGCTGCTTGAGAAGCAAAAGGCCGGTAAAAAACGCATGAAGCAAGTAGGTAACGTGGAAGTTCCACAAGAAGCCTTCCTTGCGGTGCTCAGGTTGGATAGTTAGGTCCTATGTCGCTAAATTTCCCGCTGTTGCTGGTCATCGCCGTTGCCGTTTGCGGTCTCCTGGCGTTGCTCGATCTGGTGTTCTTCGCCCCGCGTCGGCGGGCGGCTATCGCCTCCTATCAGGGCAGCGTCAGCCAGCCCGATGCGGTGGTGGTCGAAAAGCTGAACAAAGAGCCCCTGCTGGTTGAATACGGCAAGTCGTTCTTCCCGGTACTGTTCATCGTGCTGGTGTTGCGCTCCTTCCTGGTGGAGCCGTTTCAGATCCCGTCGGGGTCGATGAAACCTACCCTGGACGTGGGCGACTTCATCCTGGTGAACAAGTTCTCCTACGGGATTCGCCTGCCGGTGATCGACAAGAAAGTCATCCCGGTGGGTGACCCGCAGCGCGGCGATGTGATGGTGTTCCGCTACCCAAGCGACCCGAACGTCAACTACATCAAGCGTGTCGTGGGCCTGCCGGGCGACGTGATCCGCTACACCAGCGACAAGCGTCTGTTCGTCAACGGTGAATCGGTGGCCGAGAAGCTGCTGGGCACCGAGCCGAACACCCTGGGCAGCGCCGAGCTGTACCAGGAAAAACTCGGTACGGTAGAGCACGAAATCCGCAAGGAAATGAGCCGCTACCGCGCAATGCCTGATGGCCAGTGGAAAGTGCCGGCCGGTCACTACTTCATGATGGGTGACAACCGGGACAACTCCAACGACAGCCGCTACTGGGATGACCCCAGCATTCCCAAGGACCTGCTGGGCATGGTTCCCGACGAGAACATTGTCGGCAAGGCCTTTGCGGTCTGGATGAGTTGGCCGGAACCCAAGCTCAGCCACCTGCCGAACTTCTCGCGGGTCGGGCTGATCAAGTAATACAGACGGCGCTGTTCACACAGCGCCGAATGCTTTTCTGGGGTTGGGACAATCATTGGCCCGGCTTCATGCGACACCAATCAGGATTTGAACTTGAACACTGCGTCAATCGTCGATGGCCGCCGGTGCCACCAACTAGATATGGATAAACCGTGACCGTTTCTCTAAGTCGTCTCGAGCGTCAGCTCGGTTACACCTTCAAGGACCAGGAATTGATGGTCCTTGCCCTCACACACCGCAGCTTTGCAGGGCGTAATAACGAGCGCCTGGAATTCCTCGGTGATGCCATCCTCAATTTCGTTGCCGGTGAGGCGTTGTTCGAGCGTTTCCCCCAAGCCCGCGAAGGCCAGCTGTCACGCCTGCGTGCACGGTTGGTGAAAGGCGAAACCCTGGCGGTACTGGCCCGTGGTTTTGGCCTGGGCGAATACCTGCGCCTGGGTTCCGGCGAATTGAAAAGCGGTGGTTTCCGCCGCGAGTCGATCCTGGCCGATGCCCTTGAGGCGCTGATCGGTGCGATATACCTCGATGCCGGCATGGAAGCGGCGAAGGAGCGCGTCACTGCCTGGCTGACCTCCGAGATCGAGAGTCTGACGCTGGTCGATACCAACAAAGACCCCAAGACCCGCCTGCAGGAATTCCTGCAGTCGCGCGGTTGCGAACTGCCACGCTACGAAGTGGTGGACATCCAGGGTGAGCCCCATTGCCGCGTATTCTTCGTGGAATGTGAAATCACCTTACTGAACGAAAAAAGCCGAGGCCAGGGTGTGAGCCGTCGTATTGCCGAACAGGTAGCGGCCGCTGCAGCACTGATTGCCCTGGGCGTGGAGAATGGCCATGACTGATTCAACCGCAACACGCTGTGGCTATGTCGCCATCGTTGGACGCCCGAACGTGGGCAAATCCACGTTGCTGAACCACATCCTGGGCCAGAAGCTCGCGATCACCTCGCGCAAGCCGCAGACTACCCGCCACAACATGCTGGGCATCAAGACCGAAGGCAACGTGCAAGCGGTCTACGTCGACACCCCGGGCATGCACAAAGGTGGCGAGAAAGCCCTCAACCGCTACATGAACAAGACGGCTTCGGCCGCGTTGAAAGACGTCGACGTGGTGATCTTCGTGGTTGACCGCACCAAGTGGACCGACGAAGACCAGATGGTTCTGGAGCGCGTGCAGTATGTCACCGGCCCGTTGATCGTCGCCCTGAACAAGACCGACCGCATCGAAGACAAAGCCGAGCTGATGCCGCACCTGAGCTGGCTGCAGGAACAACTGCCGAACGCCCAGATCATCCCGATTTCGGCCCAGCACGGGCACAATCTCGATGCGCTGGAGCGTGTGATCGCCGAGCACCTGCCGGAGAACGAGCACTTCTTCCCGGAAGACCAGATCACCGACCGCAGCAGCCGTTTCCTCGCCGCCGAACTGGTGCGCGAGAAAATCATGCGCCAGATGGGCGCCGAGCTGCCGTATCAGATCACCGTGGAAATCGAAGAGTTCAAGCAGCAGGGCAAGACCCTGCATATCCATGCGCTGATCCTCGTCGAGCGTGACGGCCAGAAGAAAATCATCATTGGCGACAAGGGCGAGCGCATCAAGCGCATCGGCACCGAAGCGCGCAAGGACATGGAGTTGCTGTTTGACTCCAAGATCATGCTCAACCTGTGGGTGAAGGTGAAAGGTGGTTGGTCCGATGACGAGCGCGCATTGCGTTCCCTGGGCTACGGCGACCTTTAAGCAGTACACCGCAGGACTGAAAATGTGGGAGGGGGCTTGCTCCCTCCTACATTCGGTTTGTGCAGTTTTCAAAAAATGCATTCCAGCAGTGAGCCTCCATGTCCCAGCCCACCAGCCAACCCGCCTACGTCCTGCACAGCCGCGCCTACCGCGAGACCAGTGCCCTGGTGGACTTCCTCACCCCTCAAGGCCGCCTGCGTGCGGTGTTGCGCAGCGCACGGGGTAAGGCGGGCACATTGGCGCGGCCGTTCGTAGCCCTGGATGTGGAGTTTCGCGGCAAGGGCGAGCTGAAAAACGTCGGCCGCATGGAAAGCCTGGGCACCTCGGCCTGGCTCAATGGCGAAGCGCTGTTCAGCGGCCTCTACCTCAACGAACTGCTGATCCGCCTGCTGCCCGCCGAAGACCCGCACCCGGCCGTTTTCGATCACTACGCCGCCACGCTGTTGGCCCTCGCCGAAGGCCGCCCCCTGGAACCGCTGCTGCGCGCCTTCGAATGGCGGTTGCTGGATGATCTGGGCTACGGCTTCGAGCTCGCCAACGACCTGCACGGAGCACCGATCGCCGCTGATGGCATGTACCGCCTGCAAGTCGACGCCGGCCTTGAGCGCGTGTACCTGCTGCAACCCGGCCTGTTTCAGGGCACTGAACTGCTGGCCATGAGCGAAGCCGACTGGAGCGCCCCGGGTGCCTTGTCCGCCGCCAAGCGCCTGATGCGCCAGGCCCTGGCCGTGCATCTGGGGGGGCGGCCACTGGTCAGTCGCGAGTTGTTTCGAAAGCCCTGACAACCCCGTGTATGCTGTGCAGCGTTTCTTTCCCTTTTCAGGAGCGCTTCCGTGACCACCAGCAACCGCATTCTTCTTGGCGTCAACATCGACCACGTCGCCACTCTGCGCCAGGCCCGGGGCACCCGTTACCCTGACCCGGTCAAGGCCGCGCTGGACGCTGAAGAAGCGGGCGCCGACGGCATCACCGTGCACCTGCGCGAAGACCGCCGCCATATCCAGGAGCGTGACGTGCTGGTGCTCAAGGATGTGCTGCAAACCCGCATGAACTTCGAAATGGGCGTCACCGAAGAAATGATGCAGTTCGCCGAACGTATTCGCCCGGCGCACATCTGCCTGGTGCCGGAAACTCGCCAGGAACTGACCACCGAAGGCGGCCTCGACGTGGCCGGCCAGGAAGCCCGGATCAAGGCGGCCGTGGAGCGCCTGTCGAAGATCGGTAGCGAAGTCTCACTGTTCATCGACGCCGACGAGCGCCAGATCGAAGCCTCGCGTCGTGTCGGCGCGCCGGCGATTGAACTGCATACCGGCCGTTACGCCGATGCCACCACGCCAACCGAAGTGGCCGAGGAACTGCAACGCATCATTGATGGCGTGGGCTGCGGCCTCAAGGCCGGCCTGATCGTCAATGCCGGCCACGGCCTGCACTACCACAACGTCGAAGCCGTGGCGGCGATCAAGGGCATCAACGAGTTGAACATTGGTCACGCGTTGGTGGCCCATGCGCTGTTCGTCGGTTTCAAAGGCGCCGTGGCCGAGATGAAGGCGCTGATCCTGGCCGCCGCCAAGGCTTGAGATCCAGTGTGGGAGTGGCTTGCTCCCACATGAGAAGTCTTACTGTTTAGACCCCGCCGGTGTATCGTATCTGCCCTTTGCAGGGCTTGGTCCTGCGGCAGATACGTGAGGTTGTTGTGTCCCGATCCTTTTCCCGTCGACAAATCCTGGGTGGCCTCGCCGGCCTTGCCGTAGTGGGCGTGGGGGCCGGTGGTGCCTATCGCTACTGGCTGGGGAAAGTCGCCGAGGCTGAAGCGGGGCATGACTACGAGTTGATCGCCGCGCCCCTGGACGTGGAACTGGTGCCGGGACACAAGACCCAAGCCTGGGCGTTCGGCCCTTCGGCGCCGGGGACCGAGTTGCGCGTGCGCCAGGGCGAATGGCTGCGCGTGCGCTTCATCAACCACCTGCCGGTCGCTACCACGATCCACTGGCATGGCATTCGCCTGCCGCTGGAAATGGACGGCGTGCCGTACGTGTCACAGCTGCCGGTGTTGCCGGGTGAATACTTCGACTACAAATTCCGCGTTCCCGATGCCGGTAGCTACTGGTATCACCCCCACGTGAACAGCAGTGAAGAACTCGGCCGTGGCCTGGTCGGGCCGTTGATCATCGAAGAGCGCGAGCCTACAGGCTTCAAGCACGAACGCACCCTGAGCCTGAAAAGCTGGCACGTGGACGAGGAGGGCGCCTTTGTTGCTTTCAGCGTACCGCGTGAGGCGGCGCGTGGCGGTACTGCCGGGCGTTTGTCGACCATCAATGGCGTCTCCCAGGCGGTGATCGATTTGCCGGCCGGGCAGATTACCCGTGTGCGCTTGCTCAACCTCGATAACACTCTGACCTATCGCCTCAATATTCCCGACGCCGAAGCGCAGATCTACGCCCTGGACGGCAACCCCGTCGAGCCGCGCCCACTGGGCAAGGAGTACTGGCTGGGCCCTGGCATGCGGATTTGCCTGGCGATCAAGGCGCCGCCGGCGGGTGAAGAACTCTCCCTGCGCAACGGCCCGGTGCGCCTCGGTACCTTCCGCTCGGTGGCCAACACCGATGCACCCACCGAATGGCCTGCAGCCTTGCCGGCCAACCCGATCAGCGAGCCGGACCTGGCCAACGCCGAGAAACTCAACTTCAATTTCGAATGGGTGGGCACCGTGTCGGTGGACGACGGTAAACCGCCGAGCCTGTGGCAGATCAACGGCAAGGCTTGGGATGTCACCGACAAGACCTGCGCCGACCGCCCGATTGCCAAGTTGGAAAAGGGCAAGAGCTACATTTTCGAATTGAAGAACATGACCCAGTACCAGCATCCGATCCACCTGCACGGCATGAGCTTCAAGGTGATCGCTTCAAACCGCCACAAGGTGATCCCGTACTTCACCGACACCTACCTGCTGGGCAAGAATGAGCGTGCCCGCGTGGCCTTGGTGGCGGATAACCCGGGGGTGTGGATGTTCCACTGCCACGTGATCGACCACATGGAAACCGGCCTGATGGCCGCCATCGAGGTGGCGTAATGCGCCAGATCCGTCCCGCAGCCATTATCGACCGCAGCCGCGACCAGGACTTCATGCGCGAAGCCCTGGCTCTCGCCGCTCAAGGCGCTGCATTGGGTGAAGTGCCGGTAGGCGCGGTGCTGGTGCAGGAGGGTGAAATCATCGGCCGCGGTTTCAACTGCCCTATCAGCTGCAACGACCCCAGTGCCCACGCCGAAATGGTCGCCATCCGCGCCGCCGCGCAGGCGATCAGCAATTATCGGCTGGTCGGCAGTACGCTGTATGTGACCCTGGAGCCGTGCAGCATGTGTGCCGGCCTGATCGTGCACTCACGCATTGCGCGGGTGGTGTATGGCGCGCTGGAGCCCAAGGCCGGGATTGTGCAGAGCCAGGGGCAGTTTTTCACCCAGGGTTTTCTCAACCATCGGGTGTTGTTTGAAGGGGGCGTACTGGCCGAGGAGTGCGGCACGGTGCTGAGCGAATTCTTCAAGGCCCGCCGAGCCAAGCCCGTCCGTTTAAGCAACCCTGGAGATTAAAAAATGTGGGAGGGGGCTTGCTCCCGATGGCGGCCTGTCAGTCAGTTTATTTATGACTGATGCACCGCTATCGGGAGCAAGCCCCCTCCCACAATTTGATCTCTATTGCTTCAGTGAGTGATCACCGTTATTTCTTGGCGATGATCACCGCCCGCATCGGCGCCGGCAGCCCTTCGATGGTCTTGCTGTGATCATCGGGGTCGAGGAAATCACTCAACGACTGATACTTCATCCACTCCGTGCCACGCTGTTCCTCCACCGTCGTTACGCTGACGTCCACACAGCGCACCTCACTGAACCCGGCCCGTCGCAGCCACAGCATCAACGCCGGTACCGACGGCAGGAACCACACGTTACGCATCTGCGCGTAGCGATCTTCCGGCACCAGCACTTGCTGTTGGTCGCCTTCCACCACCAGGGTTTCCAGGACCAATTCGCCGCCTTTGACCAGGGTGTCTTTCAGCGCCAGCAAATGCTCGATCGGCGAGCGGCGGTGATAAAACACACCCATGGAAAATACCGTATCGAAGCCTTCCAGATTCGCCGGCAGATCTTCGAACGGGAAGGGCAGGTGCCAGGCTTTGGGTTCGGACAAGTAACGCTGCACCGCCTGGAACTGGCAGAAGAACAGCCAGTTAGGGTCCACGCCGATCACGCTGTCAGCCCCGGCACCGAGCATGCGCCACATGTAGTAGCCGTTACCGCAGCCGACATCGAGGATGCGTTTGCCTTTCAAGTTCAGATGCGGCGCCACCCGCAACCACTTCCAGTCCGAGCGCCATTCGGTGTCCACATGCACGCCGAACAGATGGAACGGCCCCTTGCGCCACGGGCTCAGGCCCATCAACGCGGTGCGCATCTGTGCGCGGGTGGCATCGTCGCAGTCGGTGTCGAGTGTCAGTCCATTGATCAGGTCGACTTCGCTGGGCTGGATCTGCGGCAGCGCGTCCAACGCACTCTGCCAACGCTCCAGGTCGCCATGACCCTTTTCCATCTTGCTATCGAGTTGCGCTTGCAGGCCCTGGGCCCATACCGCCAGGGGAGTGCCGACCAAGTGGCGGGCGAGGGGGGACAGATCAATCATGGCAAGGCAATCAACGAGGCAAAGTTAAGACACTGGAACCACGGCACGACTTTCGAGAACCCGGCGGCCAATAGGCGTTCCCGGTGTTCTTCGAGGCTGTCGGGCTTCATGACGTTTTCGATGGCGCTGCGCTTCTGGGCAATTTCCAGTTCGCTGTAGCCGTTGGCGCGCTTGAACGCGATGTGCAGGTCGGTGAGCAGCGCCTGCTCTTCAGGATCATTGAAGCGCAGTTTTTCCGACAGGATCAACGCACCGCCCGGCAGCAGCGACTGGCGGATGCGCGTCAGCAGGCCCAGGCGTTCGGCGGGGTCGATAAATTGCAGGGTGAAGTTCAACGCCACCACCGAGGCCGGCTGGAACTGCAGCGCGAGGATATCGCCCTCGATGACTTCAACCGGCAACAGCTCCTGGAACATCGAGTCCTGGCCATTGAGGTATTCGCGGCAGCGCTCGACCATTGCCGCCGAGTTATCCACCGCGATCACCCGGCAACCGTCGGTGCGCACATGGCGGCGCAGGGCCTGGGTCACCGCCCCGAGGGACGCGCCCAGGTCGTAGAGCACGCTGTTGGGTTGGGCAAACTGCGCCGCGAGCACGCCGAGGTTCTCGACGATGGTCGGGTAGCCCGGCACCGAGCGTTTGATCATGTCCGGGAACACCCGCACCACGTCCTCGTTAAAGGCGAAGTCCGGCACCTGGGGCAGGGGCTGGGCGAATAGGCGATCGGGTTCTTTGCTCACGGTTGTTCCGGCATTGATGTGGAAAAGGCCGGCATTTTAGCCAAGTTGGCCCGCGTGTGCGCGGGTTGTCTGATGGAAAGCCGAGGCGGTGATGCCCCACTGGCCGAGCCAGTAGGTGACGATCAATAGATAGGGCGCCGCGTCGAACGACACGACGAACCGATTGATGCCGATCAGCGTATCGGAAAACACAAATGACAGCGCTCCCGCAGCCGCCAGCAGTGCCGAGCGTTTCGGCACGTCGCTGCCCAGTCGTGCCAGTGCACGCCAGAGCATGGCGCTGATCACCGTTGCGTAAATCACTACCGGTATCAGCAAATCACCCAGGCCGTGGGCGATCAGGATGCTCAACAGCACGGCGCCCACCCCCAGCGCCAGTATCAATGGCAGCAGCGCCAAGCGGCGGCAGTCGCTGAAATACGCTTTGAGATACGCCAGGTGGGCGAATAGAAATGCACCCAGGCCAAAGATAAACAGGTCGCCCGGCCAGGCGAGCAATACATCGCCTACCAGGGAAAAAATCAGCCCCAGGCTGATCCAGCGTCGATAGTCGGTGGGCGGCGCATCATGCAGCCAACCCAGCAGCGCAAGCACCGGCATGGGTTTGACCAGCAGGCACAACAGTGCCGCGTGAGTGCTCAGGCCGTAGATAAAGGTGCCGGCACCCATCAACGCAAGGATCAGCCAGGGCATATCAGTTCACCGTAATGGCGCAGTCGAAGGTCCCAGTGGGTTCGGCTTCCGGCTCCCAAGGCTGCTGGGAGGTCAGGCGCAAACGGCCCTGGCCTGCGGCAAACGCCTGGAAGCGCCAGGTGGATTGGCCGCCGCCGCCGATCACGCCGGATTCCGCGCTGCTGTAGACCTCCGGGCTCAGGGCGCGCAGCACGCCGCCGGCGGAGTCCTGGATGGCCCAGCGGTAACCGGTGGTGGGGTTGCTGGGTAGGGTGAGGATCAGGTTTTGCCCGGATTTAAGCTGGAGCGGGCAGGCGCTTTGGCTGTCCACGGTGACGTTTTGCTTCGGCGCACTGGCACACGCGGCGAGCAGAGCAAAGCTCAGGGGGAGTAGCAGGCGGGCAGCGGTCATGGAGCCTCCGTTCATTTACGACGAACGGCGAGCATAACCGAAGATGAGACAAGGTGTGACAAGCTGCTGTAGTGAGCGGGCTTGCCCTAATGCCAGTCAGTTAAGCGATAAAGTGGGCGATGAATAAATTGTGGGAGGGGCGGTGCGACGATTCGACTTGCTCCCGATAGGCCGCGCAGCGGCCTCAAAAATGGGCCTGCTACGCAGTCCATCGGGAGCAAGCCCCCTCCCACAGTGACCGCGTTAATCCTTAACTTACTGGTATCAGGGCTTGCCCCGCGCTGGGGGGCAAGCCCGCTCACTACGGGATCAGAAGAGTACTTTGGCCACGTCTGCGAAGCGCTTGGCAAAGTGCACCGTCATGCCTTCCTTCAAATACTCCGGCAGCTCTTCAAAGCTCCCGCGATTGGGCTCCGGCAAGATCAGCTCATGAATCTTCTGGCGCCTCGCCGCTATCACCTTCTCGCGCACCCCGCCAATCGGCAGCACGTGCCCGGTCAACGTCAGCTCGCCCGTCATGGCCACGCCTTTTTTCGGCGGCTGGTTACGCGCCAACGACAGCAGCGCACTGGCCATCGTCACGCCCGCACTGGGACCATCTTTCGGCGTGGCGCCTTCCGGTACGTGCAAATGCACGAAGGCTTCGTCGAAGAACTTCGGGTCACCGCCAAACGACTTCAGGTTCGAACTGATGTAGCTATAGGCGATTTCGGCGGACTCCTTCATCACTTCGCCCAGCTGCCCGGTGAGCTTGAAACCGCGATTGAGCGTGTGAATGCGCGTTGCCTCGATCGGCAGGGTCGCGCCGCCCATGCTGGTCCAGGCCAGCCCCGTAATCACGCCGGTGCCGGACAGCACTTGCTCGTTACGGAACACCGGCATACCCAAGGCACTTTCCAGGTCCTTGTTGCCGATCTTGATCACCGAGTCCGGTTCATCCAGCAGCTTGACCACCGCCTTGCGCACCAATTTGCCCAGTTGCTTCTCCAACTGGCGCACCCCGGCCTCTCGCGCATAACCGTCGATCAACGCGCGCAGGGCACCGTCGCTGATGGTCAGGCTGGTTTTCGCCACGCCGGCTTTTTCCAACTGCTTGGGCCACAGGTGGCGCTTGGCGATGGCGACTTTTTCTTCGGTGATATAGCCCGACAGGCGGATCACTTCCATCCGGTCCAGCAATGGGCCGGGGATCGAGTCCAAGGTGTTGGCGGTGCACACGAACAACACCTTGGACAGGTCCAGGCGCAGGTCCAGGTAGTGGTCGAGAAATTCGACGTTCTGTTCCGGGTCGAGGGTCTCCAGCAGCGCCGAAGCCGGATCGCCCTGGAAGCTCTGGCCCATCTTGTCGATCTCGTCGAGCATGATCACCGGGTTCATCACTTCCACATCTTTCAATGCCTGCACCAGCTTGCCCGGCAGGGCGCCGATGTAGGTACGGCGGTGGCCCTTGATCTCGGCCTCGTCGCGCATGCCGCCGACGCTGAAACGGTAGAACGGCCGACCCAGGGACTCGGCGATGGATTTACCCACGCTGGTCTTGCCCACGCCCGGCGGGCCCACCAGCAGCACGATGGAGCCGGCGACCTCGCCTTTATAGGCACCCACCGCGAGAAATTCGAGGATGCGGCTCTTGATGTCATCCAGGCCGGCGTGGTGCTTGTCCAGCACCTTGCGTGCGTGTTTGAGGTCGAGCTTGTCCTCGCCATACACGCCCCACGGCACCGAGGTCGCCCAGTCCAGATAGTTGCGCGTGACCGCGTATTCGGGCGAGCCGGTTTCCAGGATCGACAGCTTGTTCATTTCTTCGCTGATGCGTTTCTGTGCCTGGGTCGGCAGCACTTTGCCCTCCAGGCGCTGCTCGAACTGCTCGACGTCGGCACTGCGGTCATCCTTGGTCAGGCCCAGCTCTTGCTGGATGACTTTGAGCTGTTCCTTGAGGAAGAACTCGCGCTGGTGCTCGCCGATCTTGCGGTTCACTTCGGCTGAAAGTTCTTTTTGCAGGCGCGCGACTTCTACCTCTTTGCGCAGCATCGGCAGCACTTTTTCCATGCGTTTGAGCATGGGGACGCAGTCCAGCACTTCCTGCAACTCATTACCGGTGGCCGAGGTCAGCGCGGCGGCGAAGTCGGTGAGCGGTGACGGGTCGTTGGGGCTGAAGCGGTTGAGGTAGTTTTTCAACTCTTCGCTGTACAGCGGGTTGAGCGGCAGCAGTTCCTTGATCGCATTGATCAGCGCCATGCCATAGGCCTTGACCTCGTCGGTCGGCTCGCTGGGCTGATGCGGGTATTCGACTTCCACCAGGTACGGTGGGCGGTGGTGCTTGAGCCAGGTCTTGATGCGCACACGGGTCAGGCCCTGGGCCACGAATTGCAGCTTGCCGTTCTCGCGGCTGGCGTGGTGCACCTTCACCAGGGTGCCGTACAGCGGCAGGCTGGAGGTATCGAAGTGACGGGGATCTTCGGGCGGTGTGTCCATGAAGAACAGGGCCAGGGAATGGTGGTCGGATTTGCTCACCAGCTCCAGGGTTTCGGCCCACGGCTCTTCATTGACGATCACCGGCAACACTTGCGCCGGGAAGAACGGGCGGTTGTGGATCGGGATGATGTAGACCTTGTCCGGCAGGTTCTGCCCAGGCAGGGCCAGGCCGGTGTTGGAAGACGGCGTTTCTGCGTTTTCGGGGTCGGCGTAGTCGTTGATATCGTAATCAGGGAATGCTTGCTGGTCGCTCATGGGGCACCTGCATCAGTAAGTATGCAGGTTAGATGGGGCGGGACCGTGGTGGTTTCAATGGCCGCGAGCACTTAGCAACAAATTGCATGAAATTCCTGCGGTGACTCGGCCGATGGCGTCAGCTGATTTTGTGCAGGTAAGCGGGCAATGGCTGCTCGGGCAGCACCGACAACACTTTCAAACGCTGCAACATCCGCTGGCGTGCGCGTTGCAGATGTTCACGCAGGTTCAGTGCCGCCGCATCAAACGCACCGTGCAGCAGCAATTCCAGAATCAACCGGTGTTCGGCCAACATCGCAGGGTCGGCACCAATGCCCAGTAAACGGTAAAAAATCCGACTGATGATCATCGGGCTCTGGCCCTGGCGGATCAGCGCGGCAATCTTGCGGTTTTGCAGACCGGCCAGGCAGTGCTGGTGCAAGTCCTCTTCGATCTGTTCGATGTCTTCCAGGCTGCACTGAGGGTTGTCCTGGGCGTCCAGCACGCGCTGCAGCATCGTTTCAAGCCGCTCGCGATCAAGGTGAGGGGCGCTCTGGCGCAGGGCTTCGGGCTCCAGGCAGGCGCGCAGTTCGTAGTCTTCGGTAACTTCGCGTGCGGTCAAAGGCCCCGCCAGCCATTGCGAGTAGGGCTCCTTCTCGACCAAGCCACGGTCGCGCAGGCGCATCAGCGCTTCACGCACCACGGCTCGGCTGACGCCGTAGTGGTCGGCGGCGGCTTGTTCGTCCAGGCGGTAATGGCCGAAGGCGATGCACGTGGAGAGCGCCGCACCGATTTCCTCGACGATGCGCTCGCCCAGTGGCCGAGTGTCCACCAGCTCCACTTCGCCATTGAGCCCCAGGTGCGCATGGCTCAAGGGCAGGCGCAGGGGCTCCATGGCCAGGCCTTCGGGGTTGATCAGGTAGCCGCGACCGTTGAAGCGGCAGATCAAGCCTTCGGCGTGCAGCAGGTCCAGCGCCTTGCGCACCGGTACGCGACTGGTGCCGAACAATTCGGCCAGTGGCGCTTCCAGCAGGACCAGCCCATGGCGGGCGGTACCGCTGACGATCGCGTCGCGCAACACTTGATGAATCATCGCGTAGCGGGAGGCCGAGGCGGACACTGCTTTCATCGCGTTCTCTGGTCAGGTAGGACGGTGGCCGGGGATTCTCTCACAGTTGCGCCTGTCACTCTGTACCCCGGCAAAGGCACTTTTCTGGGGCCGTTACGGCAGGCATGTTACTTTTCTGCACCAAAATGTACTTATTGATAAAAGATACATTATTAGGGTCGCGGGTTGTCCCGGCGGTCTCCTTTGGGTTTTCTATCGGATGCCAGCCCCTCTATCCCGTAGCTATTAGAGATAAACCAGACTGGCATACACAAGTCACCCGCTAAGACTGGCACGGAAACTGCTTTTGTAAAATGTACATTTTATTAATAAGTACGTTTTATAGGGGGTCGTCACTGTGTCAGACGCCACTTCAATGGCTGAGGCTTTCGCCAGCGGCCGCAGCGATCCGGTAGAGGTGCTCGAACAGGTGCTGGTCCATGCGAGCATGGCCCCCAGCGTGTTTATCGGCCTGAGCGCCGAACGTGCCCGCCGCGAGGCCGAAGCGGCCGCCGCTCGCTGGCGCGCCGGCCAACCCTTGAGCGTATTCGATGGCGTGCCCCTGGCCTGGAAGGATCTGTTCGATGTGGCCGGCAGCGTCACCACCGCCGGCGCCGCCTACCGTCGCACGGCACCGGCCGCCTTGCTCGATGCCCCGAGCGTGGGGCTGCTGTGCCGTGCCGGGATGGTCAGCGTGGGCAAGACCAACCTCAGCGAGCTGGCCTATTCCGGCCTGGGCCTGAACCCGCATTTCGGCACGCCGCACAATCCCCATGGCACTGACCGGCCACGCATTCCTGGCGGCTCGTCTTCAGGTTCGGCGGTGGCCGTCGCCGCCGGGATCGTGCCGATCGCCATGGGCACCGACACCGCAGGGTCCATCCGCATTCCCGCGGCCTTTAATGGGGTGGTGGGTTACCGCGCCAGCAGCCGTCGCTACAGCCGCGACGGCGTGTTCCCGCTGGCCCGCACCCTCGACAGCCTCGGCCCGTTGACCCGCAGCGTGCGCGACGCGCTTGCCATCGATGACCTGCTCAACGGGCGTACGCAGTTGCACACTCCGCGCAGCCTCAAGGGCCAGCGTTTTGTACTGGAGCAGGGCGCACTGGATGGCATTGAGCCCGCCGTGCGCAATAACCTGCTGCGTGCGACGGATCAATTGAAAACCGCCGGGGCGTTGATCAGCGTGCGCCCGTGCATCGCGTTCCAGGCCACGCTGGACCTGATCCGGGACCACGGCTGGCTCGGCTCATTCGAAGCGTTCGCCTTGCATCAAGCCTTGCTCGACAGCGCCGATGCCGAGCAACTCGACCCCCGCGTACGCCGCCGCCTCGAAGCTGCGCGCGCATTGCCGGCCAGCCAGTTGATCCACCTGCTCGATGCGCGTCGGCAATTGCAGCAACAGCTGAGCGACGACCTCGACGGCGCCATCCTGATCACGCCCACCGTTGCCCATGTGGCCCCCGCGCTGGCGCCGCTGGAGGCCGAAGACGCGCTGTTCGTGCAGACCAACCTCGCCACCCTGCGCCTGACCATGCCCGGCAGCTTGCTGGATATGCCCGGCGTCACCCTGCCCAGCGGTCGCGACGCCCAGGGCTTGCCCACCGGGCTGCTGCTCAGCGCGCCGATGGGCGAAGACGCACGCTTGTTACGGGCCGCGTTGTCCGTCGAATCCGTACTGACTATTTAAGGAGACACACCATGGCTAAAGATATCCTTTGTGCATTTGGCGTCGACGTTGACGCCGTCGCCGGCTGGCTCGGTTCCTATGGCGGCGAAGATTCGCCGGATGACATCTCCCGTGGCCTGTTCGCGGGAGAGGTCGGTGCGCCGCGCCTGCTCAAATTGTTCGAGCGCTACGGTTTGCGCACCACCTGGTTTATCCCCGGTCACTCGATGGAAACCTTTCCCGAGCAGATGAAGGCCGTGGCCGACGCCGGCCATGAAATCGGCGTGCACGGCTACAGCCATGAAAACCCCATCGCGATGACCGCCGAGCAGGAAGAAATCGTCCTGGACAAGTCCATCGAACTGATCACCCAAGTCACCGGCAAACGCCCCACCGGCTACGTCGCACCCTGGTGGGAATTCAGCAAGGTCACCAACGAGTTGCTGTTGAAAAAAGGCATCAAGTACGACCACAGCCTGATGCACAACGACTTCCACCCTTACTACGTGCGCAAGGGCGACAGCTGGACCAAGATCGACTACAGCCAGCACCCCGACACCTGGATGAAACCCCTGGTGCGCGGCGAAGAAACCGACCTCGTGGAGATCCCGGCCAACTGGTACCTCGACGACCTGCCGCCGATGATGTTCATCAAAAAAGCCCCCAACAGCCACGGCTTCGTCAACCCGCGTCACCTGGAAGAAATGTGGCGCGACCAGTTCGACTGGGTCTACCGCGAACACGAACACGCCGTGTTCACCATGACCATCCACCCCGACGTGTCCGGTCGCCCGCAAGTGTTGTTGATGCTTGAGCGCTTGATCGAGCACATCCAGAGCCATGCCGGCGTGCGCTTCGTCACCTTCGACGAAATCGCCGACGACTTTATCCGCCGCCAACCGCGTACCTGACCCTACAGGATGCGTTCGACCCCCCACTTTGCGAGGCGCGATTCATGTCCATCTACAACAAGCTTGACCTGACTGGCTGGAAACCCCGGCAACTGACGTCCCAGGAAGTGCGCTTCGCGACCTGGATCGCGTTTTTCGCCTGGGTGTTTGCGGTGTACGACTTCATTCTGTTCGGCACCTTGCTGCCGGAGATCGGCCGGCATTTCGGCTGGAGTGAAGTGGAGCAAGCACAGATTGCGACTTGGGTGGCGGTGGGCACGGCGGTCGTCGCCTTTGCCATCGGCCCTGTCGTCGATAAATTGGGGCGACGCAAAGGCATTATTTTCACCGTGGCCGGGTCTGCGCTGTGTTCGGCGTTGACGGCCATCGGCGGGGCTTGGGGCAAGTCGCCATTGATTCTGATCCGTTCGTTGGGCGGGCTGGGCTATGCCGAGGAAACCGTCAACGCCACTTACCTGAGTGAGCTGTACGGCGCCTCGCAAGATCCGCGGCTGACCAAGCGCCGTGGCTTCATCTACAGCCTGGTACAAGGCGGCTGGCCGGTGGGCGCGTTGATCGCCGCCGGGTTGACCGCGTTGTTGCTGCCGGTCATCGGTTGGCAGGGCTGTTTCATCTTCGCCGCGATCCCGGCCGTCGTGATCGCGATCCTGGCGCGCAAGCTCAAGGAAAGCCCGCAATTCCAGATCCATCAACGCATCGGCGAACTGCGTAAAAACGGCGCAGTGAACGAAGCGCAGAACGTCGCCGTGACCTACGGCGTGGATTACGACGAACACAGCAACGCCGGCCTCAAGGCGGCGTTCCGTGGCCCGGCGCGGCGCGCCACCTTGGTGATCGGCGCCGCGCTGTTGCTCAACTGGGCGGCGATCCAGGTGTTCAGCGTGCTCGGCACGTCGGTGATCGTCAGCGTGCACCACATCTCGTTTGAGAACTCGCTGATCATCCTGGTGCTGTCCAACCTGGTGGGTTACTGCGGTTACCTCAGCCACGGCTGGATGGGCGACAAGATCGGCCGTCGCAATGTCATCGGCCTGGGCTGGATGCTCGGTGGGCTGTCGTTTGCCGGGATGCTGTTCGGGCCAAGCAACATGCCGATGGTAGTGGGGCTGTACAGCCTGGGGCTGTTCTTCCTGATCGGGCCTTACTCGGCGGCGCTGTTCTTTATCAGTGAGAGCTTTCCCACCAGCATCCGCGCCACCGGCGGCGCGATCATCCATGCGATGGGGCCGATTGGCGCGGTGGTCGCCGGGTTTGGCGCGACCCAGGTGTTGTCCGCCGGCAGTGACTGGCAAACCGCCGCGCTGTGGTTCGGCGCACTGCCGTGCTTTTTGTCCGGTGCCCTGATGTTTGCCGCGCGCCATGTGCGCCCGGAAACCGTTCAATAAGGAGTGTGCGATGAAGCGTAAAGTTGCCTTGGTCACCGGTGCCGCCAGCGGCATCGGCCAAGCCCTCGCCGTGGCCTATGCGCGCAGCGGCGTCGCGGTGGCGGGCGGGTATTACCCGGCTGATCCACATGACCCGCAGACCACGGTTCGCTTGGTGGAAGCGGCGGGCGGCGAGTGCGTGATGTGGCCGCTCGATGTAGGCGACAGCGCCTCGGTGGACGCGCTCGCGGCGCAGGCCGTGGAGCATTTCGGGCGGTTGGATTACGCCGTGGCCAATGCCGGCTTGCTGCGCCGTGCGCCGCTGTTGGAGATGACCGATGAGTTGTGGAACGAGATGCTCAATGTCGACCTGACCGGCGTGATGCGTACCTTTCGTGCGGCGGCCCGGTATATGGGCGAGGGCGGCGCACTGGTGGCGATTTCATCGATTGCCGGCGGCGTGTATGGCTGGCAGGAGCACAGTCACTATGCAGCGGCGAAGGCGGGCGTACCGGGATTGTGCCGTTCGCTGGCGGTGGAGTTGGCGGCCAGGGGGATTCGTTGCAATGCGGTAATTCCCGGGTTGATCGAGACGCCGCAGTCGCTGGATGCGCAGAACTCCCTTGGCCCGCAGGGCCTGGCAAAAGCTGCGCGGGCAATCCCGCTGGGTCGGGTCGGGCGGGCCGATGAAGTGGCGGCGCTGGTGCAATTCCTGACCAGTGATGCGTCGAGCTACCTGACCGGGCAAAGCATCATTATCGACGGCGGCCTGACCGTGCGCTGGCCCGATTGACAGCTGCCCACATGGGATCCGTGTTTGCTTCAGGAGATTTGACATGCCTCAACTGACCAACCGCCGCGCCGTGATCACCGGCGCCGGCAGCGGTATCGGTGCCGCCATCGCCCGGGCCTATGCCGCTGAAGGTGCGCGCCTCTTGCTGGCCGACCGCAATGCCGCAAGCCTGGCCGAAACCGCGATCACCTGCCGCAACCTCGGCGCCGAGGTCGTCGAATGCCTGGCCGATGTCGGCTGCGTCGACGGCGCACAGGCCAGTGTCGACCGTTGCGTCGAGCATTTTGGTGGCATCGATATTCTGGTGAACAACGCCGGCATGCTCACCCAGGCGCGCTGCGTCGACCTCACCCTTGAAATGTGGAACGACATGCTGCGCGTCGACCTCACCAGTGTGTTCGTCGCCAGCCAGCGTGCCTTGCCGCATATGCTCGCGCAGCGCTGGGGGCGGATTATCAATGTGGCCTCGCAACTGGGGATCAAGGGCGGCGCCGAATTGACCCATTACGCAGCGGCCAAGGCTGGGGTGATCGGCTTTACCAAGTCCCTGGCGCTGGAAGTGGCCAAGGACAATGTGCTGGTCAACGCCATCGCCCCCGGCCCGATCGAAACCCCCCTGGTGGGCGGTATCAGCGATACCTGGAAACGCGCCAAGGCCGTCGAGTTGCCTCTGGGTCGCTTCGGTTTGGCCGATGAAGTGGCACCCGCCGCCGTGCTGCTCGCCAGCGAGCCGGGCGGCAACCTGTTCGTCGGCCAGACCCTGGGCCCGAACTCCGGCGACGTCATGCCATGAGCGGGGTGTAGCGATGTGTGGGCTCTGCGGCTTGCTCGGCGAAGACCTGCACTGGAGCGATCCCCTCGGCGATGAACTGCCCCGGCGCCGTGAGCGCCTGCGCCGGATCGCCGCGATCAATCAGGTGCTGGCGGTGTTTCGGCTCAAGGTCGAGGACTTCCAGGGCGCCTCTTACCTGCTGCTGGGCGCCACCGGCAAACAAGCCTTGGCCAGTGGCCTGGATGCATTGTGGCAGGCGGCTGAAGACATGCTCGGCCGACCGTTGGACCCGCTTGATCCACGCTTGCTGGAGTCTCTGGAGTCATCATGAGTATCGCCCTCAACGTTATCACCGGCTTCCTCGGCAGCGGCAAAACCACCTTGCTCAAGCGTCTGCTGCAGGGTGAAAGCCTGGGCGACACGGCTTTGCTGATCAATGAATTCGGCGATGTCGGCATTGATCATCTGTTGGTGGAGGAGGTCGCGCCGGACACCGTGCTGCTGCCCAGTGGCTGCGTCTGCTGTTCGATTCGCGGCGAGTTGAAAGAGGCCTTGCTCGGCCTGTGGCAACGCCGCGAGCGCGGTGAAATCCCCGCGTTCAAACGGGTGATCCTGGAAACCACCGGCCTGGCTGACCCGGCGCCGATCCTCGCCACGCTCAATAACGACGTGCAACTGCGCGGACGTTTCCATATTGGCTTGGTGGTCACCCTGGTGGACGCCAGCCACGCCGCGCTGCAGGAGCGCTTGCACCCCGAATGGCTGGCCCAGGTCGCGGCGGCGGATCGGCTGCTGCTGAGCAAAACCGACGTGGCGGGCGACTGTGCTCCTTTGCGCACGCATTTGCAGGCACTCAACGCCGGTACGCCGATCCTCACGACCCAGGACATTCACAGCGGCGACCAATTGCTGCTCGGTGAGGGCTTGCGCAGCGCTGAACCGGTTGTGGAGGTCAATCGCTGGCAGTTGCATCAAACCACCTCCGCCTCCCACGGTGCGGCGCAGGTGTGTTGCCTGACGTTCGAGCAACCGCTGGACTGGGTCGGTTTCGGGGTCTGGTTATCGATGCTGTTAAGATGCCATGGCGAACGAATCCTTCGCGTCAAAGGACTGCTCAACGTGAACGCAAGCTCGGCCCCTATCGTCATCCATGGCGTGCAGCATTGCCTGCATGCACCGGTCCATTTGCCTGCGTGGCCGGGCAGCGATCGGCAATCGCGCCTGGTCTTTATCCTGCGTGGGCTCGACCCGGCGCGGTTGCGTCACTCCTTTGAGGTGTTTTCACGGCGGTTCGCGGCATGATCACCCTACGTGTCCTCGGCACTTCGGTGACGCTGCTCGAATGCTTGCGGGTGCGTGCCGAACAGGAGCTGGGCATTCGCCTGGTGTACCAGGTGCACGATGTCGAACAGGCCCAGCGCATCGCGGTGATGCAGCCCGACAGCTACGACCTGTACGACCAGTGGTTCCACAACGTCGACTTCGTGTGGCCGGCGCGGGCGATCCAGCCCATCGACACCCGGCGGATTGCGCTGTGGCATGAGATCAACGACCTGCCCAAGCGTGGTCGTCTATCGGCCAATGACCGCCTGGGCAGTGGCAGCGTGCCGAGCGAGCGCCTGTTCGTGCAGCACGACGGCAGCCTTGGCAGCACGGTGACCGAGCGCATCAGCATGTTGCCGCTGACCCATAACGCCGACAGCTTCGCCTACCGTCCCGAACGCTTGCCCGAGGGTTTCAGCCACGGCAATGAAAGCTGGGGCTGGCTGCTCGACCCGGCGTGGCGTGCGCGCACCGCGCTGCAAAGCGATGCCGCCATCGGAGCCCTCGACGCGGCGCTGGCAGTGCAGGGCGCAGGGCTGGCGCAGTTCAAGGACATCGGCAACATGAGCATCGAAGAGATCGATGTGCTCGCCGATATCCTGGTGCGCAAGCAGAAGGAGGGGCATTTCGCCGCATTCTGGTCGGATGATGAAGAGGCGGCGCAATTGATGCTCAGCCCGAGTATCGATATCCAGAGCCTGTGGTCGCCGACCTTGATGCGCCTGCACCGCGCCGGCGTGAAATACCGCCTGGCCGTGCCCCGCGAAGGCTATCGCGCCTGGTTCGGCGGCTTGTCGCTGTCCCGTCATGCCCGGGGCCCGGTGTTGGATGCGGCCTATGCCTACCTCAATTGGTGGCTGTCCGGCTGGCCTGGGGCGGTGATGGCTCGCCAGGGCTACTACATCGGTAACCCGGCGCGCAGCCGTGATCATTTGACCTGCGCCGAATGGGATTACTGGTATGCCGGCAAGCCTGCGCGGGAAGAATTGCCGGGCAGCGATGGCTTGCCCTTGATCGATGTGGGCGAGGTGCGCGATGGCGGTTCTTATGAACAGCGCATGGGGCATGTTGCGGTGTGGAATTCGGTGATGGATGAGCACAACTACCTGGTGCGCCGCTGGGGGGACTTCATGCGCGCGCGGAGCGCTTAATCCGCACAGTCCTCAGTCGCCAATAAAATGACAGGAAAGTTCCAGGTTCTATTGGGTGTACTTATCCCAGGTCCCAGCTAATCTGCTAAAACACAACATTCGATCAGAGTGGACGTTTTTTTGACGCCAGATCAGCAGTCGCCAGGGAGGCGCATGACACAGGGACGGCTTGGCAGAGAGCGGCGAATACTGCCCGAGGGCACTGCGATGAAGTGGCGTCACACTTTTCAGACCCGCATTGCCGGGGTGTTGGCGCTGTTGCTGCTGGTGGTCGTTGCGGCCACTTACTTTGCCGTACAGGCCGCCACTACTCGTGCCGTGGAGAACCAGGCCGAGGTGCAGTTGGAAACCGGCCGCCAAGTGTTCGAGCGCCTGCTGGACCTGCGCGGGCGTCGGTTGCAATCCGGGCTGGACTGGCTCACCGCCGATGGCCCGTTCATGCAGGCCGTCGCCGCCGGCCGCAGTGAACCTATCCTGGCCGAGTTGCGTCGGCATGGCGGCGGTATCAGTTCCAGCGAGGTGTTCGTGCTGGACCTGGAGGGGCAGGTCATGGTCAGTACCTTGCCGATACTCACCCGCGGTCAGCCTTTTCCCTATGACCATGCCTTGCGGCAGGCGCGACGCAGCGGGCTGCAGATGCTGATCGTGGCGATGGACGGGCAGCCTTACTTGCTGGTGCAGGATGTGGTCCTCGACCCGCAGCCCATCGCCCGAGTGGTCATGGGTTTTCCCATGGACACGTTGTTCGCCAATGAGCTGCGCTCCATGAGCAACCTGGAGGTGTCCTTCCTCAGCGTGCAGGACGGCCAGGTCGGCCGCCTGTTCACCACTCAGCCCTACGAGTACCAGGCCAGCATCATCGAACGGCTGCGTGACGTGCACTTGAACCCCGAAGCGCAGGTCGGCGTGTTTCATGGCAAGCGTGTACTCAGCCAGGTTCTGCCGCTGGCCAATACCGGTGATGGCGATGAGGTGCGCGTCTTGCTGCAAAGCCCGCTGGACCACGCCCTGGAATCCTTTGCGCCGCTGGACCGGCAATTTCTCGGGATTGCCCTGGCCGTGCTGCTGGTAGCACTGGCGGCCGCGCTGTTCCTGGCGCGCCGCGTATCGCGGCCACTTGATGCGTTGGTAGCGGCGGCCGGGCGGATTGGGGCCGGTGACTATCGCACCGCCGTACGGGTTCGCAGCCACGACGAGTTCGGCTTGCTGGCCCGGGCCTTCAATGCGATGCAAAGCGGTATCGCCGTGCGTGAGCGGCAGTTGGCCCACAATGCCCTGCACGACCCGCTCACCGGTCTGCCCAATCGCGCCCTGGCCATGGAGCGCCTGGGCAGTGCGATCAGCGCCCGACGCCCGGTGGTGTTGTTATATATCGGCATTGAAAACTACCGGGTGATCAACGAAGGCTTCGGCCCTGAAGGTGTCGAGGACATGCTGCGCGAAGCCAGCCGCTGCTTGTCCATGAGCCTGCTGGCCAGCGACACGGCCGCGCGCATTGCCGGCAGCGAGTTTCTGCTGCTGTTGGAAAACACCGAGATCGACCGCGCCGTGGCCCGTGCCGACCACCTGTATGGGCTGCTCACCGAGCCCCAGCGCATCGGCCATGACGAAGTGCGCCATGAGGTCAGTATCGGCATCGCCGCTTACCCCGCCGACGGCCAGCAGGTGGACGAGTTGATCAGCCGCGCCGCCATCGCCCGGCATGACGCGGCGGCCTCGCCGGGCTACTTGCAGATCTACCAGCAGGACCGCGACTTGGCCCACCAGCGCCAGATCACCCTGATCCGCGATCTGCGCCGTGCGGTGATCGAGGGCGAATTGTTCCTGTGCTACCAGCCCAAGCTCGACCTCAACCAGGGCCACGTGCGCCAGGCGGAAGCGCTGTTACGCTGGCAGCATCCGACTCTGGGCCTGGTGTCGCCCAGCGAGTTCATCCCCTTGGCCGAGCGCACCGGCAGCATGGGCGCCCTGACTCTGTGGGTGATCGAAGAGGCAGTGCGGCAAATCGCCGAGTGGGGGCAACGGGGCTTGCCTATGCAGGTGTCGGTGAATATTTCCGTGGATGATCTGGCCGATGATGACCTGGCCATCCGCGTCACCGCCTTGCTGATGCAATACGAGGTGGCGGCCGAGCGGCTGATCTTTGAAATCACCGAAAGCGCGATCATGCATAACCCGCAGCAGGCGCTCAGCGTGCTGGAACAGCTGCGTGGTTGCGGCATCAGCTTGTCGGTGGATGATTTCGGCACGGGTTATTCGTCGCTGGCGCAATTGCAGCGCCTGCCGGTGCAGGAATTGAAGATCGACCAATCGTTTGTGCGCAACCTCGACAGCACCACCGGTGACGGTGTGATCGTGCGCTCGACCATCGAGATGAGCCACAACCTGGGGCTCAAGGTGGTCGCCGAGGGCGTGGAATTCGAGCCCAGCCTGAAATTGCTCAAGCAGTGGAAGTGCGACACCGCCCAGGGCTACCTGATCGGCCGGCCGTTGAATGCCATGGCGTTCGAGATGTGGATGCGGCGTTGCGGCCCGATGTGGGAGGGGGCTTGTTCCCGATAGCGATGTGCCAGCCAAAAAAGATTCAGCTGAAAGACCGCCATCGGGAGCAAGCCCCCTCTCACAGGCTACCGGGATTGCTTAGTCCGGCAGTTTGAACGCCATCACATAGTCACCCTGCTTGGTGCCCAGGGAGCCGTGACCGCCGGCCATGACCAGCACGTATTGCTTGCCGTCCTTGCCGGTGTAGGTCATCGGTGTGGTTTGCGCGCCTGCAGGCAGGCGGCCTTCCCACAGTTGCTTGCCGTTTTTCACGTCATAGGCACGCAGGTACTGGTCCAGGGTGCCGCTGAGGAACGCTACGCCACCGGCGGTGGTGAACGTACCACCCAGGCTTGGCACGCCCATGGTCAGTGGGACCGGAACCGGCGAGCTGTCGCGCACGGTGCCGTTTTTATGCATCCAGATGGTTTGGTGGGTGGTCAGGTCGACCGCTGCCACGTAACCCCAGGCCGGAGCCTGGCACGGCAGGCCCATCGGCGACAGCAGCGCTTCGAGGATCACGCCATACGGTGCGCCTTTGTTCGGCTGCACGCCTTGGGTTTCGCTGACGCGTGGGCCTTGCTTGGCGATGTCGGCAGCCGGGATCAGTTTCGATTTGAACGCCATGTAGCTCGGGTTCACGAATGCGATCTGGCGGACCGGGTCGACGGAGAGACCACCCCAGTCGAACACACCGAAGTTACCGGGGTACACGATCGAGCCTTGCAGCGATGGCGGCGTGAATGGGCCGTCGTAGCGCATCGACTTGAAATCGATCCGGCAGATCAGTTGGTCAAACGGCGTCACACCCCACATGTCGCGCTCTTTGAGCGGCGGTGGCATGAAGTTCAGGTCGGACTTCGGTTGAGTCGGGGAGGTGTGATCGCCGGCCACTGCGCCTTGCGGTACAGGGATTTCATTGATCGGCACTACCGGTTGGCCGTTGCTGCGGTCCAGCACGTAGATGCTGCCTTGCTTGGTCGATGCCATTACCGCTTGCTTGACGCCGTCGGCGGTCTTGATGTCGATCAGGCTTGGCTGGCCGCCCACGTCCATGTCCCACAAGTCATGGTGAGTGAACTGGAAAGTCCACTTCACGTGGCCGGTGTCGATATCCAGTGCGGTCAGGCCGGCGCTGTATTTCTCAGAGGCCGGGGTACGGTCGCCGCCATACTGGTCGGGCATCTGGTTGCCCATTGGCAGGTACAACATGCCAAGCTTTTCATCGACGCTGAACATGGACCACATGTTCGGCGAGTTGCGGGTGTAGGTTTTGCCTTCGGCCAACGGGGTGGTGTCGTCCGGGTTGCCGCTGTCCCAGTTCCACACCAGCTTGCCGGTGTGTACGTCGAACGCGCGGATCACACCGCTTGGCTCGTCGGTCGAGACGTTGTCGGTCACGTGACCGCCGATCACGACCAGGTTCTTGGTCACGGCCGGAGGCGAAGTTGAGTAGTAACCGCCTGGAGCGAAGCTGCCGATGTTGGCACGCAGGTCGACCTGGCCTTTGTCACCGAAGTCTTCGCACATCTTGCCGGTGTCGGCGTTCAGGGCGATCAGGCGGGTGTCGGCAGTCGGCACGAAAATGCGTTTCGGGCATACGGCGCTGACCGGCGCTGGGCTCGCGCTGCCGGTAGGGCTCTGCTCGGAAGCGTACACGGCGTCATCGTGATACGACACGCCACGGCAGGTCATGTGCGCCCAACCTTTGAAGTTTGCCGCACCTTCGGTGCTCAGCTTCGGGTCGAAACGCCAGATTTCCTTACCGGTGTCCGGGTCCAGGGCAATCACCTGGCTGTGCGGGGTGCATACATAGAGCATGCCGTTGACTTTCAGCGGGGTGTTTTCCGCGGTGGTTTCACCGGGGTCGCCAGGGCCGGGGATGTCACCGGTACGGTAGGTCCAGGCCGGCACCAGCTTGTGCGCGTTTTCCGGGGTGATCTGGGCCAGTGGCGAGTAACGATCACCGAAGGCCGAACGGCCATAGGAGTTCCATTCACCGTCGGCCTGGCTCGGCGCTGCGCTGGCCATGCCAGGTACGGCGTCACGGTCCAGTTGGCCGGTCTTGACCATTTCACCCGGGTTGGTGAATTGGCTGGCCAGCGCCGTTGCACCGGCCAATACCACGGCCACGCTCAGTGCCCCAGTGCCCAGCGGCGCCGCTTGGCCGCGCAGCAGCGGGCGACGGAACCACGGGAGCAACATGACGATGCCCAAGGCGAACAACAGCGCCAGGCGCGGCACCAATTGCCACCAGTCCAGGCCGACTTCCCAGAGCGCCCACACGGTGCTGGCGAACAGCACCAGTGCGTACAGGCCCAGCGCAGCGCGGCGAGTAGCCAGCAGCAGCACGCCGGTCAGGGCGATGCCGATACCGGCCAGCAGGTAGTACAGCGACCCGCCGAGCATGCTCAGCTTGACGCCACCGGCCAGCAAGGCCAGGCCCATGATCAGCAGCAAGACGCCTAGCAGCCTGGGCAGCAGGCGGCTTGGGCTTGAGGCACCATCAGTGCTCATAGTGTGTTTCTCCGTTACGTTGGAATTATGTAACCCCGTGCTTCACTGTAGATGACGATTCAGCGCGGGCTTGGTTCATCGTTGTTTTTGGTTTTTCTGGGGTGCAGCGGGGTTATCCACAGGCGGGTGATTTATTCCCAGGCGCAGGTCGGGGTAAGACAGCGCTGTCTTTAAAAAGGAAAAAATTCGGCAAGATGGGGTCGACCGCAGGCGTGAAACGTTTCAGTTTATTGCGGGCAAGGATAATGCGGCGGCGAAACAAGAGAAAGCATGAATCGCAAGATGCATCGTTTCAGTTTTGGTAACAGTGACTAAATGTCGCTGCAAAAACAGGATGAAAAAAGGGGGCTGCTGATGGCGGTGGTTCAGTCATTGGCTACAACGACTGGAACTGCGTCATCGGGAGCAAGCCCCCTTTCACAGGGTTTGGCTGTGGTTTTAGAAGGTGGTGCGGATGCCCAATTGCACACTGCGCCCTGGAGCCGGTGCGATATCACGCAGAATCGAGCTGGCATAGCGTACGGTCTGGTTGGTCAGGTTTTCGCCGTTCACAAACGCCAGCCACTCGCTGCCGCCCACATTGAAGCGGTAACCCGCGCTGGCGCCCAAGGTGGTGTAGCCATCGGTGCCGCTTTCGTTAGCCGGCACACGGCCTTGACCCGCTGCATGTTCCACATCGATGCGTGCCTGCCAGCGGTCCAGTTCCCACAGCAAACCGCTGTTCAAACGCAGCGGCGCGATGCGTGGCAAGGCTTCGCCGGTGTCCAGGTTGGTGGCGCGGGTGTAATCGCCCGACAATTCCAGCGCGAATTTGCCGTAGGCACCTTCGCCCAACTTCCAGTGATCCTGGGCTTCGAAGCCGGCGAAACGTGCGCGTACGCCGGAGTATTTGTACTCAGGGATCCCGCCGGCGTCTTCTTCACCTTCATCGTTCAGCGTGCGACCGCTGCCCAGCAAACCGATGTAGTTGGAGAAGCGGCTGTAGAACACGCCAAAGCTGCCCTTGTGGGTACCGTTGTCAAAACGCAGGGCCAGGTCGCTGGACACGGCTTTTTCTTTCGACAGGTTGGCATCGCCCACTTCGTAAGTGCCGGTGGCGACATGGGCGCCGTTGGCGTACAGCTCGTAGAATGTCGGGGCGCGCTCGGTGTAGCCCAGCGTGGCGGCCAGGGACCACACCGGCGTGAGGCTATACACCGCGCCTGATGACAGGCTGCCCGCGTTGAAGTCATTGGAGTGGTCGGCATTGGCGAAACGTGCGTTGCCTTTGGCATCCGGGTCGATGTGCGTGTGTTCCAGGCGCCCGCCGAGGCTGAGTTTCAGGCGCTCGGTGGCTTGCATTTCTTCGAGGATGAACAGCGCGCCGGCGTTGGTATCGGTCTGTGGCACGAAGGCTTCTTCGCCGAGGGCCGAGAACTCGTTGCGACTCACCTGGGCACCGACCACACCCTCGAACGGACCGATAGGCAGGTGACGGCCCTCGACCCGCGCTTCATAGCCCTTGTTCTTGAAGGTGGTGCCGGTTTCGCCGCCTTCAATCTCCCGGTGCTGGTAGTCGGTATACCCCGCGTCGACCTTCACCGAACTGAACGGGCCTTGCAGGTTGCGCAACTCGGAGGCAAAGGCGTAATGATCCTGCTTCATGCGGATACGCACGTCCTGCTCGGCGGGTGAGCCGTAGTTGCTGTCGTAGTTGCTGTAGGACAGGCCGGCATAACCGTCGTCCCAAGTGTAGGAACCCCCCAGCGCACCGCCGTCCTGGCGCCCGCTGCTGTTGCCCAGGCGGCCCTCTTTGCCAGGGCCGTCTTCACTTTCAGGGGCGTGACGGCTGCGTGCATAACCCGGGATTTTCAGGTCATTGAATTCCCGTGCATTGGCATCCAGATGCAAGGCGAAGGTGCCATTCCCGGCCTCCAGTTTGCCCGCGCTGCTGCGGGTGGTGTCGGCGCCGCCGTAGCGCAACTCTCCGGCACCGTGGATACCTTCGATGGCCTCGGTGGGGATGCGGTTGTCGAACGTGTTGACCACGCCCCCGATGGCACTGCCGCCGTACAGCAGCGCCGCCGGGCCGCGCACGATCTCGATGCGATCAACGTTGATCGGGTCCAGCGGCACGGCGTGGTCATAGGACAGGGACGAGGCATCCAGCGCGCCCACGCCATTGCGCAGGATGCGAATGCGGTCGCCATCCTGGCCACGAATGATCGGTCGGCTGGCGCCGGGGCCAAAGTACGAAGACGACACACCGGGTTGCTTGTTGAGGGTTTCGCCCAGGCTGCCTTTTTGTTGCAGGGTCAGGTCGTCGCCTGCGAGCACGGTGGTGGGCGAAGCGAGTTGCTCGCTGCCCAGCGGGTTGGCGGTGATGATTTGAGGTTGCAGCTCCAGGGCGTGGGTTTCGGAGCAGATCAACAAGGCGGCGGCGAGCGGGGTCAAGCGCCAGAGAGGGAAGAGGGACATCGGACATTCCTTGGCAAAACAGCGAAAAAGAGCAGGTTCAAGACGGTATCGAGATCATTACATTTGATATTTGTCGTTACAATATAACATCTCTTTTTCAGCTGGATAGCGGGAACTTTTCTCCGAGGGCTATATTCAATGCAGTGCTTCCACCTGTACGCCTCGTCGGCTAAGGTGCGCGGCTGTGTTTTCTCTTTTTGCAAAAGGCCTGGCATGACCGCGACAAGCAATGACCCGCTCCACGGTGTGACTCTGCAACATATCCTCACCACCCTGGTGGCACATTACGATTGGGCAGGCCTGGCCGAACGCATCGATATCCGCTGCTTCAAGAGCGATCCGAGTATCAAGTCGAGCCTGACGTTCCTGCGCAAAACCCCATGGGCGCGGGAGAAAGTCGAAGGGTTGTACGTGAAGCTGATGCGCACCAAACGCCCGCTGGATTGATCCCATGAAGCGCTTTGTGGCCACGGCGGCACTGGCCGGTTGGGTCGGGTTGGCGATTCAGCAGTACCTGATTTTCTATTCGCGCTGGCTCACCGATGCCAGCCTGTTGGGCGGGTTGATCAACTTTTTCAGTTTCTTCACGGTACTGACCAATACCCTGGTGGTCGTGGTGCTGAGCTATGCGCTGGTCAACCGGGATTCAGCGGCCAGGCGGTTTTTCCTGGCGCCTACGGTCAGCAGTGGGATCGCCGTGAGCATCATCGTGGTCAGCCTGGCCTACAACCTGTTGCTGCGGCATTTGTGGAGCCCTGCAGGCTTTCAATTCATCGCCGATGAACTGCTGCATGACGTGATGCCGGTGCTGTTTTTGATCTATTGGTGGCGGTGCGTGCCCAAGGGCCATTTGCGCCTAGGGCATATCGGCGCCTGGGTGATCTACCCACTGGTGTACTTCGGCTATGTGCTGCTGCGGGGCGATTTGCTCGGGCAGTATCAGTACCCGTTCATCGATGTCGGCACCCTGGGTTATCCACAAGTGTTTGTGAATGCCGGGGGGATTCTGGCGGGGTTTGTCGCGATCGCGCTGGCGGTGGTGGGGCTGGACAGACTCATCAAGCCCCACGCCTGATTCACTCCTCGTCGCTTCCGTCGGCACGCCAGTAGCCTACGGCCTTGAGGAATTCTTCATTGACCCGGTGCGTGTCCAGCAATACACGACGCACCTGGCGCGACAGTTTGCTTTCGGTCGCCACGAAGCTGTACAGCGAACCACTCGGCAGCGTCAGCGTGCGTACGGTTTCCAGCAGGTCATCCTGGCCACGGATCACCCAGATCACTTTTACGTCGGCAGCACTTTCGAGGGGTTGCCGTTCCGCCGCGTTGGCGATCTCGATCACCGCCAATACCTGGCGCCCGGCCGGCAGTTCTTCCAGGCGGCGGGCGATGGCGGGGAGGGCGGTTTCATCGCCGATCAACAGGTAGCTGTCGAACATATCCGGCACGATCATCGAGCCCCGAGGCCCACCGATATAGAGGTGCTGGCCGACCTGCGCCTGCTCTGCCCACGTCGAGGCAGGGCCGTCACCGTGCAGGACAAAGTCGATGTCCAGCTCGCCGATGCTCAGGTCGAAGCGCCGTGGCGTGTAGTCGCGCATGGCGGGCTGCGGGCCGTCGCCCTTGATCGTGAAGGTCGGGCTCTCCAGTGCTGCCTGTTCGGCGGCGTTCTGTGGGAACAGCAGCTTGATGTGATCGTCACTGCCCAGGCTGACAAAACCCGCCAGTTCGGGGCCGCCCAAGGTGATGCGGCGCATGCGCGGGGTGATATCCACCACCCTCAATACTTGCAGGCGGCGACGTTTGATTTCATGGGTAACGCGATGGATGGCTTGAGTATTCATTGAGCTTTCCCGTCGGCAATGGCTTGAGCGGTGCCATTGAGCAGCGCCGCGACACGAACGATTTCTTCCGGGCTCCAGCGCCCGTGGTGCGAATGCAAGGCATGGCGCAGGTTGTGTACCGCTTCGTGGATTTCCGGCGGGCGGTCGTGACCACGAAGCGAACGTTTGCTGACGTCCAGACGCATGCGTACACCCTCCAGGGCAACGGCTTGCTCGCTTAAGAAGAGACGACCGGCGTCGGTGATTGTGTAGCGTTTTTTTCCGCCTTCGGTGTCGCCGGTGATCAGTTCGCTCTCTTCCAGAAAGGTCAGGGTCGGGTAAATCACACCAGGGCTGGGGCTGTAGGTGCCATCGAACAGGCTTTCTATCTGGCGGATCAGGTCGTAGCCATGGCACGGCTGCTCAGCGATCAGCGCCGGCAGCAGCAATTTCAGGTCTCCGGGTGCAAATACCCGAGGGCCTCGGCCGCCGCGTTCGCGTCCTGGGCGTTTTTCGAAGCCGTCGTGATGATGGGGGTGGTGGGGATGATGCTCTCTCATGTGCTGGCTCTCCGTCTTGGTTAGATATAACGTAAGATATATCTTAAGATGGGCGCAAGCCTTTCGGACGAATGGCTACCTGTCGCTGTCGCTGCGTTTACGCGTGGCAGCAGCGTGAATTCATATCCGGAAAGAACTTTGTTAGTTGTATAAATGACGGGTTGTAATATTGTTCTGACGGAATGATCCACTAATAAAAAGCTTTCGTTTAATTATGAGTAGTTTTCTTCTTACAGCTAATTAATGAGTTTTGGCAAAGTGCCATATTTTTCCTATTGACTTGATCGTTGCCGGGCTACCCGATACGAGGAAATCACCTGCTTACGTGTTGGAAAACTCACGGGATACTTGTGTCGCGTTGAAACTTGCGAAGTTGTCAATGCACGTTATTGGAAACGCTAAAGCGCGTTCTGTAACGCCAACTCCTTTAAGTTAGAAAACAGGTATTCAGTCATGTTGAAAAAAATCGCCATTGCCTCGCCACTGGTTGCCGCTGTACTGGGTTCGTCCCTGGCGTTTGCCGCGGATGATGCGCGCACTTCCATCCAGATCAAGGCGGACATTCCCACCAAGCAGTTCCACGCCCAGCCGCTGGATCCCAACTTCGGTAAAGACGAAGTCATGAGCTACAACCCCGTCAGCGGTGAGCTGAGCTCGCTACGTGCAACCTTCAGCGTCAAACATACCGATGGCTCCGTGCACGCCTACATTGAAGGTGGCCCTACGGCAGCCGCGCTGTACAACGGCAGCAACAGTATTGCGCTGACCAACACCTTCAACGGCGTCGTGCTGACCGCCTCACCGCAAGAAGTGGTGGATGACCCGCAATCCACCCCAGGCACCCAGGCTGACCTGGTGATTACTCCGGCCAAACCGGCGGACAACCAGAACGGCCTGTACACCGCCAACTACACCGTGATCTTCGACGCTGTGCCGCGCGCGCCGGCACTGTAACGCCGCCGTGTCGTGGAGCGCCTGGTTGAGCGCCAGGCGTTGATGAAGGGGCGGTGGCCTGTCCTGGCCGCCGCCCCGTTTGACAGCTTCGGCTGTCCGTAAAAGTGAGTATTCCGTTCATGTTTCCGATGACGCCTATCGCGGGCGCCCTGGCGCTATCGCTGTGCGCCAGCGCACTGGCAGCGCCCTCAGCGCCTGGCACCACGCCGCGCAGCCTGTTGTCGCAATCCAAGGAGTTGCCCAGTGATTTCGAACAACACTTCTTCGATGTGCCGCTGGCCGTGCGCGTCGAACTCGATCAACAGTTTCTCGGCGAGGCGATGATCGTGCTGGGGCGGGATGATCGCATCACGTTACTGGCGTTCAGCGATGTTGCCGACAGTCAGTTTTCAGCCGGTGAACGCGATAATTGGCAACAACTCCTGCAACAGGGCATGCCCCTGGGAAGTTGTGAGCGAAGTTGCCCGTCGCAATTGTTGGCGGTGCACTACAGTATTGAAAATTCGTTGGTCTCGATCCTCACCGAAAACGTCGAGCGTAATGCCGAAGTCAAACGGTATTACGATCAGCCTGAAACAGGCAGCGTGGGCCTGATCCTGAATAATCAACTCAACCTCAACGGTGGCGCCGAGGAGCAACTCGGTGGGCGCTATGGCCTGGAAGCCAGCTCCAGCATCGGCAACTGGACCCAGGCGTTGAACCTGCAGTTGTCACGCCTCGGCGGCACCGACACCACTCTTTACCACGCTGTACACGAGCTTTTTAGCCAGCGCGAACTGCAAGGCCAATTCCTGCGCCTGGGTTATTTCACCCCAGGCTCCGACGGTCTGACCCGACAGATACGCGCGTTCGGCGCCAACCCCGACACCGCCGTGGGCGTGATGTATGGCAGCTCCGACAGCCTGCTGATCAACAACCCCAAGCCCAGCGTGTACCCGATCTATGTCACCGCCAGCCGCCAGGCCTCGGTAGAGATCTACCGCAACGGCTTGCTGCTTAACAGCCAGGCCGTGGCAGCCGGGTTGCAGACCCTCGACACTCGGCCACTCCCCGGCGGTATCTACGAGGTGGAAGTGCGCCTGGTCGAAGACGGCCGCACCACCTCCACCACCCAGGAACTGGTCTACAAACCCAACAACTGGCGCAACGCCGACGAGCGCTGGCGTTACAGCAGCTTCCTCGGGCGCGAGAGCAAACTGCTGAGCAACTGGGACGAACAGGCCAGCGGCTTCATGACCTATGGTGCCAGCGCCAACTACCTGGCCCATCCCCGGGTCATCCTGGGTTTGTCGACGCGCAAGGTGCGCGAGAAGCTGCAAAATGGCGTGTCGGTCGACTGGACCCTGGCCAACGCCACCAGCGTATATGCCAATGTCTACCAGACCCAGGATCACGGCACCGGCCTGGATATCCAGGGCCTGTACAGCTACGGCCATGGCAGCCTCGTGGCCAGCCACAACCGCAGCTGGCTCGACACGCGCCGCACCTATGAAACCTTGCCCGATGGCACGCGTGTGCGGCCGCGCAGCACCTTCGTCGGGCAGGCCAGCAATTCGTCGTTGTCGATCAACCATCGCCTGAGCAACAAGAGTTCGATCAACTCCCGGCTCTCCTACAGCCAGGGCAACATCGAAGGTCTCGGCCTGGACCTGGGCTGGAACCAGCGCGGTACGGTGTTGGGCAGCGATGCCAGTTGGCGTGTTTCGGTGTTCGATCGCCCGGCCACGGCCAGTACTGGCGACAAGCGCAACCGGGGTGTCGACATCAGCGTCAGCCTCGCCCTTGGGGGACCAGGCGAGCAATGGTCGGCCAGCCTCGGCACACGCACTGCGCGCGATGGCGGCCGCGACAACAATGGCTCGCTGACCTACCAGCGCAGTCTGGATGATCACTTCCTGCAGGGCGTCTCGGCCACGGCGACGGCGGATACCTATGGCGTCGGCTTGTCCGGTCGCAGCAGCTTCCAGACCGAAGCGCTCTACGGCGACGCATTCTTGCAGCGCTCCTCGTTCAACGACAAGCTCAGCGGCGGCCTGAACCTCAATAGCACCGTCGCCGTAGGCGCGCAAAACATGGTGCTCAGCAGCCAGTACCACACCGGAGGGGCCGGGATGATCGTGGATGTCGAGACCGACCTCGACGACATCACCCTGCGCGCCGATGACCTGGCCGGTGGCAGCGCCACCTTGCGCCCCGGGCGCAACTATGTGCCGATCACGGCTTATAAGAGCAGCACCCTGAGTTTTGACTTCGAAGGCAACCACCCACCGGCCGCCGCTATCCAGCCGGCGCGCAGCAACTACCACCTGAACAAGGGGGGGGTGGACTATCGCAAGATCAGTGTGATGCAAACCGTCACCGTGCTCGGACGGTTGCTCGATGCCCAGGGCAATCCGCTCAAGGGCCACCACGTGATCAACCACGCGAGCCGTGGGGTCAGCGAAGTGGACGGGTTCTTCTCCCTGGAGATGCACACCGGTACACCCACCCTGCAAGTGAGCTTTGCCAATCAATTGCTCTGCCAGTTCCGCGTGGACCCAGGCACCGCCCGCCGCGAAGGCGACGTGCTGATGATCGGCGACCTCAGCTGTACGCCGGACACCCTGGCCGATGTGGTGCATGGCACGCAAACCGCCGGTTGAAACCCTTTATCCGTTGAGGTTCAAGCAATGAAACGTTTTTGCATGCTGTTAGGCGCCACGCTGTTTTCGCTGAGCAGCCACGCCGGCCCGCAGATCAATGTCGGGGTGGTCTACGACTACCTGGATGCGGAAAAAAGTACCTATATGAAGCGCGTGTTCAACGGCGGCACCTCCACGGCTTTCGTCAAGGTCAACATTCTCGAGATGATCTACGCCGCCGATGGCAGCTACCGGGAAGTGCCGTTGCAGGACCATGCCGGCGGCACCGCCCGCGACGGCCTGATGGCCAGCCCGGCGCGCCTGATCGTGCCGGCCAACGGTACCCAGGGCACGCGCTTGCTGTTCATGGGCAACCGCGACAAGGAGCGGTATTTCCGCGTGCGCTTCGTGCCCGTCGTGCCACAGAGCGAAGATGAATTCGCCCTTACCGATGAAGAGCGCGCCGAATACAAAGACAACCTCGCCGCCGGTGTGCGGGTGCTCGCAGGCTACGGCACGGTGTTTTTCGTGCGCCCGAAAAACACGCGTTTCGACACCCAGGCTGATAACGCCGCCAGGCGCTATGCCCTGCGCAACAACGGTAACAGCGTCGTGGTGGTGGATGAATTCAAGGACTGCCGGGTCGACGACCCGCGTGACTGCCGGCCCACCGTCAAGCACCACATCATGGCCGGTCGCAGTTTCAGCTTCGAAAAGGAAGCGGGGCGCGAATACCGCTTCAACCTGATCGAAGGCGCCGCGAAGAAAACCATCGAGATCAAGGGTTGATCCCGTGCCGAGGTAAAAAATGCTCAAGTTACTGACCTGCGCCGCTGTCTCCATCGTCGGCCTGCTGACCGCCACCCATAGCCGGGCGGCGCTCGAGCGGGAGACCTTCGAAGTGTTTGTCGAGATCCCCACGCCGGACTTTTATGTGCTGCCGGTCGACCCGCAGTTGTTCCACCGTGAACAACGCCTGGACTACAACCCGGTGTCGTCGCAGTTGAGCCCGTTGCGCGCGCTGTTCGATGTAAAAAACACCGGCGGTGCCATCGGCGCGCGGCTTGAGGAACAGCCGTTTCTGTACAACGGCAGCGACCGTATCGATCTGCGCGTGAGTTTCAACCGGCAGGCGTTGAGCCTGGACCGCAGCGAAGTGGTGTCCACCCTTGATGCCAAGCCCGGCACGCGCGTCCCGCTGGAAATCGTCGCGATCAAACCCGCCGACGACTACCTTCCCGGCAATTACTACGGCACGGTGCGGGTGGTGTTCGACGCCACTGCGCCGGGCTCATGAGGTTTCTTTGATGAAGTTGATTATCCGCGCCGTGTGTGCGCTGGCGTTGCTGTTACCGCTGGCCGCGCAGGCTCTGACCCAGGACATCACGGCGGTATTTCGCCCGGATCCGTCCAACCCCTTGCTCAACCGTTTCGTCAACACCACACCCGAGAGCGGGATCTGCCCCTGGCACATCCCTGAGCGCTGCAAGGCTCTGGGGATTTTCAGCATCCGCACCAGCGACCTGAGCTTCTCATCCAGCGTACCGATCCAGGGCGGCCATACCGACGTACGCAAAGGCGCGATGTTCAAGGTGCCCAGCGAGTGGCGCGATGTGATCGTCAGTCATGCAGTCACAGGCGCGTCGGAAACGGTGAGGATGCGCATCGCCGGTATCGGTGGTCGTTTCGATTTGTATGGAGGTGTGGGCCAAACGGTCTGGGCCAGGGGCGCCATTGGCTGGAAATATGCCCCTGCACCTTGTCTGGGGACCAACTATGGCACGGGTAACAATACGTTTTTCTTGTGGTCCTGGATCACACCGCTCAACGTCGGTGCCTGCGACATGGCTGCGGTCAAGGATATCCCGGACATCCGCTATCCGGTTTTCGAGTACTCCTACGAACTCAGCACTCCGAACCCGCTGACCATGGACAGCGGTGTGTACACCGGCAGCATCACCTACAGCGTAGGCCCCCGGGCGGATTTCGATTTCGGTGACATCATGCAGCCCAACGACAACCAACTGACTTTCAACTTTACCCTGAACGTCGATCACCACCTCAAGGTCGAGGTGCCGCCGGGTGGCAACCGCGTGCAACTCGAACCCCAGGAGGGCTGGCAGGCGTGGTTGAAGAACGGACGCAAACCCACGCGCCTGTTCCGCGACCAGACTGTCAACCTGTGGGCCAGCTCGCCATTCAAGATGACCCTGGAATGCGGCGAGCCCATGGGCAATACCTGCAGTATGCGCAACGCCGCCGGCGATCAAGTCCCGCTGGACGTCGCCGTCACCTTGCCCGTCGGGTTGAACGACAGCGTCGGGCGACCGGTCAACCGGCTGCCCTTGCGCCTGGACGGTGTGGGCACCCAGTTGTTCCAGCCGACCCGGTACATCGACCGCAAGCCCAGCACCCTGCACTTTGAGATCAAGGCGGACAGCGTGTCGCAGATGCTCGATCACGGGGGGGGCAGCGCCTACTCAGGCACGGCCACCGTGGTGTGGGACTCGGGGTTGTAGGCGCTTGCCGAGCCCCATGCCCTTGCGCCGGCTTCGCCATTAGCCTGGCGGTTTTCCGCGGCCGGCACGCATTGGGTATGGCTACCCGGTTGCAGGTACGGCATCAGGATCGGCGCCATGCCTTTGAGCACTTGCACCGGCAAGGCCGAGGTGAAGGTGAAGTGTTCCGCCGAGCGGCCAGGAACGAAGGCGGTCAGCGTGCCGAAATGGCTATCGCCCAGGTAGAACACAAAGGTCGCGGTGCGGTTGATCGACTTGGAGCTGATCACCCGGCCGCCGGCGCCGATGGCTTCGATGCGGTTGTCGCCGGTACCGGTCTTGCCGCCCATGGCCAGCGGGGTGCCGTCGGCCAGTTTGAAACTGCCGGAGACGCGTTTTGCCGTCCCCGCATCCACCACCTGGGACAACGCGCCGCGCAGGGCTTGCGCCACCGCCACCGGCATGACCCGCTTGCCGGGCGCGGGGTCGTTGATCAGGCGGGTTTCATAGGGCGTGTCGGCGCCAAAGTGCAGGCTGTCGATGCGCAGCACTTTGGAACGCACACCGTCGTTGAGGATGATGCCCATCAGTTCCGCCAGCGCCGCAGGTCGGTCACCGGAGCTGCCAATGGCGGTTGCCAGGGAGGGCACCAGGTGATCGAAGGGATAGCCGACCGCCTGCCAGCGCTGATGGATATCGAGAAACGCCTCGATCTCCAGCATGGTGCGAATACGGCTGTCGCGTGCGCTTTGATGACGGCTCTTGAACAGCCAGCTGTAGACTTCCTGGCGCTCGAACTGGCTGGCTTTCACGGCCTCGCCGAATGTCGCGTCGGGATGGTTGAGCAGGTAGCCGAGCAGCCACAGGTCCAGCGGATGGACCTTGGCGATGAAGCCTTGGTCAGGCAAGTCATAGCTGCCGGGACGGTAGTCTTGATAGAGCTTGGCCAGGCGCTCGTCACTGAGCTTGCCGACGTCCTTGCTGCCGGCCAGGTGCGAGCGCACGAAGCGGTTGAAGCTTTCCTGGCTCGCGTCGGGCAGCAAGTAACGATGCACAGCCGCCAGGCGGATCGGCGTCGCACGGACACTGTCGAGGAACGTATCGAGGCGGGCCTGGGTGTCTTTTTTCTGGTACTTCTTCCAGAACCTGAGCAGGAACGCGGTGCCTTCGCGGTCGGCGAATCTGGCCAGGTATTCCTGGCGCCGAGGGTCGTTGTCGTCCTTGAGCAACTGCGCGCTGTTGTTGGGGCCTGCGTAGGTGGTGTAGCGCACGATATCGCGCATCAGGCGAATGAACGGCAGGTTGATCGATTCGCGCAAGGCGTCGCGCAGGGTGGGGCTGCGGCCATTGTCCTGGCTGCGAAAGTTATGGAAGTGATGCAGGCCGCCCCCGGTGAAAAAACCTTCTGCCGGGTTGGCCGAGTAGGTGCGGTCAAGGGCGGCGTCGAGCATTTTTTCCAGGCTTTTGTCCGGGGTCTGGATCAGGTAGTCGATGGCCCACCGGCTGAGGCGGTCCTGATCGTTGATCGGCACTTTTTTCAACGCGGCGGGCGATTGCGCCGCGTATTGGTCGTGCAGCTCACTGATGATTTGCAAGTAGGTGGTGAGCACCCGCAGCTTGGCCGTGGAGCCCAACTCCAGCTTGCTGCCTTCATTGATATCAAACGGTTGGTCGGTGTTATCGGTCTGTACCCTGACCCGCGAACCGTCCGGGGTCAGCTCGAACAGGGTAAAGCTGTAGCGGACTTGAGGCGTGCTGGCGGCGGTCAGCAGGCGTTCGCCGAGCAGGCCGAGCTGGCGCGCATAGTCAGGGTCGGCCAAGTGCTTGAGGTAATCGCTGACCTGGGTCTGCAGGGTGCCTTGCAAGGTACTGGTCGCCGACAGGTCCAGGCGGTCGAGGTCGTACAGCGGGCGATTGAGCAACGCGGCAACCCGGCTGCGTGCGACGCTGATGCCCTTGTTGGTTTCAATCGGTTGCACCGTGGGTTGTTGCACCCAGTCGCGATAGCTGAGCGGGGCGCCAAGGGCCGCGTTGAGCAAGGGCGCATCGATCACGCCGTTCTGGGCCAGCAATCGCAGATGGCTGTCGGTGAGTTGCGCCAGTTCGTCACGCCCCTTGACCAGGTAATGTGAAGGGCGGCGCTGGGCGATGATCAACGCCAGCACCTCGCGCAAGGCCAGCGCTTTGGCTCGCAGGTCATTGCCCACCAGCGCCTGGTTGACCTGGTTGAAATCGGCGCCGAACCACACCCGCAAACCTTCGGCCAGGCCGTGCACCTCACCGTGCCCCGGCACGGCCGACAGCGGCACGCTGTTGAGGTAGTCGCGCACGATATTCTGCCGTGCGATCGCGGTGTCCGGCCCCGCCTGGTAAGCCCGTACGCCGGCGGAAAACATCTGCCGCAGTTTCTCCGCGCCGGAAAGGGTCAGGCCATCCGGGGAGTGGCGGTACTTTTCCAACTGGGTCGCCAGGGTACTGCCGCCGGCACTCTGGCCTGGCAGGTGCAGGGTCTTGGCCACTTGCGACCAGGCCGCCTTGGCAAAGCGCGGCCAGTCGACGGCGGGGTTGGCCTGTGGGGCGGCGGGGTCGAGCAGGTCACGGTTTTCGATAAACAGCAGGCTGTTGACCACCAGCGGCGGAATGCCGGCGAAGCTGGCGTAGAGCTGTTGCGGGTAGGTGTATTGGTACAGCGGCAGCGCTTGGCAATCGGTGAGCGACAAACCGGCCTGGATTTTTTCCGCATAGGGCACGAACAGTCCCTGGCGGGTGTAATCCATCAATTGGGCGGAGAAGCGCGTCTGGGATTGCACGACGTAACCGCGTTTGAGCAAGCGGGCCAGGAAGTCGTCGAGATCGCTGTAGCCCAGGCGTCGATCAAACGGTCCGGGGCCTGGGTACACGATGGCATCACTGGGACCGTCGGCCAACCGGTAGGTCAGTTGGTTGGCCAGCCTGCTCAGTTGCTCGGCTTGCAGGCGTGAAGTGCGCATCTCTCTGGCGGCGGCAAAGCCCAGGGCCAGCAGCGCCATCAGCACGATCAGCCAGAACAGCCGGCGCCCGTAGCGGGGCCTGGGTTTATTTTGGGGTAAAGGCGCTGGTTCCGAACTGCCTTGTAATTTCGCAGCCTTGGTCGATTCGGTTTGCCACAGTGCGCCCATAGTCGATTGATCCATTCACGCAGATTGATCGGACTTGTTTGAAGCTTAGACGGTGTGGGCTTGATGTGAGGAAATTGTGTTTTTTGCGTGGGAAGCTTCTGAATCCGCCCTTGAGTGAACGACTGCAGCTGCGGCGATTAGTCGCCGGGTATAGGTCATATGCGCCTGTGAAATTGCATTATTGTGGGCGCTTCCACTAAATTGACTGGCTTTTACAGTGAAAGGCACTGGTCGAGGCTTTTTATACTGCACGGCCCATCGTCTTGCCCTGCAAGGCGGGGCTGTTCATGAGACGGCCCCGGTTTCGATTTCCGCCTGGCCTCACCGGCAACGGCGTGTGAAACGCGACGGGCTATCCAATAACAAGATGAGGTTGTATCCCTATGCCAGTCGGCAACCCCCTGCCCCATGGCGAGACCGCTCAAGGCGGCCCGCTCAAACGCGAACTCGGTGAGCGACATATTCGCTTGATGGCACTCGGCGCCTGCATCGGCGTCGGTCTGTTCCTGGGTTCGGCCAAGGCCATTGAAATGGCCGGTCCGGCGATCATGCTGTCGTACATCATCGGCGGCCTGGCGATCCTGGTGATCATGCGTGCGCTCGGCGAGATGGCCGTGCACAACCCTGTCGCCGGTTCGTTCAGCCGTTATGCACAGGATTATCTGGGCCCGCTGGCGGGCTTCCTGACCGGCTGGAACTACTGGTTCCTGTGGCTGGTGACCTGTGTCGCGGAAATCACGGCGGTCGCGGTGTACATGGGCGTGTGGTTCCCCGATACGCCGCGCTGGATCTGGGCCTTGGCGGCGCTGATCAGCATGGGCACCATCAATCTGATCGCGGTCAAGGCGTTCGGTGAGTTCGAGTTCTGGTTTGCCCTGATCAAGATCGTCACGATCATTGCGATGGTCATCGGCGGCGTTGGCATCATTGCGTTCGGTTTCGGCAACGATGGCGTGGCGCTGGGTATTTCCAACCTGTGGGCCCACGGCGGTTTCATGCCCAATGGCGTGCAGGGCGTCCTGATGTCCTTGCAAATGGTCATGTTCGCCTACCTGGGCGTGGAGATGATCGGCCTGACCGCCGGTGAAGCGAAGAACCCGCAGAAGACCATCCCCAGCGCAATCGGCTCGGTGTTCTGGCGCATCCTGCTGTTCTATGTGGGGGCGCTGTTTGTGATTCTGTCGATCTACCCGTGGAATGCGATCGGTACCCAAGGCAGCCCGTTTGTGATGACCTTCGAGCGCCTGGGGATCAAGACCGCCGCCGGCATCATCAATTTTGTGGTGATCACCGCGGCCCTGTCGTCGTGCAACGGCGGCATCTTCAGCACCGGGCGCATGCTTTACAGCCTGGCGCAGAATGGCCAGGCCCCGGCAACCTTCGCCAAGACCTCGAACAACGGTGTGCCGCGTCGCGCCCTGCTGTTGTCGATCTTTGCACTGTTGCTGGGGGTGTTGCTCAACTATCTGGTGCCGGAGAAAGTCTTTGTCTGGGTCACCTCCATCGCCACCTTCGGTGCGATCTGGACCTGGCTGATGATCCTGCTGGCCCAGCTTAAATTCCGTAAAAGCTTGAGCGCTGCCGAACAGGCCGGGTTGAAATACCGCATGTGGTTGTACCCGGTCAGTTCGTACCTGGCGCTGGCCTTCCTGGTGTTGGTCGTGGGGTTGATGGCGTACTTCCCGGACACCCGCGTGGCGCTGTATGTGGGGCCGGTGTTCCTGGTGCTGCTGACGTTTGTGTTCTATGCCTTCAAGTTGCAGCCGACCGACGCGGGTGAGGGAGTACCACGCTCTGTTTAGTGCGGGGGGAGCGAGTTCGCTCCCCTGGCGTTAGCTGCGTCTCTGGTTGGCCAGTTGTGCTGCCTGGGTCAATTGACGGATCAGGCGTTCACGTTCGGCAGTTTCCTGGTCGGTAATCGACTGGCGCCGGTCCAGGTAGGTGTCTGAGCGTTTGTCCGTCACTGCCTGGTTCAACGCATTCACCTGGTGCCGGGTGATGGTGTCAATGGTGCTGAAAGGCTCCGGGTAGCTGCGGGCCAGGTATTCGAGCCAGAAGTCTTCCTGCAACAAAGAGGTTTGCGGCGCGTCGGTCTTGCTGATGTCCCGCAGCTTCTGCCGGGCATTGGCAATATCCCTGGACTTGACCCACTCCCGTGCCGAATACAACAGCTCTTCCTGATGCACCGGCAGGTTGAACTCCTTTGCCAGGCTCATGCGCAAATACAGCTTCACCTCGGCATCGTCAGGATCGACCTGGGCCTCGCGCAGTGATTTCAGATGGTCCTCGGCGAACTGGTCGAGTGTGCGCAGGTAGAACAGGCTTTGCGCCAAGGCCAGCAGCTCGCGTTCGGCTATGGCGATGTTCGATTGCGCCTTGGCCACGTAGCGCAGGTGGCGGATTTCCATATCGATAAAGGCCAGGATCGCCCCATCACCACAGGTGCCTGCCAGGTAGGTGTTGAGGAATACGTCGTTACGTAACTCGGTGGAATCGCCCATGGCGTTCAGCAGGTGCCACACCCGTTGGGTCAGGGCTTTTTTCGAGGTTTCGTTCTTTACATAGGCATAAGACTTGGTCAGGTCCTTCAGTACGCGAAATGCGTCATCGGAGCTCGCGTCCTCGTTGCTCTTCAATAGGTCCCACAGCTTTTTGCAGGCCGCGTGTTCGGCAGCAGGGATGCCGGTAAGCCAATCATTCAAGTCGGCCGGCACGTTCTGTTGATGCTGGATGCCCGGCAAGGGGCCGCCCAGCCTGACGCCGGTCTGGGCGTAGTAGTCGTTTATCCGCTCTAGCGTGTCGGCGTCCAAGGGGTTGTCGTGCAACACCGTATTGCGATTGGTGCGGGCCATGCTGGTGTTGAACAACGCGTCGGGAAGCGTGGTAATACGGTTTTCCTGAAGCATCAACGCACCCAGGTCGTCGCGGGTTTCGGCACCTATTGGCCATTGAGTGAGGCCGGTATTGCGCAGTGACAGAACCGTCAGCCTCGGCATGCTGCTGATATCCGGTGGCAGGCCCAATGGGTTGTTATCCAGGTGCAGTTCTTCCAGGCGGGTCAGGGTGGCCAGGCGTTGCCGGGATTCGTCGGTCAGTACGATGTCGTTGTCCGCCAGGAACAGCTGTTCCAACTGGGTCATGGCGGTGATGCTGGCGGGCAGCTCCGTGAGCATGCAGTCGATTTTCAGATACTTGAGGTTGGCGAACTTGCTCAGAAACGCATTACCGGTGGCCGAGAAGGTATCGCCGGCGATATGCAGGTAATCGATATGCGCAAAGCCCTGGGTGCCCAGGAGAAAATCGGCGTCGGGCAAGTCGTTGTCGCCCAGTTGCAGCTTGAGCACGTGCACGTCGAGCAGGCCGTCGGCATACAGTACCCGGGTTTCCTGACGCCAGGCGCTGCGGATCTGTTCGGCCAGGTAGCGCCGCTGGCCGAGGTTCATGCCCAAGGGGTCGGTGGCGGGGTCATCGTTGGCGTGGGGCGACTCCGCCCAGCGGGTGAGGCCGTAATCCAAAGCCTGGTATTCGGCCTTGCGCCGCTCCAGTTCGAGTAACGCGGCGGGTTCGCTCATGCCCAGTGCATCAATCAGGGCGTTGGCCTTGGCCACGCTGAAACTGGGGTAGATCTCGCGCACCTTGCTGACCAGATCCACCGGCTGGCGTGCGTGGAACGGCCATAGGTCGCTCAAGGTAAACGGGTAGGCCGTGAATGAACTGTTGACCGCCATCGGCGGCTGCAGCCAGTACGGAATATGCGGCAGATCGAGCAGGGCCTTGATCGCCACGCGCTGGCCCAGCGCGAGGTCAGCGAGGCGGTGCCGCAATGGGGTCAAATCACCGCTGTCGTCAATGCCCAGGGCTTGGCGCTCAGTTTCGGACAGCAGGTCGGCGACGCCCCTGAGCAGGTCGGTGGTTTCTCCCAGCGCCTGGCCCATGCCGTCGTAGGCCCGATAGCCGTTGTCCATCCTCACCAGAACCCGACGATCATTGCCGTCGAGGATCCCGGCGTGCTCCAGCAAGCGCCCTTTAGGCGTACCTGCGTGGATATCCAGGCGCAGGGCCGCCGGCCAGCCGGGGACGCTCTTGAGCAAATGCAGGATGATCTTTGCGCTGTCGGGGTTGGCCAGGGTCGTGAGGTACAAACCTTCGAAGGCGCGGTTCAGGCGCACATCATGGGCGGTCAGACGCGCCTGTTCTGCCAGGCGCAGGCCGACCTCGTCGTGATCGTGCAACTGCTTGAGTTCCTGGCGGCTGGCATGCTCCAGAATCGCCTTGGCCGCGCTGATGGGCAGTGCCGGATGATGGTTCTGCAAGCGCTTTTCCAGGCGCGTGCCGCGCTGTTCGCTCTGGCGGTAGAGGATATCGAAGAGCTGAGCGCGTTCCTGATGAGCATGCTCGGCGATTTTCTTCGCCAGTTTGAACAACCGCTCCTGCTGGGTCGCGGGCAGTTCGCCGAGCAGTGCCTCGATCAAGGCGGTGTTCAATACGATATTTTTCAGCGGCTCGGGGCCGTGGCTGTCGGTCTCGCTGATGCGGATCTTCTCGGCGTCGGGGTTGAGTTGGCTCGGGTACTGTCCGAGCACCTTGCCGTGGCTGTCGACCACTTCCAAGGCATGGCTGCGCGGCCATCCGGGCAAGGCGCTGACCAACAGCAATTGCAGCGAAGCCCGTGCACTGCGGCTGGCCGTGTAGGTGGTCATGGCGCGGATGAAGTGCAGGATCTCGCGCTCGATGCGAAAGCGCTTGCTGGTATCGGTCAGCAACGGAGGGGGAGCCAGGCCGGCGCTGTGCACTTCACGCAAGGCCCGCGACGGGGTGTCGGTGAGCTTGAGGATGTGTTGCGCGGTGGCTTGGTCGACGTTGAAGTCCTCGCTGCCGAGGCGATAGAGCAGGTGGTGGTCGTCCCAGGACAGTGGGTTTTCGCTGGAAAACCGCCACGCGCCGCGGCGATTGTGCTCCAGGCGGGGCGTGTCGACACCGACTTTTTGCGGGTGCTTGAGCCGCCATTTGAGCCGGTTGTGGTCATAGGTCACCGGGTACAACGAGCCATACAGGGGCAGCAGTTGTTGCCCGTCGAGTTCGTAAAGGCCCAGGGCGTCGGGTAACAGGTTGGCGGGCAGCACCACGCTTTGCGCGTACTGGCCCAACGACTGATCGAGCAGGGTGATGTAGCCTTCGGGGCTGCGTTGGGCGCTCATCAGGTCGCCAAGGGTGTTGCGCAAACCCTGGGCATCGGTGTCTGAGGTCATGCCCAGTTTCAGCCGTTCGTGGGGTTGCAGCACTGAGCCGATGGCCAGGTAGAAGCTGTCGACGCTCGGCGATACCGGGATCAGGCCCGCATTGCGCATGTCATAGGCCTGGTAATGGCCGTCGCCGTGGTGCCGCAACTCCACGGTGGTGTCATCCGGGCCACTGTTGGCATACGGTTTGTCGTCGATCTCGGTGATTACGAAGTGCCGCTTGAGGGTGTTGCGGATCAGGCTGGAGGCAAACTCCCGTGCCCATAGATCGGTGTCCGCATCAAAAGCCCTGGCGTGATACAAACCATCGATCACGGCGTCGATGCGCAGGGCCGTGCGATGGTTTTCCAGGTGTTCACGCAGCACATGGGGCAGCGTGCCATCCTGCAGGAACTGCGCCCGCTCGGTGCTGCTGAAGCGCTGGTCGCGCAGCAGTTGATCAAGGTTGGCCGAGCTCAAGGGGCGGTACAGGCTACGCAGTTTTTTCAACACCGGGGTGACTTCCACCCGCGCCGGCGCGGCCCTGACCGGCACAAACACCCTGGCGGTATCGGTGGCTGCGATTTCATGGCGGGCAAAGCCTGAGTAGCGTGTCAGGGCGCTGAACAGGTCGATTCGCCGCGCTCGCGCCAGTCCACTGATCTGCAGGCGTATCCGGGCGATGCGCTGGGCTTCGGTGAGGTTGGGGCTGCCTTCTTTGCCCAGCACCGAGGCGGCGGGTTGCGCACGCAGGATCAATTCAAACAAGGGTTCCTGGGTCACGGCGCCGCTGCCGGTGTCGCCCATGGCGCTGTAGGTGCCGTCATCGCGGCGCGTGAGGGTAATGCGCTGTGGTGTGGCCGGCGGTGGGTCGCTTTTGGCGTAGCTTTCGAGCGGCGTGCCGTACGGGTCGTACACGTCGATCAGCACCTGCGCCGGCCAATCCGGCAGTTGAGTCAACAGGCTCAGTACCAGGCTGTCGGCATGCGGCGGCCAATGTCCGCGCCGGTGAAAGTGGTTGACCAGTTGGTTGATCAACTGGTCCGCCTGCAGGCGACGTACCCCTTCAGTCAGGGTGATGGGGGCAGGGCTGCCCGACCACACGCGGTCCAGAATGGCGCGCGTGGTGGCCGTACTGCGCAGCAGCGTGTGCATATCGGCATCGGTGAGCGCATGGGTGCCGTTGGGCAGCATGCGCTCGGTCAGTTGGCGGTCCGAGAGGGTATGGGCATCTTGCAGGTCCAGCACCCAGACCTGTTGCGCCGGCTCGAAGACAATCGTCGGGGCGTAGGCGTTGCCATCGCCGTGCTTGATTTTCCAGCGCATGGCCCGGGCGTCGTAGTCGACCTCCACCACCTGCCGTTGCCCGTTTTGCTCGAGCCAGGCGTATTGGTGACCCTTGATCGCGTAGGTGCCTTGTGGGTTGATGCGCTGGCCGTCGAGCTGGTTCTGGTCCGGCACGGCGTAAGGGCGGATATCCGGAGTCCACAGTTCATAGGTATTGTCGCTGCGCAGGACTTTGCGTGGTTGGCCCAATCGCTGGATCAACTGCTCCAGGCGTTGCCGGTGCACACGCCCGGCGGTGGTGATCAACAAGCCGTTGACCGCGAGGTCGGCCACATCGCTCAGCGCCGCCGCGAACTGACTGGCTTCGCCTTTGGCCGCTTCGTTGATGCCGGTGATCAGGCTGTAGCCAAGGCTACCGAACACTACCGCCTGCATGACTCGGTTCAACCCGCTGACGCCACCTGGCACGGGTGTCAGCAGCAGTTGCAGAATTTCATCGGCGATCGCCGCTGCACCGTCGATCACCGCTTGCAGGTCGCGCTCCGAACGGGCGGTGGCGAGGGTTGAAAGGTTGGCCCGGTAGCGTTTCACCTGGCGCTGGGTCAGGGCTTCGACCAGGGTGTGTTTGCGGTTTTGCCTGGGGTCGGCGCTAAAACGCAGGCTGTCGAGAGTACGTTCGGGGAACAGACGATGAAAGGTGTCATACAGGAACCCCGCCAACGGGTTCAGGCCAGGCGGGCGCGGTTCATCCTTGAGTAACTTCTGGAACCCGCGCAGTTCGGGGGTGGGCAGTTGTCTTGCAAACCAGCCCAGGTCGCCCTTGCGGTGGCTGTCCTTGAGTTGCTGCACAAATGTCTGGTTGGCGCTGTTGGCGTCTACGTGATAGCGCAAGGCACCGTCGGGGCGGAACGGAAAGTAGGAGACGACGCCCAGGCTGGCCACTCGGATCATCAGCAAGGGCACTGCAATGGTTTTGCCGGTGCGTATGCTGAACGTCTCGAATTCAAGCGCGGGGCCGCTGCCGTCGATGGCCTGGCTGAGCTTATCGTAGAGCTCACGGGTCACGCCGGTACTGGCCCGGTTGCGATACGCCTCCAGGGCTTCGAACGCCAGGCTGGCACGCGCACTGGCCAGCAGCAGAGTCTGAAGTTTTCCGCCTTTGCGCAGGGCGTCGTTAAGGGTGGTTTGCAGTTGGCCGCCGAGGTCGAGGTCGCGGCTGATCTGGATGAATTTTTCGACGGTCAGATCCGGGTCGTCCACGCCACTGAGCGACGATGCATCGACAAAGGTTTGCCCCGCCTTGGGCGAATGACTGGTGGTGAAGTCGAAGTTGAGACAGGCCGCATCCCACAACGACAGGCTGGAATGGTGGGCACGGTATTTCCACGTATCGTAGGCCCGGCGAAACCGGCGTGCGCCTCGCCCATCGTTCATGGCACTGGTGCGCGGTTCCCAGGGCAGGGGGGCTTGCAACTCTTCCAGGTAGCGGGTGTGCAGGTAGGCCTTTTCGGGGTCCTGGCCGCCGATGCGGCTGCGTAATTGGGCCAAGCCGCTGGCCTTGAAGTCGCTGATCAGCTTAGCGTTTTGCGCGTCCACGGCCAGCAGGGCCTTGTGGGCTTCGCGTTGCAGCTTGACGTAGTCGCGTTGTTGCTCATGGCTCAGGCTGCTCATGGAGCGTGCGAAGGTTTCGCGGAGCATTTCCAGAGTCTCTTGGCGAGCCCAGGATTCGCTGGTTTGCAGCTCGCCCGACAATTCATTGAGCGGTGGATGGGTAGGCATCGACCATTTCCTTTCACTGTTAAGTGGAGGGCAAATGGAAGCATCCCCGTACCGTTCGCTGGCGCTACCTATATAGCTTGCGTGAACGGCACGGGGCGATTGGCGCGGCTACCGTGCGAGCGTGTGGACGAATGGCCGCTGGTCCAGGCGTTTGTTGAATTCCATCCAGGCGGCCAGGCCTCCCATCAGCAGCATGCCGGTGATGGCGGTGAGTAATTGCATGAGCAGGGTGTCGCCCATGAGCGCGTTAAGCATGTCTGCCAACGGCGCGAGCAACACACCGAGACAAAACACTTCGAGCGAGTAACGGCCCATGCGGCACACCTGTTCGGCCGGCCAGTTGCGCGTCCAGCCGGTGGTCGGGAGCAACTTGGCGGTCACGTAGGCCAGGGCCAGGAAATGCACCAGGCGCACAGGTGACAGGTCGGTCTTGCTGATGGGGTAGATCAGGTCGCTGAGGGCGGTGGGCACCCAGGCGTCGTGTACCTCAGGCCAGCGCCAGGACAACGTCAGAACCCCGGCCAGTAGCACGTAGAGCGCCGCCAGCAAAAACACGGGTTGCTGCAACAACGGTCGCGGTTGAGTGGGCTCAAGCCTCTGGCTGTAGATCGCTGCCGCGCCGCCCAGTACAAACAGGAATTGCCAGGTCACCGGGTTGAAATACCACACGCCATCTGCAATCGCCCGCAGGTTCCAGCCCATCCAGGGCGCCAGCAGGTACACTGTGGCGGACAGCGCCACCACGGCCCAAGTCCGGCGCAGCATCAACGGCAATACCAGCGGCAGGCCGGTCAGCAGCACGATGTAGAGCGGCAACGGGTCCATCAGGTTGGGCTTGAAGCGCAGCAGCAGCTCGTCGGTCAGCGCCTGTTGCGGATGGGTGATGAAGTGCGTCAGGCCCATCTCCTGGACCAGGTCGCGGGTCTCCACATGGCTGTTGGCGAAGAACACGATGCCCATCAGCATGGCCAATAAGAAAATATGCACCACGTACAGCACCCAGGCTCGGCGCAGGATTTTCAGCGAGGCGAACCAATAGCCATCACGTTGCAGGATCTTGCCGTAGGCCAATACGGCGGCGTAGCCGGCGAGGAACACAAACACCTCCGCCGCATCGCTGAAACCGATGTTGCGCAAGGTGATCTGGCCGAGTGGGTTGTGGGGGACGTGATCCCAGAAAATGAAGATCAACGCCAGGCCCCGAAAAAAATCGATGCGCGGGTCGCGTCCGTTCAGCATGGCGGCTGGCTCTTGAACAATAGGTTTAATGAAGACAGGCGAACGCGCGTGTTGTCGTACGCCGCACGTCGGGCGGGCGCAGGGTGGCGGGATTTGTAAGTGATTGCAAAAGCGGGTTATTACTGAATGTAAAGCCTGCCCGATGTCGGGCAGGCCTTGGGGATATCACGCAGCCTCGACCTCATTGGGCTCAAAACTGTCCGCCCGCGCCATCTGCCACATGCGTGAATAGAACTCGCCGTTGACCTCACCCGTCAGCAGCTCACCAGGCTTGAGAAACACATGCAGTTGTGAGAACAGCTTGATCTCTGTCGCTGACATGCGTCGCACCAGGTGTTTGGCCGACAGTTGCGACGGGTGTTCGAGACCCGCTGCCGCGAGCATTTCCGCCAGTGCCTTGAGCGTGCTGCGGTGGAAGTTGAATACGCGCTGGGCCTTGTCCGGCACCACCAGTGCCCGTTGGCGCAGCGGGTCTTGGGTGGCGACTCCGGTCGGGCATTTGTTGGTGTGGCAGCTTTGCGACTGGATGCAGCCAATCGCGAACATGAAGCCCCGCGCCGAGTTGGCCCAATCGGCGCCGATGGCCAGCACGCTTGCGATGTCGAATGCGCTGACGATCTTGCCGCTGGCACCGAGCTTGATCTTGTCGCGCAGGTTCAGGCCCACCAGGGTGTTATGCACGAACAACAGGCCTTCACGCAGCGGCACGCCGATATGGTCGGTGAATTCCACGGGCGCGGCGCCGGTGCCGCCTTCCTTGCCGTCGACCACGATGAAGTCCGGGAGAATGCCGGTTTCCAGCATGGCCTTGGCAATGCCCATGAATTCCCACGGGTGGCCGAGGCAGAACTTGAAGCCCACGGGTTTGCCCCCGGAGAGCTCACGCAGTTGGGCGATGAAGTGCATCATTTCGATGGGGGTGGAGAATGCGCTGTGGCGCGAGGGGGAGACGCAGTCCTCGCCCATCATGATGCCGCGTGTCTCGGCAATTTCTTTGGTCACCTTGTGCTTGGGCAGGATCCCACCATGGCCGGGCTTGGCGCCCTGGCTCATCTTGATTTCGATCATGCGCACTTGCGGGTTCTGCGCCTGCAGGGCGAAGCGTTCCGGGTCGAAGCGGCCGTCGCTGGTGCGGCAGCCAAAGTAGCCGCTGCCCAGTTCCCAGGTCAGGTCGCCGCCGTTCTCACGGTGATAGGGGCTGATGCTGCCTTCACCGGTGTCATGGGCGAAGTTGCCGAGCTTGGCGCCCTGGTTGAGGGCGCGGATCGCGTTGGCGCTCAGGGAGCCGAAACTCATCGCCGAGATATTGAACACCGACGCCGAGTAAGGCTGCGTGCACTGAGGGCCGCCGACCATCACGCGGAAGGTGCTGGGGTCGCTCAGCGGAGCCGGGCGCATGGAGTGGCCGATGAATTCAAAGCCCGACTGGTACACATCGATCAGCGTGCCGAAGGGTTTGTCGGCGGTTTCGTTCTTGGCGCGCGAGTACACCAGCGAACGCTGGGCCCGGGAGAAGGGCAGGGCGTCGCTGTCGGACTCCAGCAGGTACTGGCGTATTTCCGGGCGGATGGTTTCCACCAGATAACGGATATTGCCCAGGATCGGGTAGTTGCGGCGCACGGCGTGGGGGCTTTGCAGCAGGTCGAAAATACCGATCAGGCTCAATAGGCCGGTGATCACGGTAATCGGCCACAACCATTCGTGTTCGATAAAGGGGAGGCTGGCGAGGGTGAAAATGACGCACACGGCAAAGAAGGCGTAACGGCTTAGTAACGACAGGCTCATACGGGGTTCCTTGGGTTCGGACTCATCGGCCAGGCGTTTTGCGCCTGAAGAAAAATCGACGACAGCTGCGACTGGGATTGGCTCCCCAGCCTGCTGTACGGGTATTTCTTATGGACTTTCACGGTTTACAGAGCCTTGAAGCTTACGAGCGATCTCCTTGCTGGAGCAACCGCTGGGCATCAAATAGCAGGCCCTGATGCCCGTCAGTCAGGAGAAGCGCCGTTATCTTGGCGCGTTCTATGCCGCCGTTTGCCGGATCGGCAGCACCACGCGAAACTTCGTCCCCTTGCCCACTTCGCTGCTGACGGAAATATCGCCCCGGTGTTTCTTGACGATGCCGTAGGACAGTGACAGTCCCAACCCGGTGCCTTCGCCCACCGGCTTGGTGGTGAAGAACGGATCGAAAATCTTCTGCACGGTTTCCGGGGCTATTCCACAGCCGTTGTCCGCCACTTCCAGCCACACGTTTTCGCCTTCCACCCCATTGCTGATGGTGATCGTGCCGCGCTCCGGCCCCATGGCCTGCGCCGCGTTGATGACCAGGTTCATCACCACCTGGTTGAGTTGCGAGGCCAGGCATTCGATCTCCGGCAAGGGCGCGTAATGCTTGACCACATCGGCCTTGTATTTGAGTTCGCTGGCGACAATGTTCAGCGTGGAGTCGATGCCGTGCTGCAGGTCGGCCAATTGCCAGGCCTGGTCGTTATCCACCCGGGAAAAGTTTTTCAGGTCTTTGACGATCTGTACCACGCGGCCAATGCCTTCCTTGGATTCACGGATGAGGATGGGGACATCTTCCTTGAGAAAATCCAGCTCCAGTTCGGTGCGTAAAGCCTTGAGCCGATCCAGCGTTTCCCCCGGCGCCAGCTGGCTTTCGGCATGGTGGTAGGCGTCCAGCATCTGTTGCAGCTGGTTGAAATAGCTATCGAGCGTACTGAGGTTGGAGGAGATAAAACCCACCGGGTTGTTGATCTCATGCGCCACACCGGCTGCGAGTTGCCCCAGCGACGCGAGTTTCTCGGACTGCACCAGCTGGCTTTCGAGGAGCTTGCGCTCGGCGATTTCCACTTGCAGCGCCTGGGTGCGTTGTTCCACCAACTGTTCCAGATGGGCGGTTTGCAGCGAGGCGCGTCGGGCCATGTCCCATTTGTTGGCCAGGGTATTGGCCATCTGCTGGACTTCGATATTGTCGAAGGGCTTTTTCAGGATCAGCAAACGGTCATGGGCGTGCAGGCGCTCTAGCAGCGTGTCCCAGGAGTAATCCGAATAGGCCGTGCAGACCACCACTTGCAGGTCGGGAGCGACTTTCCAGAGTTCTTCGATGGTCTTTGCCCCGTCCCAGCCCTGGGGCATGCGCATGTCGACGAAGGCCAGTGCGTAGGGCCGTTGTTCGGCCATGGCCGTTGTCAGCAGCGCCAGGCCCTCTTCGCCGCCATAGGCCGAATGCAACTCGAATGCCTGCGTCTTGGGTTTGCTCGTGTCGCCAAACAACGCTGATTCCATGTCATCCAGCGCCTGGTTGGAGTCATCCTGCGGCATCAGGATTTTGCGGAAGTCTTCGTGAATCGACGGCGTGTCATCAATCAACAGGATGCGCCGGTTAGGAGGCTGGTTCATGCGGGGCTTCCGGCAGGGGTAAGAGGGATTTTCAGGGTAAAGACAGCGCCTTGGCCTGGCCCATCGCTGTGGGCACTGAGCTGGCCGTTCATCTCAACGGCGGCCAGCGCGCAACTGTGCAGGCCGAAACCATGGCCTTCCTTACGAGTCGTGAAACCGTGGGTGAAGATGCGCGTCATGTTTTCGGCCGGTATACCTTCGCCTTCATCTTTTACACTGATCTCCAGCATGTCGTCACCCTGCGTCCGGACCGCGAGGGTCATCTGCCGTGGCCGGTCGCTGAGGTTGGACATGGCGTACTTGGCGTTGCTGATCAGGTTGACCATGATCAGCAGCAGCCGGTGTTTATCACCCATCACTTCCGGTACCGGCGCGAACTCCTTGACCACCGTGACGTGGTGACGGCTCAGTGCGCCGGCGTTCATGCGCAAGGCATCTTCCATCAGGGTGCTGATCTGGACCGGCTCCAGTGGGGTTGCGACACCGGCATAGGATTGCTGCGTGGAAACGATGTCCTTGATGTGATCGACACTTTTGCTCAGTTGCGCCAGCTCTTCGGCCATGCCTTGCTGTTCAACGGCAATGGCGTCCACCAGTTGGTTCAAGTAGTTGGGCAGCAACTTGCCTTTTTCGTCTTCGCTCAGGAAGGTGCCCAGGTCGTGCGGGTGCTCATTGATCAACTGCATGGCTTTGCCCAGGCCCTGGGCTTTGCTGCTGCGCAGTTTGCGCGCGACCAGGTCGGCGGAGATATTCACGCTGTTGAGCACGTTGCCGACGTTATGCAGCACGTTGGTGGCGATCTCGGCCATGCCGGCCTGGCGGGCGCTGTCCATCAGCTCGCTCTGGGCATCCTTGAGCTGTTGGGTGCGCCGTTCCACGCGTTGCTCCAAGGTTTCGTTGGCCGACTGCAAGGCACGGTTGACCCGGTTGACCTCGGCGAAACTGCGTAACAGGCGCACCGCCAGGTAGAGCAGCATCACCACCAGCAGGGTCGAGAAGATCAGCAGGTAGCGATGGTACTGATGATCCACCCGGTCAGACGCCTGCTGGTCCAGGTCGAGATGGGTGCTCAGGTTATCCAGACTTTCGGCCACCGGGACCGCGGCAATGTGCTCAAGCAGGCCATTGACCAGCGGCTGCTCGCGCAGGATCAACTCAATATGATTGCTCAGGATGTCGACTGGCGCCTGAAACTCACTGGGCAGGGTTTCCTTGTTGATTGCCAGTTTGCCCAGGCCCACCAGAATATCCGCCGCCCGCTCATCGCTGGTGACCTGGGCGAACTCCAGGCTGCTGAGCAGCAGGTCGTAGGTGTCGGTGGCCACGCTTTGTACATGCAGCCTGCTTTCATCGTCAACGCGGTTGAATTGGGCCTGGATGTCGTCTTCGGCGGTCGGCAGGAACGCGAGGGAATTGCGCAGCACCGCGTTGTGGGATTTGAACTGATCCACCAGCCGAGCTTTTTCCTGGAGGGCGGCTTCGTAAGCTTGCTGGCTGGCTTGCCAGCCAGCCTGGTCGGCACTGTCGTGGTAAGACTCGCGGTTTTTCAGATCGGCCCATATCCGGGTCATTTCCAGCAAAGGCGAGACCAGCGGGTCGTAGTTGCGGGTAATGGAGATCCTGGCCTTGAGCACTTCACTGTCCCACTGGGCATTGAGTTGCTGCAGTTGCCGGATCAGGTCCCGGGACTGGGTATAGGTGGCGGTCTGGTCGCGGGATGACTTGAGGTACAGAAACACCAGGGTCGAGGCCAGAAACAAGGTCATCAGGGTGAGCAGCAGAGTGCTGGTATGGCTGCGGGACAGGGTCATAGTGGCTTACCCTCCCATTGGCCGGTCAGGGTCTTGAGAAACTGGATGATCAGGTCTTTGTCGTCCTGGGAAGGGTTGCGGCCCAGTTGGTACTTGAACATGACATCCACTGCGTCCTCCAGGGTCTTGGCCGAGCCGTCGTGGAAGTACGGCGCAGTGACCGCGACATTGCGCAGGCTGGGCACCTTGAACACGTGACGGTCTTCTTCATCCTGGGTCACCAGGTAACGGCCCAGGTCCGATTCGAGCGGGTTGCCGCGGGCCTTGAAGTAATCGCCCATCACGCCGAACTTCTGGAACATATTGCCGCCGATGTTCACGCCCTGGTGACAGGCGATGCAGCCGTAATCCTTGAAGCGCTGGTAACCGTACTTTTCCTGGATCGTCAAAATCTCGGTGTTGCCCTGCAGATATTGATCAAACCGTGAGTTGGGGGTGAGCAGCGTACGTTCATAAGTCGCCAGGGCGTCTTGCACGTTGGAGGCGGTGATGCCATCCGGGTAGGCCTTGGAAAATGCAGATGCGTAGAGGGGCATGGCGGCCAGGTTCTGCACCACGGTTTTCCAGTCGCTGCCCATTTCAGTCGGGTTGATGACCACGTGTTCGGCTTGGGCTTCCAGGGTATCTACCCGGCCATTCCAGAACTGTTTGAAGTTGAGGCCGGCGTTGAACACGGTCGGCGTGTTGATACCGAGCGGCTTGCCATCGAAGCCCAGGGAGAATGCCTTGTTGTCGGCCCCTCCGGTTTCCAGGCGATGGCAACTGGCGCAGGACAATGTGTTATTCACCGACAGGCGTGGCTCATTGAACAGTTGGCGGCCCAGCTCGACTTTGGCCGGGTCCAGGGTGGGCACCGGCGGCAGCGGTTTGAGCGCTTCGTCCAGCGGCGCGGCCATCAACGGCGCGCCCATGCCCAGCCACATCGCCAGGGTAAGCCCGTAGGTTGACACTGCTTTCAATCGCGCACTCCTTGCAAACGACTAATGATCGGGCATCAGGCTGGTCTTGCCCGCCTGCAGCAACAAGATGAACTCCTGCGCAGGCACTGCCTTGCTGAACAGGAAACCCTGGCCTTCCTCGCAGCGCTCGGCCTGGAGGAATTTCAGCTGTTCGAGCGACTCTACCCCTTCGGCGATAATGTTCAAATCCAGGCTTTTACCCATGCCGATGATCGCGCTGATCAACTGCGCATCCTGATTGTTCACAATCAGGCCGCGAATGAATGACTGGTCGATTTTCAACACATCGATGGGGAAGCGCCGCAGGTAGCTGAGGCTGGAATAGCCCGTGCCGAAGTCGTCCAGGGCCAGACGGACACCCATGGCTTTGATCCGGTTCAACGTGATGACGGTGGTGTCGACGCTCTGCATCAACACACTTTCCGTGATCTCCAGTTCCAGCTGGGCCGGGGGCAGCCCGGTCTGCTTGAGAATGGCGGCCAGGTTCTCAACGAAGTCGCGCTGGCGGAAGTCGATCGAGGAGATATTCACCGAGATACTCAGCGGGTTCAGGCCCAGGGCGTTCCAGGCTTGAGCCTGCTCGCAAGCGCGACGCAGTACCCATTTCGTCAGGGGCACGATCAGCCCGCAGTCTTCGGCCACCGGAATGAATTCGGCGGGGCTGACCCAGCCGGAGCGTGGCTGAAACCAGCGGATCAATGCTTCGGCGCCAACGATGTGCCCGGACTTCAAATCCAGCTTCGGTTGGTAATGCAATACAAATTCATCACGCTCCAATGCCTGGCGGATCGCGCTTTCCAGACCCTGTTGGCGTTGCGCGCGCAGGTTCATGTCTTCAGTGTAAAAACGGAAATCGTTCGGCCCCAGTTCCTTGCTGTTATGCATGGCGGTTTCAGCGTGCTTGATCAACTCCACCGCCGAGCCGCTGTCATTGGGGTAAGTACTGATGCCCAGGCTGGCGGTGACGCTCAGGTCATGCCCGGCCACATGGCGGGTCACGCTGATGGCATTGAGAAATTTTTGCGCGATATGCTGGGTTTGCTGGAGATTCTGGACATCGTTGAGCAGGACCACGAACTGGTCAGAACCATAACGGAACACCGAATCCGATTCCCGCACGGCCTCCAGCAGGCTTTGGCTGACCTGTTGCAGCACTTCATCGCCCACCGGGTAGCCCCAGGCATTGTTGACGCGTTTGAAACGGTCCAGGCCGATAAAGACCACCGCCAGCTGGGTCTCGTGCCGTCGACCCAGGGCAATCGCCTGGGACAGACGGTCCCCCAGCAATGTGCTGTTGGGCAGGTCGGTGAGGGTGTCGTATTGCAACAGGCGCGAAACCTTGAGCAATTCCTGCACCCGTTCCTCGATGGTGCGCTCCAGGTCGATCATCTTCAGGGCGACGTCCTGGGCCAGTTGCCATTTCCAGGTGAGGGCACTGGCCATCTGGCGGATTTCCAGGTGATCAAAGGGTTTTTTCAGGATCAGCAATTGGTCGTTGTACTTCAGCCGCGCTTCGATGGCCTCGAATGAGTAATCGGAATAGGCGGTACACAGCGCGATTTGCAACTTGGGATCGACAGTCCATAGCTGTTCGATGGTTTGCAAGCCATCCCAGCCCGGCGGCATGCGCATATCGATAAATGCCATGGCGTAGGGGGATTGCTGTGCCAGGGCTCTGTTCACCAGCTCAAGGGCTTCCTGGCCCTGATAGGCCGAGTCCAGCACAAACGCCTGGCGCACGGGCGCGGAGGTGCCGAAAAGCGTTGCTTCGAGGCTGTCCAGGGACTTTTCGCCCTCTGCTTCGGCGCAGAGGATCTTGCGAAAGTCCTCGTGGATCGAGGCGGTGTCATCGACGATCAGGATGCGACGGTTGGCCCGTCCCGGGTCGATGTTCATGGCGCGCTCCGCACAGGCAAAAGGCTCGATTGCATAACGGCTCCTTCCTTGGCTTCACCTCTGAGTGGGGGGCGAGTTGCTCTGACAGCATAGTCGAGCTCGCTTGATATCGACGGCCAGTTGGCGTCAAATTAACGCGTTTGCCGCGCGATGACCTGCAGCGTGAGTCCCCCTTGCCTACAAGCGAAGGCGCAAGGTACGACACGAGGGTTCAATTTAGCTCAACTTTGTTTTATTTGAAGGCAGAGTCACCATGGATGAACAGCTCGCTACGAAACCCGTCGTTTTGCTGGTCGACGACGAAGAATCGATCCTCAACAGTTTGCGCCGCCTGTTGCGCACTCAGCCATACGAAATACTGCTGGCCGGCGGCGGTGCCCAGGCGCTGGAGATCCTCGCCGGGCGCCACGTCGACCTGGTGATGAGCGATGCGCGCATGCCCGGAATGGACGGCGCGCAGCTCCTGGCCGAGGTGCATCGTTTGTATCCTGGCACCAGCCGTATTTTGTTGACGGGTTACGCCGATGTGACAACCATCATCAAGGCGATCAACGAAGGCCAGATTCACCGCTATATCAGCAAACCCTGGAATGACGACGAGTTGCAGTTGGTCATCAGCCAATGCCTTGAGCACCTGCGCCTGGAGCGCTTGGCCCGGCAACAGACCGAGCAGCTCAAGGTGCTTAACAGCACACTGGAAAAACGCGTGGCGGCGCGCACCTCCGAGTTGCAACAGACCGCCGACATGCTTGACCTGGCCTACGAAGAGCTCAAGCGCAGCTACGTGACGGGCACTGAGGTGTTCTCGCTGCTGGCCAACTTGCGCCTGCCCAAGGACAAGCAGACCAACCGCGCCTTGATCGAGCTGATTCGGGTGTATTGCGACGCCCAGTCGATGGATGAAGCCAGTACCCGCGACCTGACGATGGCCGCTGCGTTGTACAACATCGGCAAGCTGAGCTGGACCGACGGCATGATGGTTGCGCCGTCGGACAGGCTGCACAGCACCGACCGTGAGTTGTATCGCGCGTACCCGACGCAAAGCGAGTCGCTGTTGATGACCCTGGAGCCGATGAAGGATGCGGCGCGGCTCATTCGGCATCACCAGGAACGCTGGGACGGTACAGGCTTTCCCGACCATCTCAAGGAGGAGGCGATTCCGTTCGGCTCACGCCTGCTGAAGCTGGCGGTGGACTTTATCGAATTGCAAAAGGGCTTGATCCTTGAGCGGTATCTGAACAGCGACGAAGCGCTGCTGTATATCCGCAAGTATGCCGGGCGCCTGTACGATCCGGCACTGGTCGAAGACTTCGTCAAAGCCTGCGCCACTTTTTTGAGCGATGTGACCCTGGGCGACCCCAGCGTCAAAGTCCTTTCCACCCGGGAACTGGAAGACGGCATGGTCCTGGCGCGCAACCTCAATGCCGATAACGGGATGCTGCTGCTCAACGCCGGCAAGGTGTTGAACCTGCCGCTGGTGGACAAGCTGATCGCGTTCGAAGCGATGGAGGGCGCCAAATACAGCGTATTTATCAAACTACCCGAAGAGACCCCCATTCTTTAATGAGCCTTTCAACCATTCGTATTGCCGCCGCCCTCCTGATCGGCCGCGACGGCCAGACCCTGCTGGTGCGCAAGCGCGGCACCCAGGCGTTCATGCAACCGGGCGGCAAGATCGACGCCGGGGAACAACCGGCCCAGGCCCTGGCCCGCGAGCTGCACGAAGAACTCAACTTGCACATCGACCCCAGCCAGGCCCTTTACCTCGGCCACTTCTCGGCCCCGGCCGCCAATGAGCCAGGTTTTACCGTGCACGCCGAGTTGTTCCAGGTGCACATCGACGTGGCGGTGGTGCCCGCGGCGGAAATCGAGGAGGTGCGCTGGATCGACCCCATGGGCGACGGTGGCCTGCACTTGGCGCCGTTGACGCGTGACCTGATCCTGCCGTTCTATCGCCAGTCGCTGACGGCATGAAGATTCGCCCGCTGGTGGCCGGCGACGCCACCGCGTATCGCGAGTTGATGCTGGAGGCCTACGGTGCCTATCCACAGGCGTTCACCTCCAGTGTGGCCGAGCGTGCAGCGATGCCGTCGAGCTGGTGGGAAAAGCGCCTTTCCAGCCCGCTGGATCGGTTGCTGGGTGGGTTCGACGGTGATGAGTTGGCCGGGATTGTCGGCCTGGCCTTTGAGCCACGCGAGAAGGCCCGGCACAAAGTGACCCTGTTCGGTATGTATGTGAGCGCGGCGCATCAGCAACAGGGGCTTGGCCGCCAATTGGTGGAAGCGGCGCTCGATGACGCACGCCGCCAGCCCGGCCTCAAAGTGATTCAACTGACCGTCACCGCCGGCAACGATGCAGCCTTGGCGTTGTACCAGCGGTGCGGGTTTATCCAATACGGCCTGGAGCCGTTGGCGGTGCGGGTGGGCATCGAGTATTTCGACAAAATTCACATGTGGCGTGAATTGAAAGGTCAGTGATCAGCCACGGTGCTGCTCTGCGTCGTTTATCGAACCGCGCTGACCCCATCCAGCGTCGAAAACGAAGTGTCCTTGGCCGTCAGCAAGAAGTCGCGCATATACGGCGCATCCAGCATGTCGGCGCGAATCCCGGCATACAGCGTCGCAAACAAACCTTTCTCGCCCAGGCGCTTGGCCTTCACGTAACCCCGCGAGCTGTACTCATGCAGCGCCCAATGGGGCATGCCGCAGACACCACGGCCGCTGGCTACCAACTGCATCATCATCACCGTCAATTCCGAGGTGCGCACCTGGGCCGGTTCGACGTCGGCCGGTTCCAGGAAACGCGTGAAAATATCCAGGCGGTCACGCTCCACCGGGTAGGTGATCAGGGTTTCGCTGAGCAGGTCTTCCGGCACGATATAGGACTTGTTCGCCAACGCATGCTGGTTGGCGACCGCCAGCATGGCTTCGTAGGTGAACAGCGGTACATAAGTGATGCCCGGCAGTTCCAGCGGGTCGGAGGTCACCACCAGGTCCAGATCGCCACGGGCCAGGGCCGGCAGCGGGGCGAAAGCGAAACCCGAGGCCAGGTCCAGCTCGACTTCCGGCCAGGCGTCGCGGAACTGGTCGATGGTCGGCATCAGCCACTGGAAGCAGCTATGGCACTCGATCGCCATGTGCAGACGCCCGGCAGTGCCGCCGGCCAACCGTGCGATATCGCGCTCGGCACCACGCAGCAAGGGCAGGGTGGCGTCGGCCAGTTGCAGCAGGCGCAGGCCGGCGCTGGTGAAGCGCAGCGGCTTGGTCTTGCGCACGAACAGTGGCATGCCCAGGCGTTCTTCCAGTTCCTTGAATTGGTGGGACAGCGCCGACTGCGTCAGGTGCAGACGCTCGGCGGCTTCCACCAGGCTGTCGGCTTCGCGCAAAGCGTGCAGGGTCTTGAGGTGACGAATTTCCAGCACCAGGGCCTCCATGAGTAAAACTTGCCAACACATTAATTAAGTTGAGTTTGTCTCATGTTCCCGTTGCGAACAAGCCGCTGCGTGGCGACGACTAGAGCTGTTCTTGCCACGCCGCCTGGAAATGCTGCCTTGCCAGCGGTTTATTGATGTCGCCCCTCCAGATCGATGCAACGTCGCCCGTTGCCCCGTCGCGGGCTTGGCTTTGCTGCCATTTCAGCCCCAGGCGACGCTGGGCTGGCAATTTGAGGTGGGCTTTGACGAAGAGGTCGAGCTGCCTGGGCGTGGCCGACTCGTAGTGAAAGTGCGCGTACCACAGCGGCTTGGGCGTGGCCTGGCGGACATCGCGGATTTCAAATTCCTGCATGAAATCCGGCCGGCCATCCTGGCGCCGTCCCAGGTCCTCCAGGGCACCGGTCTTGCGGATATCGACAATCGGTTTGTCGTCCAGCTGCTGACTGAGCAGATAGTCCAGGTAGCCCTCGGTCGGTGTCTGGCTGCTGATTGACTGGTTGATCCGCAGCCGCCGGCCTTGCTCGCGCAGGTCGGTGGCCTTTTGGCGCAGTTGCCGGACCAATGCCGAATCTCCCGCCAACTCTGCGAGGTGACGGGCTTGCAGGTCGAGGGTATCTGCCTCGCTGGTCATCATGAACTCAAGGTCCGCCGGGAGCATTTTCTGGCGTCTGTAGCCGTCGACTCGGGCCTGGTGGGCGGCAAGGTTCTGCAAACGATTCTTGGCGTCCTGGGTCAAGGCGTTCAGGTCACGGGGAGTGGGTTGCCAAGCCGTCGGGCTGGCTGCGCCGACGCGGCGGAATTTGCCGTCGCTGCCTTGCTCCCAGACATGCGCCTCGCCCCGTTTACCCGTGAGGGTGTAGCGCGGTTTTTGCGGGGCTGAGGTTTTATCGGCGTCACCAATCAGCAGCAGGTTGTCGTCGGTCTCGAACACGCGTTTGCCGGGTGAGCCCGTGGTCTTGGGCGTGACGGTGGTCAGGGCTTTTTCGGCGCGTGTGCGCAGGGCGCTGAGCTGTTGGTGCATCTGCGCGACATAGGTGTCATCAAACAGCTGCGGTACACCGGCCGTCCAACTGTTCAGCTGGCGCTGATAGGTTTCGTAGGTGCTGATGCAGTGCTGCAAGATGCGGTTGCGCTGGCTGGGGTTGGGGCTTGCCTCGAGCAGATGACGTTGCAGGTACAGCGCCTGTATCAAGGCGTTCTCGGCGTTTTCCAGCGGCCCCTGCAGGTAGTGCCAGGCGATGTCGTGCCCAGGTTTGCGATGCGCGATGAGATCGGTCAATGCCTCGGTCTTGAAGCGCGCGCGTTCAAATTCCGAATAACGACGGTTGATGGCTTCGGCAGCGGTGGCCAGGGTTTTTCGATTGATTCCAGGGCCCAGGGGCAGCCATTGGTTCATCAGTTCAACTGCGGCGTCGGTTCGCTGGTAGCAGTCGAATACCTGGATATCCAAGTCCCGGATCTGTGCCCTGAGGGCTTGCCTGGCGGACACCTGATCAAAGGGCATGGCCTGAAGACGGGTGTTGAGGGCGGCGGCTTCATCGGAATATTTCAGGACTTGTTGCAGGGCAACCCGCACTTGCAATTGCGCGCACTGGCACACGTTATCGGCCACATCGCTGCGCGATTTTCTCAGCATTTGGCTGCGATTCCCTCGCAGGTAGCGTGAGATAGCCACCAGCTCCTCATCCATTTTCAGCGCCTGCGCGGTGAGGCTGTCCATGGCGCGTTCCAGCGCCGGGATAACAGAGAGATCATCCGCGTGGTAGCGCGGCAGCAGTCGATTGAGTTCTGCGCTGCTGGCGTCTATCAACTGCAACGCCGTCCCGATCCGAGATATCAGCCTGCGCTGCTGGCGCAAGGCATGGTCGGTCCACCAGCGCGGCAGCCATTGGCGAATCATCGCCGGCCACAGCGGGTCGAGGCGGTCGGCCACGGCGCCCAGCACGTTGCCGCCCCCCGGCAGCCCGCCATCCACCAAGGTGCCGTAGAGCGCGCCATGGGTATCCCATTGGCCGTTCTCGTCCAGCCCGATGGGCTGCTTATAGGACTTTTTACGCGTGCCGCTCAGTCGCAGGGTTTGATAAGCCTTGTCGAACTCCACCTGGAAGATCTGGCCGTGGTTGAGGATGAAGTCACCTGCGGGGTGGCGATAGACCTGGCGATAAATGCCCTGTTTGCCCGGTTGCAGGCCCGCCAGTGAAAGCGGTTTTTCATACGCATAACCGTCGAACCGCGTCAGGATGCTTGCCCGGCTGTGCGATGCCAGGGAGCGCCAGGCGCCGCTGCTGACGCCGGCATGGGCCGATTGTCGCAAGCGCATCAACCGGCGCGCCGCATCGGCCCGCACCGACGGCACGGCGGCCATCGGCACAATATCCATGGCCGCGAACAACAGGCATTCGAACACTGACGCCAGCTGTTCAATGCCGGCATGCGTTTCCCCTTGGCGGAACGCATCGACGGCACCGGCCAGTTGGGTGACACCATCCACCAGCGACACCGCCGTACCCACGAAAGGCACGAACCCCAAGGCGATCTTGATCCCGTTGAACAGGTGTCCGCTTTGCAGCGCATAGCGTTCCAGCGCAAGGTCTTCGTTGGAGCGGGCATCATTGCGGTTGGCCTCGATCAGCCGCCCCATGTGCGCATCCAGCAGATGTGCCGACAGTGAGGTGGTGACCGGCCAACGTTCGCCCGCGCCGATCATGCCCGTAAAGTGTTTTTGCTGGGCCTGGTCGATCCGCTGGATATGCGCACGGACATCGCCCTTGATCGCATGGCCGGCGACGTACTGCACCATCTTGTCCAGCCGGCACAGATCGAACAGGCCCTTGCGCGCCTGGTCCAGGCTGTCGTAGCGACGGAAAAAACGTTCGTCAGGTGCGTCGGGCAGGTACAACAAGGTCAAGCCGCTCGCTGCGTCGTGAATGAAGGTGATGCCCGACAAGGTGATCGGCTGCTCGTCACGGGTATCACGCCCTCCCGTCGCGAGGTGGGCCGGCAGCAGGCGGATGCGCCGTGACCCTGAGTCCCAGGCCGTGGCGGTGTCGGCATCGATGGCGATGTCGAGCAGTTGCAGGTCCGTTTCCGTCAGCTGGTTTTGCAGCACGGCGTAGCGCCCTTGCAGCTGCAACAGCAGGCGCCAGGGTTTGATCAGCACTTCACGGCGGTACTGCTGTTCAAAGGTCGATTCATCCGGGTGCCCTCTGAACGTGGCGTAGATATGGTCTTCATATTTCTTCGCCAGGTTGAGGTCCCGCACCATCTTGCTCAGGTAGTCGGCGCTGAGCCCGGCCTGCAACGCACGGCCTTCCTCGGTGGCGTCGCTGGTCACGATTGCGCGCATAAAACCCAGGCGCAGGCTCAACGTGCTGTCAATGTTGCTCAATGCCAGCTGTTCCAGGGTCAGGCTGCTGCGTGCGCGACTGGGAACATCCACCAGGCGTGTCGGTGTGCCGCCGATATTGCCGCCGGGGATGATGTCGCGCTGCTGTTGGACAGAGTCCGGCAGTTCCACGGCGATGGAAAACCCTTGCTCAAGGGCGAAGTCCTTGCGCAGGCGCGCATCGATGTGTCGCCGCACAAAGTCGCCACGCGCGGGCAGGGACTGGTCGAATAACTGTTGTGCCTGTTCGATCGCCGGCAGGTAAGCCTGCATCAACGGTTTGAGGCTTGCACGTTGTTGCGCGGTGAGGCTGCGCAGCCAATCGGGGAGTTGTTGGGCCAGATGGGCACTGTTGTCTTGTTCGAGCACTTGCAGGCAGGCCAGGTCCCGGGCTTCGTGCAGCGGCACGCGCAGGTTGTGAAGTGTCTGCAGGCGCAGTTTTTCCAGTTCGGCCGCACGGCGGCGGCCGTGGGGTGGTGCCGGATGGTCCGAGCGTATCTGTGCGGCCTGCTCCTCGAACGCGACGTGTTGCAGGTTGAGGCTGTAGTCGAGCGGGTCGACGGTCAGCTCCTTGAGTTGCATGGAAAGCGCCTGTTCCTCGGGCATCAGGCGTAATACCGATGTGGCCAGGGCCTGGCAGGAGTCGAACCGCTGCAGGCCGCCGCCGGTGCCGGGCCAATACAGCAACAGGCTATGAGGAGTGTCAGGTGGGTCGGTCAGCGCAAGCGCACAGGTGATGACCAGCGGGCCTTTGAGTTCGGTGGTGGTGACGGTGGTCGTAGCGTTGTTCTGGCGGGTGATCGATAGCCATAGTGCGGCCACGCACGCGTCCTCGTTGCGCGCGGCGCGCAGCGGCTGGTCGAGTACCGTTTCCAGGCGGGTCAGTTCGTGTGGGTTGATTTGCTCAAGGCTGCGTTGCAGCCTGGCCTCGGCTCTCAAACCTTCGCGCCTGGCGGTATACAGCGCTGTGTACTGAATATTGAGGGTCGTGGTATCCAATGGCCGCCTTTCCAGCATCGTCACAGCGGCGGCGTCTGCCGCCAATTGCTGGGCAGTGAGTTCTGCGAGGGCTTGCTTGAAGTCGTTTATGCGCGGCTCATCGCCTTGCAGGGTTTCCAGGGCCAGGCGTTGTTGTCGGATCACCGCCTGGCGATGGCTGGGGTCAAGGTCGGCGCCCAGCCAACCAAAGGGTGGCGGTGAATCCAGCTCGATTTCTTCGGCCGACGGCGTTTGCCTGGGCGCTGCCGCCGAGAACAGCGGGCGGGTGCGTCGCAGCAAGTCCAGTTCGTCACTGTGCAACAGCGCCAGGGGGGCTCCATCGCGGAAAACCGGGTGCTGCGGCGCGCTGCCCAGGCTCTGCCATTGCGCGTCGACCAGCCAGGCCAGCCATTGCTCGATGCCGTTGGCCAAGGGCTGTGTCTGGAGCCGGTAGTGGAGGGTCGCCAGGGGGGCTTCAGTACCGAACAGTTCGCGCTGGTGCTCCAGCAGCCAACGCTCCATACCCGCACGTTGGCTGAAGACCTGCCAGGCCGGTTGGTGAAACGGCACATATAAAAGCTGGCTGACGGGTTGTTCCCCATCCAGTGTGACCACCCAGGCGCCGGGCAGTGCATGCAGGCTGGCGTCGGAATGTTTGAGCATCAGCTGTTCGGTGAATATTTTCTGCTCGTTCACTGACGGCGTGTCGTCCGACGACTCAAGCAGTACGAACAGCGGTGTGAGCGGGGTCGCCCGCTCAATGTCTTGAGCCTTGAGCCACAAGCCCGTCGCCTCGAAATGCTCGCGATACAACTGTGCGGCACGTTGGCGTCGGCTGATCGGGGTCTGCGGTGCCCGGCCCGCCCAATAGCGGTTCCAGGCCTGGGTGAGGGCGGCGCGGATATCCAGGCGGCGGACCTGCTCCAGCAGTTGCGGCGTCGTCAGCTTGGCCAGTGGATGGTTGGCGGGCAGGTGTAATACCTGCACGTCACTCAGTGTCGCGGTGTCAGTGGTCGGGTACTTGAGGAGAAACGCGCAAGCGTCGGTCAGGGAACAGCGGCCGGCCGCGTGCTCGCCCTCGGATGGGGTTTGCAGCCCTACCTGGGCGCCGTCCAGGCCCAGGTGTTGTTGGAGCGTGTCATGGATGGTCGCTCGCAGTGTCGGCGCGTGGCTCATCAGTTCGAGCATGTCCCTGCGGCAATCACGCAAGCGTTGTTCGGCGCGCAGCAGCAGGTTCTCGTCCTGGTTCAACGCCAGGGTCGTATGTGAAGGGGTAAAAGTCGGCAGTGGCAGGTCAGCGAGTGCTGGCGCAGATAGGTCGGGCATGATGGGGGTTCCTTGGGCAAAAGGCCGATGGCTTCCGGCATCCGCCCATTGAACGCACCTGCCCCGGCGAGTTGGCGCTACATGTGTAGACCTGACCGCTGGGCACTCTTCATCAAACTGTCATGGAAGTGTGGCAGCGCGCGTGAACAAACTTCATCAGACTCGCGCTCTACTGGGGTTCTGCGTTTCGGTGTTTTTCATGCGCGTGTTTTTTCTACTGGCCGCTCTCTTGTTCGGCCTGCCGTCTTTTGCGGCTTCTCGATGTGATGTCAATGTCCCGACCCAAACGGTCGACCTGGAAACAGTCAGCATCGCCTACCAAAGTATCGGGCGGGCGTCGGATCCTGCGTTGCTGCTGGTGATGGGGCTGGGCGGGCAGTTGATCCATTGGCCGGATGAAGTGGTGGTGGCCCTGTGTGAGCAGGGGTTCCGGGTGATTCGCTACGACAACCGTGACGTCGGCCTGTCCACCTGGCGCCAGGCCCCGGCCAGCGCCAACCTGACCTTCGAAGTGCTGCGCTACAAGCTCGGCCTGCCGGTAGCGACGCCTTACACGCTGACGGATATGGCCGATGATGCGCTGGGTTTGATGGATGCCTTGCAGATCCGGCAATTCCACGTGCTGGGCGTGAGCATGGGCGGCATGATCGCCCAGCACCTGGCGGCGATGGCGCCGCAGCGGGTGGAAAGCCTGACGTTGGTGATGACCAGCTCCGGCGCCGAGGGCCTGCCGGCGCCGAGTGCGGCGCTGGTGCAATTGTTGTCGCGGCGCAGCGCGCCCAATCGCGAGGTGGCGCTGGAGCAGCAGGCGGACCTGCTAGCGGCCCTGGGCAGCCCGCAGGTGAAAGATGATCGTCAGGTATTACTGCATCAGGCGGCACTGTCCTATGACCGTGCCTTCAACCCGGACGGCGTGAAGCGCCAGATCATGGCAATCCTCGCCGAGCCCAGCCGCGTGCCGTTGCTCAACCAGCTGCGGGTCCCGACACTGGTGGTGCATGGCACCGCCGATCCCTTGTTGCCGGTGATGCACGGCGTGCACCTGGCCGCGCATATCCAGGGCAGCCAACTGAAACTGATTCCGGGCATGGCCCATCGATTCCAGGAAGCGTTCAAGGCACCGCTGCTGACGGCGGTGCTGCCCTACCTGCAAGCCCATCGCGAAGACGTTGCGCATTGGGCGCAGATTGACCTGGGTGAGTCTTCGAAGGTGCTGTGAACTTGGTGTATGGTGCAACCTTTACGGCGCGTCAGTGCCGACAAGAACGCCTGCGAGGTTGCCTGCCATGAGTACTCCCCTGAAAATCGATTTCGTCAGCGACGTGTCTTGCCCCTGGTGCATCATTGGCCTGCGCGGCTTGACCGAAGCCCTCGACCAACTGGGTAGCGAGGTACAGGCCGAGATTCATTTCCAGCCATTCGAACTCAACCCGAACATGCCCGCCGGCGGGCAAAACATCGTTGAGCACATCACCGAGAAATATGGCTCCACCGCCGAGCAGTCCCAGGCCAACCGCGAACGCATCCGCGACATGGGCGCAGCCCTGGGCTTCGCTTTCCGCACCGACGGCCAGAGCCGTATCTACAACACCTTCGACGCCCACCGCCTGCTGCATTGGGCGGGGCTAGAAGGCTTGCAGTACAACCTCAAGGAAGCGCTGTTCAAGGCGTATTTCAGCGATGGCCAGGACCCATCCGACCACGCGACCCTGGCGATCATCGCCGAGAGCGTCGGCCTGGACATCCAGCGTGCGGCCCAGATCCTGGCTAGCGACGAGTACGCCGCCGAAGTGCGCGAGCAGGAACAACTGTGGGTGTCCCGTGGCGTGAGCTCGGTGCCGACCATCGTGTTCAACGACCAGTACGCGGTCAGCGGCGGCCAGCCGGCGGAAGCCTTCGTGGGCGCGATTCGTCAGATTATCAGCGAAGCCAAAGGCTGAGCTTCAGTCAAACTTGTAGCTGATCGCCGTCTGCACCTGGCCCTGGTTCACGTCGCCGGTTTTCTTGACGATGCTGCTGTTGGCCGCCGAACCGACCAGGCGCGTCCAGCTGGCGCTGGTCAGCCACGACCAATGGGAGGTCAGCGGGAACTCGAAACTCTGGGTCAGCGTCAGGTTCTGGAAGCCGGCGCTGGCGTTGTAGGCCCGGATACCTGAGGCGGCGGATTCATTGGCGTCGACGCCAAAGAACGCCTGGGTCTGACGGGCGTCGGCAAAGTAGGCCATCAGGCCCGTGCTGCCGATGATGTCGCCGCCCATCGGGTAACCCAGTTCACCGCCGAGTTTGCCCAGCATGCCGGTTCGACCGTGCGCGCCGCCGACGGCCTGGCCGACCTGGGTGTAGATGCGCCAGAAATCGGCCGGGGCGTATTGCACGAACCCGCCGACTTCGGCCATGTCCGGCACATCACGCAAGCCGCGCAGTGCGCCGTTGGCGGTCCGGCCTGGCAGGTAATTGATGTAGGGGCCGGCGGTAAAACCGTTGGTATTGAGTACGCTCCAGGTCAGGCCGTCGTCTGTCGCCAGGCTCACGTTGCCCCAGTCTAGGTCGAGTTCGGGGACCGGTTTGACTTCGTAGCTGCTGGCGGTGGGGTCGCGGGGCTGATAGCTGAAGCCGGCACCCACCTGGCCGGTGAGACCGGCGGCCCAGGCGGCGCTGGAAACGTCCAGCAGACCGAACAGACCTGTGAGTACCGCGCAAGTGACTTTGAGCATGGAGCGGATTCCTTACCTGAACTGGCGCGCATTCACGCGCGAAGGTAGCCCTGCGCGCAAGCACTCATCTTGTTTGTAGCAAGCTACAAAAATTGTAGCTTGCTCGACACATATCACCACACATCTTGGCCAAAAGCCCAGCCCCGCTGGTGTTCAGCCAGTTGGCACGCTCTCTGCTATACCTCTTGGGCAAGCGCATACAGCGCGCTCCATCAAGGTAAACGCAATGATCCAGTGGCATATCGTGTGTGACTTCGACGGGACCATCACCCCCACCGATGTCATCGACAACGTCCTCCAACGCTTCGCCGGCCCCGAGTGGGAAACCATCGAACAGGAATGGCTGGATGGACATATCGGTTCCCGCGAATGCCTGAGCCGCCAACTGGCGCTGATCAAAGCGACCCCGGCAGAACTGCTGGCGTATTTTGACAGCGTCGAAATCGACCCGGACTTCCCGGACTTCGTCGATCACGTCATGGGCCTGGGCGCTACCATCGAGGTGGTCAGCGATGGCATCGAACAGGGCATCGCGCGCATTCTGTCGCGCAACTACGTGACCCTGCTGCCGATCCTCGCCAACCGTCTGCGCCAGGTCGACCAGAACAGCTGGCGCATCGACTTCCCGTATTCCAGCGATGCCTGCCGTGCCGCGGCCGGCAACTGCAAGTGCAAATCCACCCCACGCAACAAACGCGTGCTGGTGATCGGCGACGGCAAGTCCGACATGTGTGTGGCTTCCACCGCCGACTTCGTCTTCGCCAAAGGCAGCCTGGCCAAATACTGCGAAGCCAACCATATCCCTCACGTGCGCTTCGACACTTTTGCCGAACTGCCTGCGCTGCTGGCCAAACTGCCGATGGGCATCGCCGCCAACGCCACCACCTTTACCGCTGAAAATCAGGAACTCTTCCACCATGTCTGATATCCGTATCGCTACCGCCGAAGACCAGGTTCTTCTGGATAAAGAAGCCAAGTATTGCTCTTACGGCGACACCGTTCACTACATCGAGCCACCGCGCATTTTCAGCCGCTGCGAAGGCTCCTACGTGTGGGATACCGAAGACCAGGCGTATCTCGACCTGCAAATGTGGTACTCGGCCGTAAACTTCGGCTACGCCAACCCACGCCTGAATAACGCGCTGAAACAGCAGATCGATACCCTGCCGCAAATCGCCAGCCAGTACCTGCACAAAGGCAAGATCGAACTGTCGGAAATGATCGCAGTCGACGCCAAGAAGAAATTCGGCCTCGATGGTCGCGTGCACTTCAACGTCGGCGGTTCGCAGTCCATCGAAGACTCCCTGAAAGTCGTGCGTAACGCCAGCAACGGCAAGAGCCTGATGTTCGCCTTCGAAGGCGGCTACCACGGTCGTACCCTCGGCGCGTCGTCGATCACTTCGAGCTACCGCTACCGTCGCCGCTACGGCCACTTCGGCGAGCGTGCGCAGTTCATCCCGTTCCCGTACCACTTCCGCGGCCCTAAAGGCATGACCAAGGAAGAATACGGCAGCCACTGCGTGCAGCAATTCGCCCGTCTGTTCGAGACCGAATACAACGGCGTTTGGGACCCTAAAGTCGGTTCCAGCGAATACGCAGCGTTCTACGTCGAGCCGATCCAGGGCACCGGCGGCTACGTGATCCCGCCAATGAACTTCTACCGCGAACTCAAGCAAGTCCTGGATCAGCACGGCATCCTGATGGTGTCCGATGAAATCCAGATGGGCTTCTACCGTACCGGCAAACTGTGGTCGATCGAGCACTTCGACGTGCAGCCGGACGTGATCGTCTTCGGTAAGGCGCTGACCAACGGCCTGAACCCGCTGGGCGGTATCTGGGCTCGTGAAGAATTGATCAACCCGAAGATCTTCCCACCAGGTTCGACCCACTCCACCTTCGCCTCCAACCCACTGGGTACGGCTGTAGGTCTGGAAATGTTCAAGATGACCAGCGAAGTCGACTACGGCGCCATGGTCATGGCCAAGGGCAAATACTTCCTGGAAGGTCTGCAAGACCTGCAGAAACGTTTCCCGATCATCGGCGACGTCGATGGCCTGGGCCTGGCCCTGCGCTGCGAAATCTGCGCTGCGGACGGCTTCACGCCAGACAAGGCGACCCTGGACTACATGGTCGAAGAAGGCATGAAAGGCGACATGGTCGTTGACGGCCAGAAACTGGGCTTGATTCTCGACGTGGGCGGCTACTACAAAAACGTGATCACCCTGGCACCGTCCCTGGAAATCAGCTACCCGGAAATCGACCTGGGCCTGAAACTCCTGGAGCAACTGCTGGTGCGAGCGACCAAGCGGTGAACAACATCGGAGTCGACCTCGGTGAAGGTGACGCCGGCTTCGTGTTGGGTGAAGGTCCGGTCGGGATTCTGTTGATCCACGGCCTGACCGGCACCCCAACGGAACTGCGCCAAGTCGCCAAGGGGCTGGCCAAAGTGGGCAACTGCACGGTGTACGTGCCCACCCTGGCTGGCCACTGCGGCGATAACAGCGACTTGCAGGCGACCGGCTGGCTGGACTGGTATGAAGGCGTGCGCAAGACCTTTGCGCAGGTCAAGCAGCGCCACGAGCAGGTGTTTGTCGGTGGCTTGTCCATGGGCGCGGTGATGTCGATGTATGTGGCCGCCGAGCACCCAGGGCAAGTGGCCGGGTTGCTGATGTATTCCACTACCTTGAAGTACGACGGCTGGAGCATTAACAAGTTGGCGTTCCTGACGCCGTTGTTGATGAAGATTCCATTCGGCGTGCACGTCTGCCGCTTTGAAGAGAAGCCGCCGTATGGCATCAAGAACGAGCGCCTGCGCTCGATCGTCGAACGGCAGATGAAGGAGGGGGAGAGCAGCGAAGCCGGTTTGCTGACCATGGAGGGCATCACGGTGCGCGAGTTGCACCGCATGAACGCCGTGGTCAAGAAACGCATGCCTGAGATCAAGGTCCCGGCGTTGGTGCTGCACTCCATCGAGGACGACATCACCAGCCGCTGGAACGCCGATTACGTGGAGCGCCATCTGGGTGGTCCCGTGACCAAGATCCTGCTGGACAACTGCTATCACATGATCACCGTCGACCTGCAATACCGCCGGGTGATCGAGTTGAGTGCCGAGTTTGTCGAGCAACATGCCGCCGCTGTCCAAGCGCCCGTGGATTACCGACAGCGGGCATGAACCTGAGCACTCGACGTGATCATCGCCCAAGCCTGCTTGGGCGTTCGAGCCATCCAGCGCAGTGTCTGGAACGGCTTGAAGAACGCGCGGTCTGTGTCTGGGTAAACGAGCGAGCTTGAGTACAACAGCCTGTTCTTGCGCCGGCGTAATCGGTGGGTGAACGGGCTGTTCAATTTCGCGAAAATGTTTCTTCGACCGGATCGTTCCGACCCTGCCATGGCTGCTGTGATAAGCGAAACCTGATGATCACCAAGACCCGCCCGAAAGCCCGCCCCTTTGCCATCTCGCGCTGGAGCGTCCAGCGCAAGCTGGTGCTGGCGTTCTGGTTGGTCAGCGTTATTCCGACCATGATTGCGGCCGAACTGGCGGCAACCACACTGTCACAGATCTTCGACAGCAACGTGCGCATCTGGCTGCAAGAGTCGACCAAGATCGTCAAGGACGAGGTCGGCAACATCCTTCATGACAACGCGCGCATGGCCAAGCTGTTCCTGCGCTACACCAGCCCGCCGTCAAGCAAGCAAGCCGCCAAGCACGACCGGCTGACCGCCGACATTGCCAACGCCACTGATATCGACGTAGTTGCGCTGATCCGCGCCAGCGATCACAAGGTGGTGTTCACCACGGCGGCTGACGATGTGGTCAAGCAGATCAACCTGACCAGCAATGCCGTCTTGCAGACGGTGCAGGTGGCCGGCGTGACGACGGGCATGGTGGTCTCCACGTTCGAAACCACGCAGGACGGGGAGGACTACCTGCTCCTGGTCGCTACCTACCTGGACAGCAGCTTCCTCACCAGTGTGGCGGATGTCCACTCCCTCGACCTGCGCCTGTACCTGGCCAACCCTTCGGGTTTTTCCGAGATATTCTCGACCCAGCGTTTTGATAATCACCCGTCGCGCATCCCGAAGAATGTCGAAACGGCCATGCGCGCCACCAAACAACCGAGCGAACAGTTCACCAACAATTACAGCGGTTTGTACTGGCCGATCTTCAACGACGCCGGCGACCTGCAAGGCGTGATCTTCAGTGGCCTGCTGCGCCATACCAGCCTGGTGGGGCTGGTGAACCAGAGCAACCTGTTCTTGCTGATTTTCCTGCTCAGCTCGGCGCTGTCCCTCGGCGCCGGGGTACTGGTGTCACGGCGCCTGACCAAGCCGCTGCGGGACTTGTCCCTGGGGGTGAACGCGGTGATCTCCGGCAATTATGAGCACCGAGTGCTGGTCAGTGGCGGCGACGAATTGGCGCAGTTGAGCAGCACCTTCAACCACATGACCGAACGCCTGGGCGAGCTGCACCACCTGGAAGCGCAACTGCGCCGTCGAGACCGGTTGCACGCCCTGGGCGAAGTCGCCATGGGCCTGGCTCACGAAATCCGCAACCCGCTGGGTATTATCAAGACCGCCACCCAGCTGTTGCACCGCCGTGCGGACTTGGCGGAGACCGACAAGCGCCACCTGGAATACGTGATCAGCGAAGTCAGCCGCATCAATGAACTGATCACCGAGTTTCTCGACTTCGCCAAACCCAACCCACCGTTGCGTGTGTTGCAGGCGGCACGCCCGGTGGTCGAAGAAATCCTCGGCTTCTGCGGCCCCGAATTGGCCACCCACAATATCGATGCACAAATTATCGACCAGGCCCCCGGCGCGACCCTTTATGCGGATGCCAAACAGATCAAGCAGGCGTGCCTCAACCTGATTCTCAATGCCGTCGACGAAATGCCTGAAGGCGGGCGTCTGACGCTGGGTATCGCCAGCACGAACGGCTACACGGTGATTAGCATTGCCGACACCGGCCCGGGCATTCCGGCGGATATGATGGAGCGTATCTTCACGCCATTCGTCACTACCAAGGCTTCGGGCACCGGCCTGGGGCTGGCTAAAGTCTATTCGATCATGGAAAGTCACGACGGCAGCATTGAATGCGCCAGTGAGAAAGATGCCGGCGCCACCTTCAGCCTGTACATTCCGGCGCAGGGTGAAGACGATGGCGACGATGAGGAAGGTCATGACGCATAACGTATTGGTAGTCGACGACGAGCCCAAGCTGTGTGATTTGTTGTCGTCTGCCTTGAGCCAGAATGGCATCCAGGTGTTCACCGCGAGCAACGGCCTGCATGCGCTCAAAGTGCTGGAGCAGGAAGACATCGACCTGGTGATCAGTGACTGGCGCATGCCGGGTATGGATGGGCCGGCACTGCTGGCCGAGATCAAGGTGCGTTTTCCGGACCTGCCGGTGATCGTGATGACAGCCTACAGCACGGTGAAAAATGCCGTGCAGTCGATGCGCAATGGCGCCTATGACTACATCGCCAAGCCCTTCGACATCGACGAGCTGGACATCACCGTGGCCAAGGCTTTGCAGTTTCGCGACATCCTGCGCGATAACGCGCGGCTGCGTGCCGAGCTGGATCACCATGCCCAATTCGACAGCCTGGTGGGCGAAAGCCCGGCCTTTCGCCAGGTGCTGCACGCGATCGACTCGGTACGCGACAGCAATGCAACCATCCTGCTGACCGGCGAAAGCGGCACCGGCAAGGAAATGGTCGCTCGCGCCATTCACAAGCACGGCAGCCGGGCCGACAAACCGTTCGTAGCGGTCAATTGCGCGGCGATCCCCGAAGGCTTGCTGGAAAGCGAGATGTTCGGCCATCGCAAGGGCGCTTTCACCGGCGCGGTCAGTGACCGGGTCGGGCGCTTCCAGCAGGCCGACAAAGGCACGTTGTTCCTGGACGAAGTGGGCGATATGCCCCTGGCCTTGCAGGCCAAGATCCTGCGTGCATTGCAGGAGCGGGTGATCGAGCCGGTGGGTGATCCACGCGAGCGCAAGGTCGACGTACGAGTGATCGCCGCGACCAACAAAAACCTGCTGGATGCGGTGGCCAACAAAGAATTCCGCGAAGACCTTTACTACCGTCTCAACGTGTTCCCGATTCCGCTGCCGCCCCTGCGTGACCGTGCCGAAGACATCGTGCCCCTGGCCCGGCACTTCGCCGAGACCCTGAGCGCCACCGCCGGCAAACGCATCACCGGCTTCAGCCCGGAGGCGTTGCAGGCCATGGCGGCCTACAACTGGCCGGGCAATATCCGTGAACTGCAAAACTGCGTGGAGCGCGCGACCATCGTGGCGGCCAAACCGGTGATTGAAGATATCGACTTGCCGGCTTACCTGTTCGCCTCCAAGCCCACCGAGGGTGGCGTGACGGCGGTGCTCAGCGAGGGCCTGGGTGTGCCTCAGGACCTGGATGCGGCGCTGGCGGAGGTGGAGAAAGCCTACATCCTGGCGGCCTTGCAAGAGAGCAACGGGGTGCAGGCAGCGGCGGCGTCGAAGATCGGGATTTCTGAAAGAAGCTTCTGGTATCGCCTGAAAAAACTGGGCATCCAAGTGGAAAAGATCATCCGCTGAGAGCAGACCTGTAGTGAGCGGGCTTGCCAGTCAGTTAAGCGATAGAACGGACGATGAATAATTTGTGGGAGGGGGCTTGCTCCCGATGAGGGTGTGTCAGTCAGCAATTTATCGACTGACTCACCCTCATCGGGAGCAA